>NZ_JPII01000042.1:0-154211 GCF_000832025.1 Shewanella sp. cp20 | reverse complement strand
TTGAACTGACCATCCACGGCACCAATGATGCCCCAGTGGTCAGTAGCGAAGTCACGTTAGCGCCGGGCATTGAAGATACACCAATGCGAATCTCCGCGGCGGAGTTACTCAGCAACGCCACAGATATAGACACGAATGATATTGGTCTACTCAGCGTAGACAATCTCAATGTTGACCATGGCTCTATCACCACCAATCCAGATGGCAGCTTTACCTTTATCCCAGAGAAAGATTACAACGGCGCGGTGCACTTCAGCTATGACGTCAAAGATGCCCATGGCGGCATCACTCACACCGGCGCCAGTACCATCTTAGCGGCAGTACAAGACAATGCCGTTATTACAGGCATAGATACAGGCAATGTTACCGAAGACCTGAATCCTCATGCCAGTGTGCAAGGTAATTACGCCTATAAATTGGAAGCTCAAGGCTCATTATCGGCCATAGACCCCGACAAAGGAGAATCTGGCTTCGACTTTAAAACACTGATCTCTGTCGCTACACATCCTGAATTCAGACCTTACATCTCGGCATTAGGCGGTGAACTCGCTATCGATCAGCAAGGTAATTGGAACTACTACATAGACAATCGAAAACCAGAAATCCAGCAGTTAGGTGAAGGTGACACGCTTAAGGACACTGTCACCATCCACTCTAAAGATGGCACTCCTCATGTCATTAGCATTACCATCCACGGCACCAATGATGCCCCAGTTGTCAAGGGTGAAGTCACATTAACCCAGGGCACAGAAGATACTGCCGTCACCTTAGATTCAACAACATTGTTGGCTCATACTACCGATATTGATACGGGGGATACCGCCCTACTGTCGGTACACAATTTGGTCGCGGTTAAACCCGATGGCACATCGGCAGGCATCATCACCAATAACCACAATGGTACATTTACCTTCACGCCAGAAACCAACTATAACGGCACAGTTAGATTTAACTTTGAAGTTCAAGATCCACACGGAGCTGCTACAGCAGCATCAGCTTCCATGACTCTAGCCGCGATCAACGATGCTGCGACACTCTCCAATATTGGTCTGTCAATCACTGAAGACAGGACCGACGCATACGCTATGCTCCATTCTGGATGGCAGAATTTAGATGTCCAAGATCCAGATGAAGCATCTCAAGAAAAAGTCGTTCAGGTTGAGATAAATGGTGTTATCCATGACTTACCTGCAAACTTCGCCGACAACATTGCAGGGCTATACGGTACCTTTAACTTTACCCACGGCACAGATGGCCACGATAAATGGAGCTATAGCGCAGACAATAATAATGCTGATATCCAAGGCCTAAAAGATGGGCAGTCGCTACATGACAGAATCGTCTTTATCACAGCAGACGGCACTCGCATCCCTACACAAGTCGACATTCATGGCCATGAAGATGGTGTGATAATTGACACACCAGCAGCAACCACTTCTGCATTAGGTGCTGTGGTAGAGGACACCCATGTCAAAGTCGAAGGTCAGTTATTGGCCCACGATGCAGACAAAGATGATGCGATTTCATGGCAACCGCAAACCATCAAAGATGCACATGGTACATTTAATCTTGACGCCAACGGACACTGGTCTTACACCTTGGATCCTGTGAGGTCACAAATACTTAAGGCTACTGACAGTTTCGCAAAAGGTTTCGACGTTACCGCCGTCTCTTCCGATGGGTCAAAATCAACACGTCATGTTGAGGTGCTAGTTCAGGGGAGCGATGATCAAACTCAGTTTTCTGGCGTAAATACAGGTCAAACACATGAAGACGGGAATGACGTTTTCCAAGTAGGGACGCAGTACCTACACGATGCCACCAACTGGCAAAAATTTGAAGTGACGGATCCTGATACTCAGATCGACCATCTAACCATTGAATCAGGTGGGCAGACTTATCAATGGGACATGCATTCCAATCTGGATATACACACACCCTACGGTATGTTTCAACTTATCCACAGTGATGGCACCAGTTTCTTACCTTCAGGACTCTTCTGGAACTACATCGGAGACAATCAAAATCCTGCCGTACAGGGCCTAAAGGCCGGCGAAACTCTCCCGCCAGAAATGATGACGCTGGTCGCGCCAGATGGCACCCGCTTTCCAATTAATGTCAAAGTTAACGGCACTGAAGATGGTGTAAAGATTGATACAAAACAGGAGCATCTTGGAGATATTGATGAACAGGGAGCAACAGCTGCGTCTGTCAGCGGCCAACTTCACGCCCATGACCTAGATACACACGATACCGTTTCATGGCATACCACACCGGCAGGTGGGTTGCAGGGGAGTTATGGCACACTAGAGATTCATGCCGATGGCTCATGGATATATGCAGTGGATCCGGCAAAAGCTGCCGTATTGGCTCCGGGTCAGCAAAAAGCTGAATACTTTAATGTCACGGCCGAATCGACAGACGGTTCGACACAAACCATAAAGATAGGCATTGATGTTCACGGCACCAACCAAAACCCCACGGTAAGTGGCGCAGTGCATCTGCCCAACGGCACCGAAGACAGGGCGGTAATACTAACTCCAGCCCTGCTCACCGCAAATACCCAAGATGTTGACTGGAATTTCATGCAGGCATTTCATGTTCAAAACCTGACAGCCGACCATGGACAGATCGCCCAAAATACAGATGGAACTTTTACCTTCACTCCAGATACTGACTACAACGGCCCGGTCACCTTTCACTACGAAGTCGTTGATCATAACGGGGGCAGAGTCTCCACCTCGGCCAATATGACACTTGGAGCCGTGAATGATGCTGCCATCATCGGCGGCATCGACACAGGTCATGTCACTGAAGATGTCAATACCTACTCACCCGTGTCATTCCTAGCCAATATGATCCATTGCAGTGGACAGCTAACGATCACCGATGCCGATACCGGTGAAGACCACTTCAATTTTAGTACGCTAGTGCATGACGTCTTTCACCCTGAGTGGGCACCTTACTCCAGCCAATTGGGCGGGCGCCTGACCATAGATCGCCAGGGAGTATGGGAATATGTTATCGACACCACTAAGCCTGAGATCCAGGCATTAGGCAAAGGTGACACCTTAAAAGACCATGTCATCATCCACTCTGCCGATGGCACATCCCATACCATTGAACTGACCATCCACGGCACCAATGATGCCCCAGTGGTCAGTAGCGAAGTCACGTTAGCGCCGGGCATTGAAGATACACCAATGCGAATCTCCGCGACGGAGTTACTCAGCAACGCCACTGATATAGACACTAATGATGTTGGTCAACTCAGCGTAGACAATCTCAATGTTGACCATGGCTCTATCACCACCAATCCAGATGGCAGCTTTACCTTTATCCCAGAGAAAGACTACAACGGCGCGGTGCACTTCAGCTATGACGTCAAAGATGCCCATGGCGGCGTGACCCACACAGGCGCGAGCACCACGCTCGCTGCTGTGAAGGATCAAGCCCGAGTCTCCGGCGATACCCGAGGTAACCTAAGTGAAGACCACAATCTAGACGCTAACAACAAGATAGCCATCACAGGACATCTCAATGTGCTTGATCCCGATGCGGGGCAACAGGCCTTCCACTCGGGTACCGCAAGTCAAGTTGACGATCCCTTCGGCGGTAGTCTGCATATCGGCGCTGATGGTAATTGGACCTATAAGGTGGATAACGCCAAGCTACAACATCTTAGTGAACACCAGGAGGTATTGGTCACTCACAGAGTCTATACCTTAGACGGCACTCCTCAGGATATTGTCATCAAGATAACCGGAACAAACGATATTCCTAAACTGGGACTAATGCAGATTTCTAGTACCACAGGACACCTATCGGTACAGGACTCCGACAACCAAGATACCCATACATTCTCGGTCATCCAGCAATCTGGGCTATTTGGCTCTCTAGTTGTTGACCCAGATACTGGCGCATATAGCTATCAGCTCAATCAAAGTGTTAGCGGCATGCATTATGACAAGGTCAGCGGCCAATACTTGGGAGTCGACACCTTCGAAGTACAAGTCAGCGACAATCACGGCGGAAGTGAAACCAAATATATCAGCTTCGACGCCAGAGTCAGCCTTACCATGCCCACAGGCACCAGCCTACAGCCCCAGTTGCATGCCACAGTCACAAGTGCGTCGCAGCTGGTAGACACTAAACCCCAAACGACATCGGCACAAACACCAGGCAATGCAATCACCTTAGCGCTGAGCCATAGCAGCGATACAGGCCATTCCGACAGCGATGGGATAACCAATAACACTCAGCCCATAGTCGAGGGACAAACGAGCATTCCATTCTCGCTGGTCACTCTCTATGAACAGGGCCACAAACTCACCAGCATTTTGAGCGACGCCAATGGCCACTATAGCGCCCCCCTCAGCAGTCTTAGCGAGGGGGCACATCAGATCACAGCTACCGCACAGGCTCCTGGCACACATAATGCCGTACAGGCTACGCCACTATCGCTCAAAGTCGATACTCAGGCGAGCATAGATATGAACCCTGTCGCCGGTGACAACATGTTACAAGCGGTCGAACAGCATCAACCGCTAATCATTAGCGGTACGGTGAGCAATGTAGAGGAGGGGCAGCAAGTCACCGTGATCCTTGGAGGACAGCAATATCATACTAGTGTACACAATGGTTGCTGGAGCACCCAGCTAAGTGGTGCCGATGTTGATGCATTGCCTGGTGGTAACCTGGAAATCAAGGCTATGGTCAGTGACTTGGCAGGCAATCAAGCACAGATGAGTAGCCCGCTATATGTGGTCGATCACGCCAACCCGATACCGACGATGAGTTTTCTTAAGCCCCCCACACCAACAGGTACGGGCTCAGTAGGCTCTCATATAACGGGCGATCTGATTGCCCCACCACTACTGCAGCAGCTTACCCCCAACGCCCAAACTAAGGGGGCCTGGGCGATCGATGATGGTCATGGACACCCGACACTAAGCCTTAGAGGCCAATACGGCACCCTGACCATAGATCCTGATACTGGCCACGTCGACTATGTCTACAACCAGGCGCCCTCACCAGGACAGAAGGCCACGGGAGGCACCCATTGGGCGGGCGAGACCATCTCGGAGACTCATCACGATATATTCCATATCCTTTACCACGATAGCCACTCCTCCAATGTGGACGTCAAGGTAAATCTGGATATTACCTATATCCACGGCCACAGCGGTCAAAACCAGCAAGCGACCCACTTGGTCGATATGACGGTAACTCCGGCAACGACAAATCCCGCTCCGCCACCTCCAGAGCTTCACGACTCACCCGAAGAGAACGGAAATCAAGAGACAGTCTATGAAACTCAGGTCTTTGTCGATCAAGTCGACGAAGACAAAGCCGAGGACAGTACAGAAAGGCAAGTAACTCGCCATGAGGAGAAGCCTACCCATGTACTCCCACATGAGGTGGCGGCTAGTGATGCCGAATCCTCTCATACTGAGGCAGAAGCACAACCACTGGCCGATGCGACACTCTCTCCAGTAGATCACTATCTCCAAATGATCGGCTTGAGTCAGCAAGATTTAACGCTGGCAGAGCATCAAGCCAAACCCGAGGTAAATCTGGATCAACCGTTGAACCGTGCTGAGCATTTCGACGCCGACGACCTTACCCTCACCACAACCGATCATTTCGACAATCCTTTGTTAGAGGAACACGAGAAGGAGAAACCGCATCCCTCGCTAGTCGATATCGAGGACCCTAGAGACGAGCTGCATGCTAACAGCCATGATGATGACCTGCTGCACAATGCCTTGAATGACATGCATAACCAGTTCTGAGCTAATCAAAAGGCCCGCTTGCGGGCCTTTGTTTATTGACTTACAGATAACACCATACTCCCCCATTGATAGCGCCCTATGACTCTGGATATCCTGCATTTAACACCTCACACTTAATCCATCCACCAGTAAATTCAACCCAAGCACTACAACATTAGCCTTCCTAAATATTGAGTTTTATTGACCCAATTGCAGTCTCGAGTGTGACAACTTGTCTCACCCTCTTAGGCTAAATGGCCCATTTTTCCTCGGTTTGGCCCATAAAAGCCTACAAAAAACATGGCATTAATTTTGCCATGAAATGAGTGATGATTTCCCACGGCAAGTAATATGAGATGTAAAACCCAAGACGTTAACCAGCTAAACAAGCACATAGGAGAATTCAGCGGCGCCTTCGCCGATCTCGGCACCTTTCTGCCTCTGGTACTTGGCCTGATCGCCATCAACCATTTCTCTCCCCAGGGGATCTTCCTCGGCTTCGGCCTGTTCGCCCTGTTCACCGCCTACTTCTATCGTCGGCCCATTCCGGTACAGCCGATGAAGGTCATTGCCGCGCTGGTGATCGCCCAGGGCCTCACACCAGGCATGCTGCAGGCCAGCGGTATCTTGATGGGATTAATACTGCTATTGCTCGCCTATAGCGGCGCCATCAGCTGGATGGCCAAACAGCTGTCGCCCGCCGTAAGCATAGGCATACAGCTGGCTATCGGCCTGCAACTCATTTGGATGGGGGGCCAGATGATGAGCGGCACCTGGCTCATAGGTATCCTGGCGTTTAGTGCCCTGTTTATGAGCCGCTTCATGCCACTCTCCTACCTGGCCATGCCTTTGGTCTTAGGTCTCGGCGTCCTGTGGCAGGTCAACCAAGGCTCGGCGCCCAGCTTCACCCTCTCTGCCACATCGGATTGGCAGCTAGGCTGGCCCAACGCTGACGAGTGGCAATCTGCCGCCCTGCTGTTGGTCTTGCCGCAGCTGGCTTTGACCCTCACCAATGCGGTGATCGCCACCTCGGCCATGGCCAGCGAAAAGTTTCCCCAAGATGCCTTGGTCGATAGCAAACGCTTTGCACCAAGGCGCTTAGCCACCAGCTCGGGCTGGGCAAATTTGCTGCTGGCACCTCTGGGAGCCACGCCTATGTGCCATGGCGCGGGCGGTCTGGCAGTGCAATACCACTTTGGCGCCAGAAGCTGGCGCGCCCCTGTGCTGTTCGGGACCTGCTGTCTGCTGATCGCCCTGTGTTGGGGGGGCACTATCGCCGAGGTACTATCGCTGATCCCCTTGGCGATCCTCGGCAGCTTGCTGGCGATTGCCGGCCTGCAACTGGCCTGGTCGAAACGCTTTCTCGATGGCAAACCCTTCTGCATCTTTGTGATCTTAGCTACCGCCGCCGTCTGTCTAACCATTAATACCGCCGCCGGACTCGCCGTCGGCGTAGTATTGGAGATGGGCCGTAGGCAATGGCACCTGATCTCAGATCTCAGGCATTAAGGCTATCGCCTAGGGCGTGATACTCAACCCGCAGCAGGATAGTCGATATAGCCTGCTGCGCCGCCGCCAAACAGTGGCCCCTTGTCGAAGTTTGCCAGCGGCAGCTTATGTTGCAGTCGATAAGGCAGATCAGGATTGGCGATGAAGGGCCGACCAAAGGCCACCATATCCGCATAACCTTGACTCAATACCTCGCTGGCGTTCGCCAGATCATAACGTCCGGCCACTATGATGCTGCCGTGAAACTGGTTACGCAGCTGTACCCTGAAGGACTCTGGGATCTGCGGCGCATCATCCCAGTCGGCCTCCGACAGGTGAAGATAGGCGATGCCCATCTGCGAAAGATGCTTAGCCGCAATCAAAATGGTATCGACAATCTCGGGGCAGTTCATGTCTTTGAATGTCACGAAGGGAGCAAGGCGCACGCCAACCCGCTCGGCGCCTATTCTATCGCTGACGGCCGCTACCACCTCCAACAGAAAGCGAATCCGCCGACCGGCATCACCACCATAGGCATCGCGGCGCTTGTTAGAGTTGGTACGCAGGAACTGATCGATGAGATAACCATTGCCCCCATGGATCTCCACCCCATCGAAGCCTGCCGCAACCGCATTAACGGCCGCCTCGGCAAAGTCTTCGACCACGCGATCTATATCCTCTTGTGTCATCTCTCTTGGCTGCGGACAATCGACCATCTGCCCCTCGGGATGTTGCTCATCCACTACCCAAACCTGGGTGCCCTCTGGCTTGATGGCCGAGGGTGCCATGGGTGCCTCGCCCCCCTGAAAGACGGGATGTGACACCCTGCCCACATGCCAGAGCTGATTGAAGATCTTGCCGCCCGCACTGTGCACCGCATCAGTCACCTGACGCCAGCCATCGATCTGCGCCTGGGTATAGATACCCGGGGTAAAAGAGTACCCCTGGCTATCGTCGGAGATCTGGGTCGCCTCGGTGACAATGAGCCCCGCCGAGGCGCGCTGAGCATAATAAGTCGCCATCATCTGATTGGGCAGATTGCCCGGCTGGCTGGTGCGTGAGCGGGTCATGGGCGCCATGACAATACGGTTGGCCAAGGTATGCTGGCCCATCTGGTAGGAGTTAAAGAGTTTCATCGGGTTTCCTTATGCCGATAGCTGGCGGCAATTACATTCAAGTTGTTCGATGAAACCGAGTTTATTACCCGTTACATAATTTGATAATTAGGCTAGTATTGAAATCATTTTCAAAAAATTTTTGATATGTATCATCTCAAAGATCTGCAACTAGCGATCCGCATCGCCGACCTGCACAGCGTATCGGCCGCCGCCCGCGAACTGGGTATGACTCCGGCATCGGCTAGCGCCGCCCTGCAGCGCCTGGAACATAAACTCAACTGCCAGCTATTTGCTCGCTCGACCCGCAACATGCAGCTCACCGAGGAGGGACAGGCCTTCATCGAAACCGGGCGTCAGGCGCTCAATCTATTGCAAAACGCCAGCGATGCACTGGCCGATAACCGCGGTGAGCTCAGGGGTGAGCTGCGTATCGCCCTGCCCTCAGATCTCGGTCGCAACCGCGTCAGAGGCTGGCTGGACGAGCTAGCGGCCCAGGCGCCCGACTTGACCCTGCGCCTCTATTTTGGCGATCAGATGGAAGACCTCATCGCCCAGAATGTCCATCTGGCGTTGAGGTACGGTGAACTGCCAGACTCCTCCCTGATGCGTCGGCAACTTGCACGTATGCACAGGGTGGCAGTCGCCGCCCCGGACTACTTAGCACGACATGGCCGACCCAGCCATCCCCAGCAGCTAAGCCAACATAAGATCTTGCTGCTCAACCGGGGCAACACCCCATGGCACAAGTGGCACTTTGCCGACAAACAAGCACCGCTGGAGGTAGAGCTTAGGGGGATTAAGAGTTGCAACGACGGCGCCGTCATCAAGGAGTGGGCACTCGCCGCTGAAGGGATCGCCTATAAGAGTTGGTTCGATGTGGCTCAAGAGGTAGCAGAGGGCAGGCTCGAACTTCTGCTGACAGATTATCTGGCCGAGCCGATCCCGCTACAGCTCACCTACCTGCAGACAGATTATCCCAGCCATAAGGTCCGCACCTGTATCGAGTTTCTGAAGATGAAATGCCAGGCGTTCGACAGTCACTATCCGCTGCCAAAGTCCTAGAGCTGGGTTATTTAACAGTTTTTTTAAATAGCCTCCTAGGACAAGCAGCTAAATAAGCCCCGGCCCCCAAATACCAAAACGCCGACCCAGATACAGATCCAAGGGTCGGCGTTGTTCAAACCGAGTGAGTTAAGAGCAGTTAGTAACCCGTACGACTCACCGCGGGCCAATGCTTGTCAACCTCTTGCTTGATGAAGGCCTGCTTGGCTTTGGTCAGTTTTTCCAGTTCGATGCCCACCGCCTGCTGCGCCGCCTCCTTGCTGGAAATATCGGGATAGCTCACCTCGCTGACAGACAACATGCTCAGGATCTCCGCAAGGGCGCTACGCGCATATTCGGCCTGCTTAATCGCCGTATCCAGTAGGGCGTTGGCCTCCTGAGGGTTATGGGCATAGCTGCCGTGTGACGACATGGCAAAGTCCCATCGCCACTGGGCATGGCGAATCGCCATGATGGCATCGTTCATGATGGCCCAGCTTGCGCCGGCATCCCAGGCGGCCCCGGCCTCGTAGTGGGCCTTAACCAGCAACAGCTCTACATGTCTCGCCTTCTCGGCAATCTGCGACTTAGCCGAGTTAAGCTGCTTCATCAGCGTCTGTTTACTCTCGTGGCAGCCCTGACACACGGCGTCATAGTTTGGCAGCGCCTTGCCCACCTGATGGTTAGTGTAGGCCTTGCCCTCGCTATCTGTGGCCGCAGGCATGTGGCAGGTCACACAGGTCACGCCCGCCTTGGCGTGTTCGCTGCGGCTCCAATGCTCAAACTCTGGATGGCGCGCCTTGAGAATAGGCGTCTTGGAGATGGGATGGATCCACTCGTAGAAACGGCGGGTATCATAATACTTTTCAATCAGATCCGCGCTGCTGCCAAAGATCCAGGGGATGTTGACCTTGTTGCTGCGCTCCGGCTGGAAATAATAGGTCACATGGCACTGGCCGCACACCTGCGCCCCCTTCATCGCCTCATCTTGCTTGTCGAACGGCAGATGCACCTTAGCCATGGCGTCGCGGGCGTGGGGACGGGGCAGGGTCAAGGCCGCCTTGCCCTTGACGTGACAGTCGCTACAGTAGACGACACTGTTCATCTCGCTACCGAGATCGGTGAAGTTTTTCGCCGAGAAGCCTTCGACGCCCAGCTCATCGATAAGCCTCGGCACATCCGGCGACTTACAGGTCCAGCAGCTCGCCGACAGCCCTTTCGTGCCTTCCGTAGGCGGTACGCCGGTACGCAGTGTGTGGGTCACGTCCGCCACCGCAAACTGATGTCCCCTGGGGCTGTGATACTCCTTGGCGTAGGCAGATCCCGCCCAGAGTATGATGGCGGCAGGATAGCTGGCCAACATGTCGCTGCGCGCCGCCTGGGTAGAGGTCGCCTGCCAGCTGGCATATTGATTGGGATACTTGGCCTGCATCGCATCTGGGCTCACGTCCGCCGCTAGGGCGGGACTCAATGCGAGGGAACTCAGGCCGCACCAGCCCAGTAGATTCAGTGCGATGGCGGTTAATTTCTTCATACGCGTTTGCAACTCCTTAATAGCTTTCACCGTCACGGTTATCCCGGACGTCCGTCGACTCTGGGCCGGGTTAAAATGGGGGCATAGCACCAGACAAACCAGCCAAAGGCCAGGCTCCAGCAGCTACCGGCTATCCAGAGCCATAGCTCACTGTGGGCGGGAAACCACAAGGGCATCACGGCCCGGCACAGGGCCGCCAGGGTGATCGCCAGAAAGGCCGGCGCCATCTTGGGTCCCTGATAGATGTTACGACTGGTATGCCCAAGGGAGACACGGGAGATCATCGACAGACAGAGCCCCGCCATGGTGCCTATGGCAAACAGGTGCAGCAGATGACGATAGGCGTTTTCATCATCTATATTCCAGGCAATTGCCGCCAGGGTTAACGGCAGACACAGATAAGCCAGCTGCAACGACCAGAGCATAGGCTCCTTCAGCGTCTTGTGAGGCAACCAGCGACTCCAGCGCAGCAGATGCGCAAGCGCCGTCATCGCCAGCAAGGCCTGCTCGGCGCCGAGTGGCAGATATTGAGTGATGCCTTGGATAATCAATAGGATCATCAGGCCGATCAGACTCAGATCCAGCGCCTGAATAGGCTCGGGCTTGGGCTGTTTGATCCGCACTGCGGTAAAGAAGGGGATCACCCGCCCACCGACGATAGTGATCAGCAGCCCCAGCCACCAGAGCATGCCCTGCCAAATATGATGGCTCAGCACGAAGTCACGCTGACTCAGGGCATAATAGCTCAGCAGGTTAATGCCGGTCGCCACCAGCAACATGATGGGAAAGCCTATGTTGCGCCACTGTTTGACCCGGTAGATACAGGTCCAGAGCTTGGCGGCGCTCAGCAGCAGAAACAGGCTGTCAAACAGCGCAGGTAACCAGACGGGCAGCTCCAGCGGCGCCAATAAGAACACGCGCGCCAGCAGCCAACAGGCAAACACTATCGCGAGCGGCCAGCCCTTGAGGCTGGGTTGATTGGTCCAGGTCTGGACCGAGGTCAGCAGGAAGCCACAGACGATCGCCATGGCAAAGCCAAACAGCAACTCGTGGGGATGCCACCAAAGCGGCACCACCTTCACCCAAAACTGAGATCTCAGCAGGCTCATCTCGGGCAAATACCAGGTCACCAGCCACAGCGGCACGTAGAGGGCCGCCAACAGAGCACCACCTAGGAAGAAGGGTCTGAACCCCAGGCGCCAAATCGCCGGCGTCTTGTCGACCACTTTAGGATCATCAATATTAAGCATCTGCAGCGCCTCGGCCTGAATGAGTAGTTAAACAAACATCTTGAATATCGCTTTAATGCTGCCAGTCTACTCAGAGGGCATATGACGGACAATGGATATTCGAACCGAACAAAAGAAGTGTGAACCAGATAGGTAAAATAGGCTATGATGTTGTTTTTAAATACCTCTTTAGAGGCATGCTGACATCTGGCACAGAGAAGGATAAGACAGGTGAGATCTTTACACACAGACTCTTTGGCGGCATTGCACGCCTACCTGAAAACGCAGCAGGCGGTACTCTTGTTATTTGGCGCTCCCGACTGCGGTGTCTGTCACAGCATTAAACCCAGGCTGAAACAGCTACTCGAGACCGAGTATCCCAAGATGCAGCTTTGTTATATCGACTGTGCAGAGCAGGGCGAGATCGCCGCCGCCCACCGAGTCTTTACCCTACCCGTTGTTGAACTCTACTTTCACGGCCAGCCCTTCGAGCGTTTCATCAAGGTCTTCTCTATGGCCGAAGTAAGAGAGGCGATCGCTCGCCCCTATCAACTGCTGGACTGACGGGCCTAACTCAGGGGGCGAAAACCACTATAGGAGGCAGACGCCTGTTCAGCCTGGGCTGACTCAGGCTTTTGTAGCAAGCTCGATACCTCTGGCTTAGGCTTGTGACCGCCGCAACCACATCCGCCCTCGGCCGAACCACAGTTTCCCCCGCTGGCGCAACAACCACCCTTATTGGCGTGATTGAGCGACGCCCTTCCCTGTGAGGCATCCACCAGACGACGCTCCAGCAGCTGCGTCTGATCCAGCAACACTTCGATGCTCTCGGCGTTATCGCCCTGGCTGACGCCAATCCCTGCCGCCAGCAACTTACCCAGCATGCGCTCGCCGATATGCTGCACTATCACTATGTCTGTCTTCTGCGCCTTGATTAGACTCAGCAGCTCGCTCTTGGCACGACAGCCACCGCCATCTAAGGCCGGATTGTCGAAACTAGTGATCAGCTGGTGATATTCGTTGAAGAAGCCAATACGCTGCGCCTTGGTAAAATGCGCCGCCAGACGGCCCCTGCTCATGGGCATAGCTATTATCATGATGATTCCTTAGGATTCGATGTCGGTAATTTGATGGCCTGCCCCTGCGTAATAGCCTTTGCCACCTTGTGACGGGCACTCGCCAGCAGATTGCCGAAGGTCTGGCGCGAGATCCCCATAGACGCAGCCGCCTCCAGTTGACTGAGCCGCTGCACATCGCCGAGCGCCAAGGCCTCAAACTCGTCGGCCTCAAGCTGGACTTGCTCTAACTCCACACTGGGGATCCCATTGGGTTTAAACAGGCTACAGGGCGGACGACACTGCAAATGACGACATTTCTTGGGTCTTGGCATGACCATTACCTTCATCGATTACATAGCAAGACGTTCAGTAGCATCCTCCACGGCGCAATATTAAGGCTGTGGCGAGGACCAGCTGAACACGAGTTATTGGCCTAGGCCAATAACTCGATTTTGGGTCATCTCATCGATGAAAACTGAGGGGCGAGTCACACTGGGTTGTATTCGTAAAGCCTTAAAAACAAAAAGGCGAACCACCTTTAACAGTGATTCGCCTCAAGCCATAACCGCCTATCAATTACAGCGCGTGCTGCTTATTCAATACTCGCTTGCTCATCTCGCCGGCATCGATACTTTTAAACTTTGGCGTCAGGTATTCGCGGGCCATCTCGACACGCTGTGCAAACTCACTCTGATTCACCACGGCCTCATCAACCACCATCAACTTAGCCTTGGCCTGCCACTTCTTAATGGTCTTGGCCGACTTGACGGGATCGATAGGTAATATCTGTACATGGGCCTGATTCCATCCCATGTCCACATCATATTCGACCACATACTCCTTGCCCGCCTCGACCTCGGCTTCCAGCACAGAGTAACGCTCGGAGAGTGAGACGAAGGTATGCTTGCCCGGCGTGACTCTCACCTGAAAATAGGTGCCCGCCTTGGTGCTACCCACATAGCCGTTTTCCGACCAGATATCGAAAGGCACTTCACCTATCAGGGTCTCCATACGGTAGAAGTTAATCACCGCCGTCTCGGCATCGGGCTTAATCGGTTCAACGCCGAGTTTCATCACGGGGAAACCCAGCAAGGCAGGGTTGGCCATCAGGTTATCGTAAGCATCGTTGTTTCGCGGCGCGCCGATATCTTTGGCCTTCTTGGTCTGCATGATCATCGAGACACCGAGATCCCGTTCGACCTCCTTCATCTTACCCGTGGTGTAATCTATGGTCAGGTACACAGTCTCACCGGGACGATTATCCACACGGCTATAACCGAACCCCACCAAGCCCTGCACCAAGTGCACAGAGTTCAGCCCGGTTGCCAGCTTCAGCAAGGTATGGCTGCCGTTGGAGAGATCGGCAACCACATCTTTGTTGGCCGCCACCCAGGCACCGCGGGCACCGCCCTGAAAGTTAGCGCCGCGGATCACATAGACGAAGGTTTCCTCCTGAGTCGGTGTCGCCTCAGGCTTAAACTGACTCACCAACTCGGGGTCAACCTTATAAGAGGTGGCACAACCCGTTGTCAGCCCTAATAGGAGGACTCCTAAAATTAGTGAAAAATGTTTTTGTATCTTGTAGTTAGTCACGATTTTTGTTCCCTCAAAAAAAAAGAAACTAGAAGCTACTGCTACAACTAAAGACTGTCAACAAAAATACAACAAATGTATTAGGCGGCGCCAAATATCCAGATAAGCCTACTCCTGTGCGGCCATACGCCGTGCCAGGGTAAAGCTGTCATCCATGGTGCGAGCATATTCCACCTGACCGCGACGCTTACGGATCCCCGCCCGCCTGAGCTTGAGCAGCATACGTGGTTGCAGGTTGTTGATGATGAGCCCCACCCGCTTGGCCGAGAGATCTTGGGCGATCGACTCCATGGCGACGATGGCGCTCATGTCCAGCAGCGTCACCTCCGACATATCCAGAATCACTACCCGCACATCGGGGCGCACCAGGGCGATGGTCTTGAGCGCCTTGTGGGCCGAGCCAAAAAACAGCGGCCCATTGATGTCATACACCACCACGCTCTCAGGCACCTGGTAGGCCTGATGATTGGTCTCCACGGCTCTGGCATCGGTCAGGCTGATGCTGCGGCGAATAAACAACATGGCCGCCAAGCCCATGCCTACCGCCACCGCAATGGTCATGTCGAACAGCACGGTCAGGGCGAAACAGAGCAGCAGAATCAGCACATCGTCCCTAGGCGCCACCTTGAGGGTACGGGCAAAGTGTTTGGCCTCGCTCATGTTCCAGGCGACCACCAGCAGCAACGCCGCCATCGAGGCCATGGGAATATAGGACAGCAGCGGCGCCAGCAGGAGGATCCCCGCCAGAATAAACAGGCCATGTACCACAGAGGCCAGCGGCATGGTTCCGCCCGCCTTAACATTGGCCGCGGTGCGGGCGATAGCAGCCGTCGCCGGAATACCGCCAAACAGCGGCACCAGCATGTTACCTATGCCCTGGCCGATCAGCTCATCATTGGGATTATGTTTCTTGCCCGACATGCCGTCGGCCACCACGGCGCACAGCAGGGATTCCAGCGCCCCGAGTATGGCGATGGTAATGGCCGAGGGCAGCAGCTCGCGCACCAGCTCGAAGCTCATGCCGATAGGCTGGCCATCGGCGCCCGGCAGGTTCCACGGCCACTCGAAGCTCGGCATGATAGGCGGAATACCGCTGCCCAGTACGCCGTCCAGTTCATAGTGAAAGCGACTGCCTATGGTCGCCACCGAGAAATCAGCAAGCATCTGGGTCATGATCCAGGCGCACAAGGCGCCAACTAACAGGGCAGCCAGATGCGCCGGCACCTTTGACTTGAGCCTGGGCCAGGCCAACAGCACGGCTAGGGTTAAGCCGCCCACCAGCGTCTCCTGCCAATTTATGCTGGTCAGCGCCTGGGCGATGTAAGAGAGTTTCTCCAGATAGTGTTCACCACCGGCAGCCACGTCGAGGCCGAAGAAGTCCTTGATCTGAAAGGTGGCGATCACCACACCTATGCCTGCGGTAAAGCCGACGGTAACCGGATAGGGCACTATCTCGATCAACTTACCCAGCTTGCCCAGCCCCATCAGCAGCAGTATCACCCCGGCCATCAGGCCGCTAAGCAACAATCCCCCCAGACCAAACTGCTGCACTATGGGCAGCAGAATCACCACAAAGGCCGCCGTCGGCCCCGAGATGTTGACCTTAGAGCCGCCACACAGGGCGATCACTATGCCGGCGATCATCGCCGTGTAGAGGCCGTGCTGAGGCGGCACGCCACTGGCGATCGCCAGGGCCATTGAGAGTGGCAGGGCAATCACCCCCACGGTCAATCCCGCCCATATATTTGTCTGTATCTCCTGAGTAGAAGGTTTAGCGCTGATGCTTTTCTTGAGTGCTGATAACATTTTGATCCCGATGAAATAATGCTAGCGGCCGCAACACAATAGCGGACATCTGAGTGTAACGAGTCGAGATCAAGGCTTGTCTGCGCTTGGCAAAAAATGGCAAGTCGTGAGGTGACGATACACCTGAATGTCTGTGAGCCCTAAGGCTGGACAGCTAAGCAAGGTATGCCAGTATGACCACAAGGTGGATACGAGCATTTATTCTAAACCCTGCGAGGGCAGCAAGTTAAGGGGCAAAACAAAAAATTTGCTTCGCCTTTGGTCGAAGATCCCTAACGATATTCGACTTAAGGCCACAAATTGTGACTCGTCCCCCTTGAGCCGACGCGGCATTTGACGCATGCTATCCGGCCCGGGGGCTGCCGCCCCCGGATTCCGTTCGGATGAAGGTAGCAGGAGAGTGGGGAGTCAACCCCACACCGACGAGGCAAGTTTGTCGCCAGACGTTATCGGCGAGAAACCACTCTTTCAGGTGCCATAGTATGGCGTGGACTGTTACTGGACGAGCCTCTGGAGAGACTGTGAGCCTAGGATGATCCCTGGGTATTACGGCGCCGAAGGCGAAAGTGCAGCCCCACATGGCTGCGCGAAACGCTCAGGCAAAAGGACAGAGGAGAGGATGACTGTCGCGGTTATAGCCATGGCTATATTCAGTCACTGTCGTTTGTCGCTTTTAGCTTGTTGGTGCACGCCAATGGCTCACAGACGTCGGTCTCCACACAGACATTTCTTTTCCTCCTCCATATTAGAGGGTCAACAGACCCTAGAGTTTAATATTCGAGGAACATCATGAATTTTCACGCGTTACTAAGCGAGATCAACGCCATCGTCTGGGGCCCTATCACCCTCTGCCTGTTAGTCGGCACGGGCCTCTATCTCACGCTGCGTTTGCGGCTCATCCAGATCTTCAAGCTGCCACTGGCGCTCAAACTGCTGTTTAAACCCGCCAGCGGCAAGGGCGATCTCTCCTCCTTCGCCGCCCTGTGCACCGCCCTGTCGGCCACCATAGGCACGGGCAATATCGTCGGCGTGGCCACCGCCATCAAGATCGGCGGCCCAGGCGCCCTCTTCTGGATGTGGCTGGCGGCCTTCTTCGGTATGGCGACCAAGTATGGCGAGTGTATGCTAGCGCTCAAGTATCGCACCACAGATGCACGCGGCAATATCGCCGGCGGCCCCATGTATTACATAGAACGCGGACTAGGCCTAGGCTGGCTGGCCAAGCTGTTTGCCCTATTCGGCGTAGGCGTGGCCTTCTTCGGCATTGGCACCTTTGCCCAGGTCAACGCCATCAGTGACGCCATGACCATCGCCTTTCATGTACCTGGCTGGGTAACGGCGCTGGTGCTCACCCTATTGGTGGCGGCTGTCACCCTGGGCGGCGTCAAGCGGATCGCCAAGGTGGCACAGAAACTGGTGCCCAGCATGGCCCTGGGCTATCTGCTGGCCTGCTTGTGGATCCTATTCACCTTTAGCGACCAGATAGTTCCGGCGCTGCAGCTGGTGATCCACTCGGCCTTCAGCCCCATCTCGGCCGCCGGCGGCTTCCTCGGTGCCACGGTCGCCCAGGCGATTCAGATAGGTATCGCCCGCGGCGTCTTCTCTAACGAGTCGGGGCTGGGCAGCGCCCCCATAGCGGCCGCCGCCGCCAAGACCAAGGAGCCGGTCGAACAGGGGCTGGTGAGCATGACGGGAACCTTCTTCGATACCCTGCTTATCTGCACCATGACCGGGCTGGTGCTGATCATCACAGGGGTCTGGAGCGGCGATGCAGCCGGCGCGGCCATGACCAGCGCCGCCTTCGCCACCGGCGGCTCAGCCCTCATCGGCCAATACCTGGTGACCATCGCCCTGGTCTGCTTCGCCTTCACCACCATACTGGGCTGGCACTACTATGGCGAGCGCTGCTGGTACTATCTCACAGGGCAGAAACTGGGCGAACACGGCATAAAGATCTATCAGTTTATCTTTCTGAGTCTCATCGCCCTGGGCGCCTTTATTCAGCTGGATCTTATCTGGCTGCTGGCCGATACCGTCAACGGCCTGATGGCGATTCCCAACCTCATCGCCCTCATCGGCCTGCGTAAGGTGATCATCAGCGATACGCTCAGCTATTTCGCCGCCAGAGAGCGCCAAGGTGAACAACAGGAGCTGACCGCCTGATCTCTCATCCGTGATCGTGCGCCGAGGGCGGCGATCACAACAAGTCGCCAAAAGCTGATCGAGATCAAATACCCGAGTAATTTAATCAAGTACTCTGTGGCCACTTAATCGAGATAACAGGAGTATTTATGAGTTGTTGTGGCGGATGCGGCGGACAGGCCGAAAAACCGAAACAGGAAGAGACCAATCAAGACAAGGCTAGCCAGCAGGAGGCCAAGACGGATCAGGCTAAGGATTAGGCACCATCTCACCCTCCCTACACCACTGCATCAAAAAGCCGGCTCTCATCACCGGCTTTTATTTTGCTAGCATCTATCCACCGCCCCTGGTCGCAAGGGCCTGTTCGCTAACGCCTTAGCTTAAGGTAGAGCTCACCATCGCGGATCTGCAGGTCCTCGACCCCATCGGCGAAGGTGGTCCAGAAGCCGCGGTCGCCAAACTCCCCCACCAGATTGACGTTCTTCATGTTGCCCAGCCAGGCGTTGGGAATCGGTACGCCCATCAGGCTGACGCCGACAAGCGCCACCACCGGGCGACGGGTGGAATCCAGGTGGATATCCAGCCCGGCATTCACTCGCAGGATCTCACCGGCCATGACGGGAAAATCCTGTGGGATGGGAATTAAGATCTTGGCGCTGGCTAGGTTGTCGGAGAAATCGATCGCCACGCGCTCGGCAAAGTCCGGATTGCGACCTATCATGGCGTTGACCTCCTTCTCGCTAAAGGTCACCTGCCTGTCGGCGTCGCGCTCGCGATAGGGCTCGGGCTCAAGCTTACCCGCCCCGCCGTGGCGATCGTCTTTGCGCTCCACCTGCCAGCCCAACTGCGACAGCTTGCTGTCCAGCCGCTGCTCCTCCTTCGCATTGAGGGTCACTGGGGTGAAGGGCGAGGGAAAAATATAGGTCTTGATGATAAAGAAGCTAGCCACCGCGGTCAGCACCATGGTCAGGAGCACGATCATGAAGATCTGCATGCCACTAAAACCTCGCTGACGATGAATCGCCAATCTAGCATTAAACGTATTAGCCAAGAGCACACCTTCCTTTGCCCACCCATCAACAAAGGCTGGGCGCATAGAGTCATTTCTTGCAGGCTATGGTACTTCGACCAAGGGCAGAAAGAAACCTGAGGCACAGACCAGAGTTTATTCACCACAAATCGATACCCTGACAAGACTAAAATCGTCGCCTCGCAAGCTAGGGGCGCTTGCCATTTGTTGCTTGTAATTCAATTTATTAGCCTATGCTTAATTTTGCCCACCAGCGCCAAACGCATTTAGATTAAACATAATTTAAATCCGAAAGCTAAACTGGCCCTAGGGGTTTCTGTTACAGTACCGATTGTCCATTTCGAAAGAGAGGAATTATTCCGTGAATTTAGTAACCAAGATGTCACTTCCCCTGCTTGCCGCATTCGCACTGAGCGCCTGCAATCAGGAGCAAGAGGCTCCCGCTCAACCAACCGAGCAGCCAGCAGAGCAAGCAGCGCCTAAGGCCAAGCTGCCTAACAAGGAAGAGCTAACAGCTGTCCCCAATGGCTTATCAAACGAGAAGAGCGAATCACTGGATAAGGCGATCACCATGACACAGGGTACGGTTCGATATTTCAATCTCGAAGGCGGTTTCTGGGGCATAGTCGCCGACGATGGCCGCCACATACTGCCGCAAAACTTGCCCGAGGAGTATCGCAAGGACGGCCTGCGCCTGAGCTTCAAGGCCCAGGAGGTAAAGGATATGATGACCATACAGCAGTGGGGCATACTCTCGACCCTGAGCGATATCGAGGTGATCGGCAAGGTAGAAAGCAAGTCAGGCGACCCGCTCCTGTAAGCGAGTCTTCAACAGCAACCGGCTCGGCCGGCATGCTCGCCAAGACAGGGCCTATGTGCCCTGCTGCAAGACTATGGCTTGAGCTGGCCGAAGAGGATGCTAGACTAGCGGCCTGTTTTACTTTCAACCGAGACAAGGTAGTGCAATGAACCCGATTATTGCGATCTTAAAAGAACACAATGTCAGCGACGCTCAGATCCAGGAGCTGTTTCAGACCTTGACCGAAAACCCATTGATGGCCATGGGCACCATAGGCCAGCTGGGGATCGCCCCTGAAAAGCTGCAGCAACTGATGGCGCTGGTGATGCAAAACCCGGCCCTGATCAAAGAGGCTGTCACCGAGCTCGGGCTGGATTTCGCCAAGGTCGAGGCGGCCAAGGCGCAACTGCAAAAGCCCTAAACTATCTGTTGCGATATGCTGCAATACAAGAAAGGCTGCCCCGTTATGCGAGGCAGCCTTTTTCTTTAGTGCTAGGCGATAGGATTCATCTATTCGCCTAATTCAACTATTCACCTAATTCAACTATTCACCTTCTCACCTATTCACCCAAGCAATCAGTCGCTTACTGGCCACCCGGCTCGGCGAAGCGGGTCATCCAATCTTTCACTTGGTTATACCAGTAGATGGAGTTGTTGGGCTTCATGATCCAGTGATTCTCGTCTGGGAAGTAGATCATGCGCGACTCTACGCCACGGGTCTGCAGGGTTCTGAATAGCTCGAAGCCCTGACCGACCGGCACGCGATAATCCAGCTGACCGTGGATCACCAGGGTCGGCGTATTGAAGTTAGCCGCGCCATAGTGAGGCGAAATAGACTGGTAGATCTCAGGGTTATCCCAGTAGTTGCCAAAGCGTGGACTGTGTACCGAGAAGTCTGCCGCCATCTGCGAGTACATGTTGTACACGGCGGCGTGGATCAGCAGGGCATTGAAGGGATGCTTCTGCCCCAGGATGATAGAGGTCAGGTAACCACCATAGCTGGCACCACCGGCGACCATGCGCTTGTCATCGATCCAGGATTGCTGCTTAAACCAGTCCGCCGCCTTGAGGACATCTTCCAGCGACTTGTTCTTCCAGTCAGGGTTGATGCTGTCGGCAAAATCCTGGCCGAAGCTGTTGGAGCCGTGGAAATTAGGCCAGGCGGTCACATAGCCCCAAGAGGCAAAGGTCTGGGCGTTCCAGCGATAATGGAAACCGTCCGAGATGGCGTTGTGCGGCCCGCCATGCACCAGCATCATCAGCGGGTATTTCTTGCTGCGATCAAACCCTGGTGGGTAATGCACCCACATCTGAATCTCTTGGTCCTTATAACCCTTGTAGGTCACCGACTCATAGGTGCCGAGATCCACATCGGCAAGGATCTCATCGTTAAAGCTATCCAGGCGAGTGGTCTTGCCATTTCTGGCGTTAACCTTCACTAGGCGCGCCGGATAGAGGAAGCTGTCGTTGGCCGCCACCAAGGTGCCATCTTGAGCAATAGCGGGCTTACCAAAGTTGGTCGCCTTGGTGATCGCCTTCACCTTGCCGTTTTTAGCGTCGATATGATACAGGCGTCGGGTGGCCGCATCGTCGATGGCGGCATAGAAGCCCTTACTGTCCGGGGTCCACTCGAAGCGAGCCACTGAGCGATCCCAGTTCTTGGCGAGCATCTTAGTGCTGCGCTTTTTCAGATCGAACAGCATCAGCTTGGCGGTATCGGCATAGAAGCCCTGAATATGCTGGCGGGTGAATGCCAGCGTCTTGCCGTTGGGGCTGAACGCTGGGTTGCTGTCTGGCGCCTGATTGTCTGGGGTAATGTTTTCCGCCATGCCGCTGCCGATGGCTGCGAGGAAGATATCTATCTTAGGATTGACCTGATTGTCGCTACCGTTGGCGTTGAAGGCGATCCAGGCTTCATCCGGCGCAATATCATAGCTCGACGCGCCTTGAGAAGAGCGCGGCAGCTCGATGTTCAGCGGCTGAGTCACCGCCTCGACCTCGCCGCCCTTGGGCGAGATACGGAACACATGGGCCTGACGGCCTTCATCGATCCAGTGATCGAAGCTCGAATAAGGCAGGGCGTTCCACTGGTGGGCCGACACCTTGTTGTCCTTGTCGGCCTTTAGCTGCTCGCCTATCTCTTTCCAGTTTTTACCGGGATAGACAGAGCTGATGAAATAGAGGTGCTCGCCCACCCACTTGAGGCCATAGACGCCGCTAGGCACCTCGGTCAGACGCTGCGCCTCGCCTGGGCCGTCCATAGGCAGCAGGTAGATCTGACCCGCCTCATCCTTATCGCGCTTGCTGATAAAGGCCAGGGTCTTGCTGTCTGGCGAGAATACCGGCTCGCTCACCCGCAGCCCCTTGGCGGTCAGCGCCCGCTGCTGCTTGCCGTCCTTACCGAACAGCCACAGCTGGGTGTTGCCCTTGTCCTCGGGCACATCGTACTCTGTCACTGGGGCGATTATGTATTCGCCATTGGGGGAAATGCTGGGATTACCTATTCGGCTGAGCTGCCACAGCACCTCTACCGACAGGGGCTTGCCCGTCTGGGCAAAAACCGCGTTACCGGCATCAAGATGCACAGCAAGAGTATGGCTATCTTCTTCACGCGTCCTCTCCTTCAACTTGTTGATATTGTGATTTGGCCAACATGATCGGCCCTAAGACTTAAACCAAACTTAATCCTTTAAACTCAACCAGAATTCAGTAGCGGCTGGCGCTAGAAACGAAAAGAGAGATCCACGCCCACATAACTGCCACCGTGCTCGGGCTTGACCACAGGGCTAAGCAGATAACCGTCGGTGACATAGGCGCCGATGGCGGCGCCCAGGGTATGAGACGCCGCGTCGAGCAAGGCTTCGCTAGCGGTGTTGGTGCCCTTGTCATACTCATGATATTGCACCAGGACGCCAATGGCTGTGCTAACGGAGAATCCCATCCAGGCTCTGTCATACTGAGGCGTCCAGGCATCGGATGCCCACACCAGTGCCCCGGCCATCACGGCGCCGCCGGCGGCATGGCTCGCCTCACTGTTAAAGCCATTGCTGGCGGAAACCTGGCTGCTAAACAGCCCCAATCCCAGTAGCAGGGCCAGCGGCAATCTAGGGGATATTTTCGGTGTCTTCATCTTAGCTCCTTTCGATGAGCGATTTACTCACTCTAGCACCAAGCGACCTAAGTACAAATTTTCACCACCCTCTAAATACAGCTTGCCATGTGGACTCGCCAGAGTTGCATAAACTGCATAGGCGAATCCCATTCATTGCAAATCAGCCCAGGCTCACAAAGCGTCCGCTAGATGACACCTGCATCACAAACCCGAGCTAAACCCTTGATAAAAGGTTACTCGTCGGTAAAACATTTGGCTATTATGCCAAATGAAGCCAACACTTTTTTAAGACGCACCATGAAACCAGTCATGACCCAGGCCCAGCAGCAACGACTCAACAGCCGCGCCGCGGTACTTAAGGCACTGGCCCACCCGACCCGCCTCTGGCTGGTTGAGCAGCTGGAACAGCAGGAGCGCTGTGTCTGCGAACTCACCGACGGCGTAGATGCCGACATCTCTACCGTCTCCAAACACCTGTCACTGCTTAGGCAAGCCGGTATCGTCGCCAGCCGCCGCGAGGGCAAGCAGATCTACTATCGCCTGGAAACGCCTTGCCTGCTCAGCATGCTGACCTGCATCGAGACCGCACTCGAGGCGCCAACAACCAAAAGCTGCTGCGGCAGATAATCATCTACCAGCAATGAGCAAGGCCCATAGCAGAATAAATTCAATCCGTTAGATAAGGAACAACAGATGAAGATAGAAGTACTCGGCAGTGGCTGTAAACGCTGCACCAACCTCGCCAATGATATCGCCAGGATCGCAGACGAGCTGAACCTGGAGATAGAACTGAGCAAGGTTACCGATATCGCCCAGATCGCCGCCTATGGCGTCATGTCGACCCCTGCCATAGTGGTCGACGGCGAGGTGCTGGCGGCCGGGCGCCTGCCCAGCGACGAAGAACTCACCCAACTGCTAACCAAGATCCACAAGGTGCAATAACGCCTCAGGCATCTCTAGGGAGGGCCCATGCTAGCCTGGTTTACCCAACTCGCCGATCTGCTGGTCGTTGATCTCATCGGCCTCTCCAGTCAGAGCGCCTGGGGTCAGGCGCTGCACTTCTTTATCGAAGACACCAGCAAGATCTTCGCCCTGCTCCTGATAATGATCTACCTGATCGGCTGGCTGCGGGCGGCGCTCAACGTCGAGCTGGTGCGCGACTATCTGGCGGGCAAGCCTAAGCTGCTGGGTTATGGCCTGGGGGCGGGCTTTGGTGCCATCACTCCCTTCTGTTCCTGCTCCAGCATCCCAGTGTTTCTCGGCTTTACCACGGCGGGCATTCCCGTGGGGATCACCATGGCGTTTCTGCTCACCTCGCCGCTGATCAACGAGGTCGCCATCCTGCTGCTGTTTAGCCTGCTCGGCGCCAAGGTCACCCTGCTCTATGCCCTCACCGGCATCACCATAGGCATGCTCGGTGGCGCCCTGCTGGATCTGCTGCATGCCGAGCGCTGGCTACAACCACTGGCCGCCAACGCCTACCAACGAGGCGTTTCTCAGGCGCAAACTGCCGCGGCTCACTCCTCGCCCATGAATCCGCTAGGCATGAGCTGGCGCCAGCGTCACCAGTTTGCCAAGGAGGAGACACTCACCATCTTCGGGCGAGTGTGGAAATGGGTCATCATAGGCGTTGGCCTGGGCGCGGCCCTGCACGGCTTCGTGCCCGCCGGTTTCCTGGAGGCCAATTTAGGCGACGGCCAGTGGTGGTCAGTCCCTGTCGCCGTGTTGATGGGCATCCCCCTGTACGCCAACGCCACCGGCGTTATCCCCGTACTGGAAAGCCTGTTGATGCAGGGCGTCCCCCTGGGCACTACCCTGGCATTTTGCATGAGCACAGTCGCCGCCAGCTTTCCCGAGTTCGTCATGCTCAAGCAGGTGATGCGCTGGCGCTTACTCGCCATGCTGTTTGGCCTGCTGCTGGTCGCCTTCACCCTGATGGGCTGGGTGCTGAACCTGGTCACCATTAGCTGATGACAAAGCGGGAGCATTCGCGATAGCATAGGCGAATGGAAAACCATCGTTCGCTAAACCTCTAATTTACATTGTAAATATGATGGAATTAGCGAAGGATTGATGAGGAAAAGCCTCGCTCCACGCTTAATGAAACTACCCGCAACAAGGACTTTGCATGAAACAAGGATTGGTATTTCTCGGTCTGGCCCTGGGTGGCCTGGCCCTCAACGTCAACGCTCAGCAATGCGATCTCACCATCACAGGCACAGTGCCCGAAGGGATTAGCCTGGATAAGCTGGTCGTCTCCACCTACAACAAGGAGCTGCCGGTCATCAGCCGGGACTATTCCCTGTGCGCCAGCAAGCAAGATCTTGAGGTCGTCGGCCGCCATAGCCCCAACAACACCATCTACCTGATGGACAAGAGTGGCACCATCCCCAGAGGCATATATACCGCCGAGGTGTTTGTGCAGAGCAAGGCAATCACCCTAGGCCCCGCCTCCAGCCTGACCAAGCAAGCCTGTAACCTGCGCTGCGGCTACTATGCCAGCCAAAGGGTGCTGCACTCAGACAAATTGCAGCAACTGGCAAGCCAGTACCAACAACTGCTGGCCAGCGATCGCAAGGCGATTGGTGCCTTCGTTAGCCAGCATAAGGCCGAGTTAGCCCAACTCTACTATGGCGATATAAAGCCCAAGTCCATGGCGCCTGTCGATACCAGCGATCTCTGGGTCGATCCCTACAGCGGTGCAGGGCTCTACTTCGATTCGCCCAACACCATACTCAACAGCACCTTTAGTGACACTGTGGGCACCGAGGCCAGAGAGGCGCGCAAACAGGATAAGGCCGTCGCCGAGGTGATGAAGCAACATATGGCCTCGCTACAAGGCGTGATGAAGGGCTTCAACAGCTGGCAAGAACGTGTAGAGGCAGTCGACAGGGTCAGCGGCGAGCTCAAGGCCAGCCAAGATCCGGCGGCGATAAAGGTAGCCCAGCTGCTAGAAGACGCGATAAAAAAAGCCGAGGAGACACTTAACAATTACCTTAGCAACGACAACAAGACGCCCGTCACCTCACTGACCCAGGCCGATAAGACGTTCAACCTCTTGTTGGCCGACTGGACTGTTGCCGCCTATACCCACAGCAAGGACAAGCAGGCCTTCTCGGCGCTGTTTAGCGAGCAGTTTAAGCAGCAACTGCCGATAAAAGATCGCGAATTAGACAAGGCGCTGAGCCGCCTTATCGACCTGCCACAACATCTGGGTAAGATGTCACTCACGGATGGCTATCAACACATTCAGATAGAGTTTAACCATGCCCTGCCGGCCTCGAATAAACGCTATGAGTTTAAGGATGCGCTGCACAGCGTCAGCTTCGTCTATGAGAAAGGTGCCTGGCGACTCGACAGCGTCAGCCAGCTGCCCATTAGCCACTATAACCAGGGTTAAATCAGGGCTAAATAAGGGCCAAGCCTTTGACGCTAAAAGCCTTACCCAAATGAGCGTTGCGGCTCGGCCCTATGAGGCTGAGTCGCAACTCGAGCTGTAGTGATTGAGTTCGATAAGCCCCTGTAGCAGGATGCCGTGATAGCGCGCCTTGATGAGCTGATAATCCAGCTCGGGGGCGAAGTAGTAGGTCACCTCTTCGGCGCCTGTCTGCTCCACCGGCACTAAGGTCAGCTTCCCCCAGGGGGTCTGCTGTAAAGGCTGAGGGGATTTTACGTAGAATTGATAAGGCTCCATGGCATCCGAGGCCTGGCGGACCAGGGCAAACTGGTGCCGCCCCTTTAACAGCAAGCGCCGCATCTCGATCGCCAGGGTATCCACGTCGCGCAGCGCCTTCTCCGGTGAGCGATAGTCGGTTACCTCACCGTCCAGTGTCACCCGAGAGGCGCGACCATTGTCGCTAAACTCTACCTGCATGTCGCGGGCACGAAAGCCGCTCACCTGCTGGTGAAACGCCTGGGTGATCCACTCCTCTGTGGCCTCTGACCAGGTTAACTCGGCTCTCTGCCTGTAGCGGGTGCCTATACCTAAGATGCTGGCCTCACTGTCTGAGGTCACCACGGCGCTTTTGCCCTGCCACTGCTCGGTGCGGCTCATGGTGCCCGTGTGTATGCCGCTCAGATAGATATCGTAATCCAAGCGGCGCGTACACTGCAGCTTTTCCTTGAGGGATGCATCGATAAAAGCCTGCTTTTGGCTATCACCAGGCTCTACCTCGCCCGCCTTCGCGCCCTGGCTAGTCGCCAGGACCGCAATAACGGCAGACGCAACCAGCACAAGCTTGGTGTTAACACAGAATCTGGCAGGCAAAGCGAGCGGCGCAGCCATCACTAGAAAACTTCGTTCACGTTGAGGTAGAAGTTGGTCTCGTTCTCGCCGACACCAATATCCAGACGCAGGTTGATCTTGTCTTTGAGCTTGAAGCGGAAGCCCGTGCCGTAAGTGGTCAGCAGTTCGTCGTTGAGCTCGCTCACCTTGTCGGCCACGCTGCCCACACCGCCCCAGAACACCATGCCATAGCGCTGGAAGATAGGCAGACGATATTCCACCTGCCCCATCATCATCTGCTTGTCACGGTAACGTCCCTTGATGTAGCCGCGCATGGCGCTTGAGCCACCGAGATCCGGCAGCATGTTCCAGGGCACGTCACCACTGGTGAAGTGACCCTGCACCTGCCAGGCAATCAGGCCCGGCATGCCGCTCAGTAAAGAGGTGGTGCTGAGATCGATATAGTTCGCCAACTCGAGATCGTACTTGGCAAAGCTGTCGTACTCGCTGTTTTGATACAGACCCGCGTCCAGCTGTAACAACCACCCCTGGGTGGCATTGAGGCGATAGTCTCGCGAGTCATAGATGCTGGTCACCACCAGACCCGAACTCAGGTTATCGGGCAGGATGCCATCGGATGGCAGGGGCAGATCGCCCTCCACCCGAGTGAACTTGTCGGCACTGGCGTAGGTAAAGTCGGCGCCCACGCCGACAAAATAGTTGTCGGCCAGCTGAGTCATCCAGCGCGGCGTAAAGCTGTAGAGCTGCTCATCGAACTCATGATGATTGCTGTCGATATTGCCATCTGCTATGCCGCGTCCGTAATAGACAGACGCCTCGTTGTGCAGCTCCAGACCCAGCAGCAGACGCTGCTTGCCGCCGTTGAAGAAGGTCATGTTCTCCACTTCGACGCCATAGGAGTTGTTCATCGACACGAAGGAGTTAAGCACCAATGAGGAAGGCTGCTCCTCGGGCGCCGCGCCGTCTGTCTTATACAGGCCCACCATCAGCAGGCCCACACCGAACTTCTTCTCCGGCGTGTAATAGGCAGTCGGCAGGTAGCTCATGTCTATGGTCTTGCTGTCGTCAAACTCACCGTCGGCGCCAAACACGTCGAGGATCTCATCCACCCAGGTCGGCGGCATATCTTTGGGGGTTTCAATCAGGGGGTCGACGGCAAACGCTAGGTTAGAAAAAGCCAGGTTAGAACAGGCCAGCAGGGACAAACATAAAATCCGTTTCATAGACACTCGAATCAGTAATGGAAAAAGAGAAATAAGCTCGGCAGTCGCGAGGTGACCCCAAGTTCGGCCACGGCCGCACCGAAGCCGAGCGGCATTTTACCACCCCAGCGCCGTTCAACAACGACTTTTTCGATTAACAAATGTTCAAAAATGCCGCCAATGGCTCAACTAAGGCGCCGCGATTGAGTCGAATTTAATCAAACGCGCTAAGGCTAAAAACTTTTTTCACCATCCGTTCATACCGATTCGATGTCGAACGTGGCTTACGATGCCGTTTTTCCCCCTTAGCATCGCGATTTGAGCACATTTTAAAATGCTGATTTTAAAGGGTTTGTTTTTGGTGAAAATTAAGTATCTGAGTGCTAAGGTGCAGGCGGTTTATTTGAGGAGTATGTATGGATCTTATCGACAAAGTTTTTACGCAGCAGGACTTTTCGCGCCAAGACTTGAGCGACCGCCGTTTTCGACGTTGCCACTTCTACCAGTGCGATTTTCGCCACGCCAACCTGCGAGATGCCAGCTTCGAAGAGTGTCATTTCATCGAACCCGGCGCCATAGAAGGCTGTCACTTTAACTTCGCCGACCTGCGTGATGCGAGCTTTAAGGCTTGCCGACTCTCTCTGGCCAATTTTGCCGGAGCCAACTGTTTTGGCATCGAATTAAGAGAGTGCGATCTTAAGGGCGCCAACTTTTCCCGCAGCCGATTTTACAACCAGATCAGTCATACTGTGTACTTCTGCTCCGCCTACATCACGGGCTGCAACCTCGCCTACGCCAACTTAAACGACCAATGCCTGGAAAAGTGCGAACTGTTTGAAAACAACTGGCGCAGCGCCAATCTTAACGGGGCCTCGTTGATGGGCTCGGATCTTAGTCGCGGCAGCTTCTCTCAAGATTGCTGGCAGAACTTGAACATACGCGGGTGTGACCTCACCCATGCAGAGCTCGAGGGACTCGACATCAGAAGTGTCGACTTGGAAGGCGTGAAGATCTGTGCCTGGCAGACGGAGCAATTACTAGAGCCGCTAGGGATAGTCGTGATGCCTGGCTAATCGCTAGAATTAGCGTACCCAGCGCATTAGCTGATTGGCGTCTAGCCCACCGAGCTGGCGCTTAATCAGTTTGCCCGAGCCGTCGAACAGCAGGAGTTCGGCGGTGCCCGCCCGGTATTTAGCAATCAATTGGTCGCCCTCTGGGGTGCCGACTCTGGCCAGCAGAAACACCAGGTTATCGCCAAGATGACCACGCGCCTCGTTCATCTGCTCGGTCTGGGTATGGCTCACCGCCAGGTTAGGGTCGTAGACAAACACCAGCGCCGGTGTCCCCTGACCTATCTCCTCATGGGTTGCCTTAAAGCCCTTGGGCATCATCATGATCAGCAGCGCGATCAGTCCCACCACGGCCAGGCTCACCCCGATCGCCATCCAAGGCCCACGCTTAGTCCCGTTTAAATGCCGCTCTCCCATGCTGCTCGCTCCCTTGATAACTCATCCAAAACTAAATAGTCACCATGTTACCCAGGTAAGCTGAGGTAAATCTTAAAAGTGAGTAATAATTCCATAGAGTGAAACGCACTATCCTTTAGGAACAACTCCTACTCTGTCAGAGATAAAAGTCACTAGACATATAATCAAAATTATTACAATTCTATGCCACTTAGTTAGTAGGAAAATGCTATTTCATGCTGGCTAGCTTCTCTTTCGCTTTAGCATTTCCCTTCGCTGCCGACAAACTAAACCACTTCTTAGCTTCGACATAATCTATCGGTAGACCTATACCTGAGTCATACATGATGCCAATTAGGTACTGAGCAGTACTATGCCCTTGTTCAGCCGCAAGCAGAAAGTAGTGAGCCGCTTCCTCATAATTTTGCGGTTTACCGGCTCCCTTAAAGAAACAATACGCAACTTTTGTTTGAGCTTCAGCGTGGCCTTGTTCAGCAGCTAATTGAAACCAATCACAGGAGACTGTAGGGTCCTTTTTTACCACTTGACCGACTCTATAGACCTCACCCAGATAATATTGCGCCTCAACAAGTTGTTGCTCAGCAGCTAAGTTTAATAATCTCATAGACTCTTGATTATTTAACTCAACACCTTCACCTTTGGCATACAACAAAGCCATGCTGTATTGAGCATCGGGATTGTTAAGGTTCGCCGCCTTTGAAAAATACGTTACGGCAAGCGGCAGGTCTTTTGGTACATCAGTACCGTAATAATACATTGATGCCAGAACATAACCTGCCTCACCAGACCCGCCTTCTACCGCAAGCTGATACCATTTAATTTTCTCTTGTATATTTTTCTCGACGCCCAAACCTTTTGCATACATAGAGCCAACAACATCATATGCAGGTACAAATCCTTGTTCTGCGGTTTTGAGCAACCATTTAAACGCTAATTCATAATTAATGTCAGTTCCCTGACCAGCATAATAGGAAAGTCCCAAGTTAAATTGCGCCCGCACATTGCCAAGCTCTGCGGCCTGTTTATATAACTTAAGCGCTTTTTGCAGATCCATATCGACGACAATACCTTCGTCATAAAAATTAGCTAGGTAATTTATAGCATCAGGATCGCCACCATCAGCCAAAGGCTGTATGATTGCAAATGCTGCAGCGTAATCGCCATTTTCCATGGCTAACTCTGCGCGTTCGACATTGGCATAGCAACTGAATGATGCAACGCCAAGTAAAATAAAACAGATAAACTCTCTCATCGCTTTTCCATACTCAAATTTGAATACTTCCACAGTAAACAGATTGCGGAAGAAAACTTTCAACCCAACGCGTTTTTAAATACCCATTATTGCCATCGGCAAAGCGAATAACATGACTAGGCTATTGGCTATAGAAATAGCGGCTGTAATTTTTGCAAGGACCGCCCAATAAACTTTTCCCTGATATAAACTTGCAGCCTTCCACACGCCAATGCATACAACCAGAATATAGACAGCATAGATCATGTTGAAAATGAACAGTGCATTGACATCTTGCAGTGCTTTAATGACGACATTAAAAATTATCCCGCCTAAGAAATAAGCCCCCCAAAATGTATCAACCAAGCCCAGCTTCCCAGTAATTAACCTTTTTATAATCCCACCCTCTTGGGGCATCGCTGAGCTAAGCTCTTCCATATTCTTATCCTTTAAAAAACGTTAAATCTTACGCTCATTACAAAACGATAACATATCACAAGGTTTGAATTAGAAAAGCAAGCGGAGGCAAATATTAAGAAATGATTCAATTGTTCAGGATTAAGCTAATCGTTAGCGCAAGAAGTTAGGCGGCACTGCGCAGGTGATTAAGATTATGCAGCATGGCGAGCGCGCGGTGTTTGAATTCGGTGGGCGGTTACTCTGGCCGACGCCTGCGCCTGCTGTAGGTTTTGCCTATCTAGTAGGGTCGCCAACCTCTTGCTGCGAGCCATGGGAATATCCGACTCCGAACAGGTTGCGGCAAAGAAGAAAACCAAGCACTCGGTGAAAAGCGCCCGAAGAGATGACGAGGGCAAACGCTGTCGCGTTGCCCCTGCAATAAGTTAACTAGTTCAGCACTATGTAGCCACGATTGGCCATGCACTTTTTCATCACATTGTCTTTCTCAAGCTCATAAGCCTCACCGTCATGCTGCTTTTCGGCCCTGTGTTTCAGCGCGCCAGAGACCAAGCCGATGCCCGCACCGACTTTAGCCCCATTGGAGCCACTACCACCCGCAATAGCACTGCCCGCCGCCCCTATGGCCGCCCCTCGTGCGGCGCTGCCTACCATGTCACGCCCCGCCGAATTACCCTGCTGTTTCTGAACCTGCTGGCTAAGCGTCTGACACTCATACAGATCGGCGTGATACTGAGTCTGGTCGACATCCTTTGTATCGATAATCACATTGGCGCTGACCATCAGAGGCGCGAGCGCACCTAACATCATTAACTTGGGGAGAATCAATTTCATCGTTACCGTCCTAACATAAAAAGTTAGCCGCACTTTAAGCCAGGAACCGACAACCCACTAATCCCACTTGAAGGATGAAACCCTTCCAACATAGGCGCAGTCTAGCGAGCAAAACCTCCTCAGCTAGTCAAACATCCCTGCATGTCGATAGCCCCATGAGAGCCAATTATCCGAAAACAGGACGTCAAGATTGGTTGAAGCAAAGGAAGACCAAGCAGGTAGAAAGCAAACTTTGCTCATATTTCTGCACTTTGTCACCAGTATGAAATCAGATACACTTGGCCATTATCAGTTTGCTCATGATTGAGCAGTGAATGGATGCGATTGATAAATGATTCTAAAAAACAAATCACTTCAAGCAGTACAATCCCCGCAAGCCTATGCAGGACAAAAGCAAGAACAGGACGTTGCTTTCTTTCTACGCCGCGCCTTCAAAGACCATCCTCAAGTGTTGGTCATCAACAACTTCAAGTTCAGTTTTAACGATGAAACGGCACAGATAGACCACCTGATCGTCTACACCTACGGTTTTATATTAATCGAGTCAAAGAGCATCAAGGGTCAGGTTAAGGTTAATCAACAGGGAGAGTGGACTCGCAGCCATCAGGGAAATTGGTTTGGTATGGCCTCCCCAATCAAACAAGTCGAGCTACAACAGGCGCTTTTGCTGCAACTGTTGTCGCATTACAGAAGTGAGATTCTCGGCAAACTACTGGGCTTCAAACAACAGGGCTTTAGCCTGCGAGAATGGGATCATCTTTGCGCCGTATCGAGCGATGCAATAATTAACCGCGACACCATGCCTAAGCAGATCTCAGAAAAGCTGGTGAAAACCGAATTTCTAGTCGATAAGCTCAACGAGATAATGAATCTCAAGAGCAAGTTTACACGCTTGGTCAACTTTACCGATACCCGTCCCGGCTTTAGCCAAGATGAACTTAATTCTGTAGCTGATTTCTTGATAAGTCATGACATCGACAAGTACCACTCGCAGACACAGTGTGAAGCTAGCGAGCCTGCTACGTGGACACATAAAAACTTAGAACAAGGCGAAATTCTTATAGATTCAGAGGCGATTCAACAGGCTGCTAAGCCACAACCTGTTATGCAACTGCAAGAAACCCATCCTCCTTACCAGGCTCAGGCTCAGGCTCCACAGAATAATGTAGTCCCACAACTAAAACTGCTTTGTAAACACTGTGGTGAATCAGCCGATTACCAGCCAATGTATGGTAAATACGGATACTACATCCATTGCAACCAGTGCACTAAAAACACACCCATGAAACAGGATTGTCCCCAGTGCCAAAGCAAGCATACCCGAGTACAGAAAAGACAAGAAACCTACACGCTAAACTGCAGAGATTGCAGCTTTAGTCAGCAGGTGATTTAGTGATAAGGAACGTTTAATGTAACGTGATTCATTACTTAACTTACATCAAACCAAATCTCGATTAACCAAGGAGGCGACTTCTTCAAAACTAGGCCCCCATGTCATCATCGCTCGATTCGAGATGCGTAACAGCAAATGTTGTGTGTGAATAAGGGATAACTACGAGCTAATTAGTCATCATCTTCCCAGCTCCCCTCCCCAATGAGTACGCATACACTTCCCGGTACAATTCCAGCTACAAAAAGCCCCGGTATCATACGATGCCGGGGCCTTTCATTCATTTGGTTTAGGCTGTTAAGCTCTATACCTGCGGATTTTTTTTGCTAATTTTAGCGCAGGTTAAATCGAGTTAGCATATGGCGACACGTAGCTTTCTGAAACGAGCGAGTAGCAACGCCACTAATAATTAAAGGGGTCAAAAGCTAATAGCCCACAATCATTTTAACTAAAACAGAATGAAAAGGAGTTAGAATGGACAGCCCATTTTCAAATCTTCAGCTAGCCATTGCAGGCACAACCTTTAGCTTTATAGCATGCTTTGGTTTTGCTTATGCACGTGTCACCACATGCTTTGCCTTTCCTACAAGTCTTACAGCAATATTTACTGAATGAGACACCAGAATTCTTTGCTATAAATTGATTAATGAAGCTGTTCCCTTCATAAGTATTATTAGCAAAAAAATCATTTTGGTTTGATTTTACTATTAGGTTTTGATCGTTTGTCAGCTCCTCAACTGAAGAACTAAATGCCATCGTAGAAAATAGTGATACTAGAACTAATAAACATACATATAACGGTTTCATCTTATGATTCTCGATTAAAGTAATGTTTTAATCGTATGGTAATCAGAGTGTATAAAACTCAACCAGCCTCACATATCCAAGTAATCCTTAAAATTTTTCCCCGAAAACCTTACCGACTAAAGACGCTTCTACATTAAGGTTGTGAATATGCAGATTTATACTTCGGACACAAAAAAGCCTCAGTACTTTTTCAAGTCACTGAGGCTTTCTCTATTAGGTTCTAGGCTTTTTGGGTCTAAGACCAGCAGAGCATTTTACGTGGTATAAATCTCGTTATAGCAAGGCGCTTTACAGCCTCTATGGTAGCGAAACTATTTGCCTAACCATTACTAACTAGCAGTCATAAGCACAGGTCGATGCTGATTTAGCACTTCTATCTTTACCATGCTCTAGTTGACGTTCAGCATCTTTTACTGAAATCTTTTGGAAGAACACTTCCATAATTAGATTTAATCTTTCTTCTGCGTCGCCAAACTTATCCATACCACCATACCTTACTGAATCGAAATCAAGTTCGGCCACTTTATTTCCTTTATTATCAGTAACATCTAAGTTTACGTAACGCATATAAGTTGCCATGTCCCACCACCAGTTAGCATTGAATTCGAACATGACTTGATCTTCATCTAGCTTAGCATTTGGACTTGCAGTTTCTTTGGACACATTGTAACCATTATCAACCATCCAGTTAGTAACAATACTCCTAACTTTTGCGGTTTGATTTGGATCGTTTGTCATCACGATTTCTTTTTCAAAATTTGGATCCATTGGCTTTAGCGTTGTTAGACCATTGCTTGAACAACCTGTAACAGCGATTAAAACCAAACCGAATATGATCTTTCTCATGTGAATGTCTCTTTAGGTTACGTGTAGGGGGACAGCACCAAGTATATAATTATTCGTCTATTTAGATAGTTACAATATTAACCTTACTTCAACAATTTATAAAAGATTGGCCGTATCGATACAGGTATCGTCACACGGATTTTGGTATTAAGCACATAAAACAAAGCCCCGACATCGTAAGATGTCGGGGCTTTACTATTTAACTAACTTGGTTTCAGGCTGTTAAGCGTTAGACCAGCAGATTATCTAGCGTAGGAAAAATCGTTTTAGAGCAAGGCATCTTGCCGCGACGTTTAGCTGTCTAAACGAGTGGCAAGATAACGCCGCTATAGACGATTTTAACCAGCTAGGATTACATCATGCCCATGCCGCCCATACCACCCATGCCACCGCCCATGCCGCCCAGATCGCCGGCACCAGCTTCTTGTGGAATCTCACCTACCATAGCTTCGGTAGTGATCATCAGACCCGCGATAGATGAAGCGAACTGTAGCGCGCTACGAGTCACCTTAGTTGGGTCAAGGATACCCATCTCTAGCATGTCACCATATACGTCGCTACCGGCGTTGTAACCATAGTTACCTGAGCCGTTCTTAACGTTGTTGGCAACCACTGAGGCTTCTTCACCTGCGTTAGTGGCGATCTGACGTAGTGGCGCTTCCATGGCGCGCAGTGCGATAGTCACACCGTGCTTCTGGTCTTCGTTAGCCACTTCAACTTCACCGATCTTAGAGGCAACGCGAACCAGGGCAACACCACCACCGGCAACCACACCTTCTTCAACGGCGGCGCGAGTCGCGTGTAGTGCATCTTCTACGCGAGCCTTCTTCTCTTTCATTTCAACTTCGGTAGCTGCGCCAACCTTGATCACTGCAACACCGCCGGCCAGCTTAGCCATACGCTCTTGTAGCTTCTCTCTGTCGTAGTCAGAAGTAGACTCTTCTGCCTGGATCTTGATTTGTGCAACGCGGGCAGAGATCTGCTCTTGCTCGCCGGTACCGTCGATGATGGTAGTGTCATCTTTGGTGATCACGACGCGCTTAGCCGTACCCAGATCTTCCAGAGTGGCTTTTTCAAGCTCTAGGCCGATCTCTTCGGCAATTACCGTACCGCCAGTCAGGATAGCGATATCTTGTAGCATCGCCTTACGACGGTCACCGAAACCAGGTGCCTTAACCGCAGCAACCTTAACGATACCGCGCATGTTGTTCACCACCAGCGTCGCTAGGGCTTCGCCTTCAACGTCTTCGGCGATGATCATCAGTGGCTTACCAGTTTTCGCCAGACCTTCAAGGATTGGCAGTAGCTCACGGATGTTAGAGATCTTCTTGTCAACCAATAGGATGTATGGGTTTTCAAGTTCAACGCTGCCGGTTTCTGGCTTGTTGATGAAGTATGGAGACAGGTAACCGCGGTCAAACTGCATACCTTCAACCACGTCTAGTTCGTTCTCTAGTGCCTGACCTTCTTCAACGGTGATCACGCCTTCTTTACCCACGCGCTCCATCGCAGTTGCGATGATTTCACCGATAGACTCGTCAGAGTTAGCAGAGATAGTACCTACCTGAGCGATAGCCTTAGTGTCGCTGCACTCTTGAGACAGTGTCTTCAGCTCGGCAACGGCAGCTACAACCGCCTTGTCGATACCGCGCTTAAGATCCATTGGGTTCATGCCAGCGGCAACGGCTTTCAGACCTTCGGTCACGATAGCTTGCGCCAGTACGGTTGCAGTAGTGGTACCGTCACCGGCGGCGTCGTTGGCTTTAGAAGCAACTTCTTTCACCATCTGTGCGCCCATGTTTTCGAACTTGTCTTCCAGCTCGATCTCTTTAGCTACCGATACACCGTCTTTGGTGATCAGCGGCGCGCCGAAGCTCTTGTCGAGCACCACGTTACGGCCTTTAGGGCCCAGGGTAACTTTAACTGCGTTAGCCAGTACGTTTACGCCCGCAAGCATTTTTACGCGAGCGTCATTGCCAAATAAAACTTCTTTAGCTGCCATGTTCTGTATCCTTTAATAAAATTCTGGTTAAACGGGATATTGAGTGGATTATTCCACTACAGCCATTAAATCTGATTCAGATAGGATCAAGACCTCTTCACCGTCGATCTTCTCTTTCTTCACGCCATAACCTTCGTTGAAGATCACTATGTCACCCACTTTTACGTCGAGTGGTTGCACAGTGCCATTTTCAAGAATTCGGCCATTGCCTACAGCAAGAACTTCACCGCGAGTTGACTGCTCGGCTGCACTACCTGTCAGTACGATGCCACCGGCTGATTTTGATTCAACTTCAGAACGCTTAACAATGACGCGGTCATGTAATGGACGAATATTCATCTACGGACTCTCCTAATGATTTTTTTGCCCAACAAACGTTGGCGGTTTATCAAAAAAAAGTGCGGCGACTTCGCTTTCGCCGCGGGATGTTCGATATATGGGGATGGGGTTGCTGAGATCCAAGGGCTTTACAAAAAAAATCTGATTTTTTTTAACTGGGTTTTATAAAAGATCAGCCATTCCTGATAGAATTGCCCTCCTTCTGTTACCTAGGCATTCCACTTACATGAGAGACAGACACGGGCTGCTCAGTCAGCCAATCGGTCGTGTACTGCTAAATATGAGCCTCCCGAACCTGATTGGTATTCTCACCATTCTTGGGTTCAGCCTTGTAGACACTTTTTTTATCAGCCAGTTAGGCACAGAAGCCCTGGCCGCCATCAGCTTTACCTTTCCGGTCACCCTGATTGTTTCCAGCATCGCCATCGGCATAGGCGCCGGGGTATCGACCAATTTGGGCCGCCTCATCGGCAGCGGCAACAGCCCCAAGGCAAGGGTGTTTCTGCATGACGCCCTGCTGATCACCTTCTGGCTGATCGCCGCCATCTCGCTGCTGGGCAGCCTGTTTATCGGCCCGCTGTTTAGCCTGCTGGGGGCCAACGAACTCAGCCTGCCGCTGATCCGCGACTATATGTTTCTCTGGTATCTGGGGGCGCCGCTGCTGGTGCTGCTAATGGTGGGTAACCAGGGGCTGCGCGCCACGGGGGATACCAAGTCACCGGCCAAGATCATGGCGCTGGCGGCGCTGATCAACCTGGTGCTCGACCCCTTGCTGATCTTCGGCATTGGGCCCTTCCCACGCCTGGAAATTCAGGGCGCGGCCATCGCCACCCTAGCCTCCTGGATAGTGGCACTGTCCTTGTCGGGATACCTGTTGATCATCAAGCGTAACCTGGTGGACTTTGCCGAATTTAATCTGCAGCGGATTCACTGCAACTGGCGCCAGCTGGCCCATATCGCCCAACCGGCGGCGCTGATGAACCTGCTCAACCCAGTGGCTAACGCCATCATCATGGCCATGCTGGCCCGCATCGACCACAGCGCGGTGGCGGCCTTCGGCGCCGGTACCCGATTGGAGTCGGTACTGCTGATCGCCGTGATGGCGCTCTCCTCCAGCTTGGTGCCCTTCATCGCCCAAAATCTGGGGGCGGGACAGACCCAGCGCGCCCGCGACGCCCTCATGCTGTCGCTGCGTTTCGTGCTGGTGTTCCAGACCCTGATCTACCTGCCGCTGGCGCTGCTGGCGAACCCAATCGCCCAGCTGTTCAGTAAAGATCCCCAGGTGATCGAGTGGCTCGCCTTCTATGTCATCGCCCTGCCCGCCGCCTATGGTCCGCTAGGCATGGTGATCCTCACCGCCACCTCGCTCAACGCCTACCACAGGCCCATGAGCTCATTGGTGCTTAACCTCTGCCGCCTGTTTCTGCTGCTGTTGCCGCTGGCGGCGCTGGGTTCCTACCTAGGCGGGGTTAAGGGTCTGCTGCTGGCACTGCCTATTACCAATGCCGTGATGGGTATCGCCTGTTATATCCTGGCCAGTCGCATCACAGAGCCTGACACCACGCCTGAGCATGTGGAGATCTACAAGCGTTAGCGCCTCCGCCATGTTTGGCAAAGCTTTTATTTGAGAGGAATTGAGTCGCGGCTGATGATGTTTGAGCTGGTATGGTCGGTAGTACTGGCAGTGCTACCGGAGAGCCTGATGATGGCTCCCGGTTATCGGCTTTCTCGAGCCGAGTTGTCATCAATGCCAGCTTAGGAAAGCGGCTTGATCACGCCCTTGGTTCTGGCTTCGCGGTCACAGGCGCCGTTTTGAATGCACTCTTCTAACGCCCGCATCATGTGGTCGATAAAGCGTTGGCTGGCCAGGCTGATGAAGCGCCGCGACGGGTAGACCAGGAAGCACTTGCCCTCATAGGGTTCAATATCTTCAAATAGCATCACCAGCTTGCCCTGCTCCACATACTCCTGGGCTATCGGCAGCGGCATCATAGAGATCCCCCGCCCCATGAGGGTCGCTTCTAAACAGGTATCCAGGCTGTTGACGCAGAGATTGCCCGACACCGACAGTATCCTGTCTTTACCGAAGGGGACTTCGTTGAAGATCCGCCCGTTGGGGTAGCGAAACAAAATCGCGTTGTGCTCCGACAACTCCTCTGGTTTAGTGGGGTGGCCTGCACGCGCCAGATACTCTGGACTGGCAAAGAAGTGTACGGTTTCGGTGATCAGGTGGCGCGCCACCATCTCATTTTCGTTAAAGGCATCCTCGAGCATGAAGGCCAGATCGATATTGTTGCGGATCATATCCTTGGGCTCTGAGCTGACGATGATCTCCACCGTCAGCGCCGGATTCAGATCCATAAACGCAAAGATGGCATGGGTGATATAGAGGATCTCGGGAATGGGGAAGATCAGGATGCGCAGGTGTCCAGACACTGCGGCCTCGCCCCCCGACAGCTCTGAGAAGGTCTGCTCCAGGGTCGCCAGCAAGGGAGTGGTTTTATTGTAGAAATGACTGCCTGACGCTGTGAGGGTCATGGCCCGGCTCTGACGATGAAACAGCTTCACATTGAGCTCATCTTCCAGCGCCTGCAGACGGCGACTCAGGGTCGATTTAGGCACATTGAGTATATCGGCCGCCTCGACCAGGCTACCCGTCTCGACGATACGGTGGAACAGGGCAATATCTTCGGTTTTCATCACTGACTCACTAACACGCTAAACCTGATTGCCTATTACTTTGCACACACACGTCAGGGTAAATCAAGTCAATATCGTTTCATTTTATGGAACCCACAGTTCCACATAATTCCATTTTAATAGATGTATCACGCTGCTATCTTAGCCAGCCATGAGATACACCTTGTCACAATTAATGGAGTTTACGATATGAAACCCCTGACAACCTCACTTTCACTACTCGTAATGACTCTAGTACTTGCCGGTTGCAGCACAGAATCTGCCGAGATAACCCCGCCCAGCGTGCGCCCCGTTAAGCTGCTGGAGATCGCCGAGCTAGGTAGCGGCACCCTGAGAAGCTTCCCCGCCAAGGTGGCCGCCACCAAGCAGGCCGAGCTCTCCTTCCGCCTGTCGGGTCAGCTGGTCGAATTCACCCTGGTGGATGGTCAGCGTGTCACCAAGGGCGAGGTGCTGGCACGTCTGGACGACAGAGACGCCCGCAACAACCTGCTCAACCGCGAGGCGGATCATGAGCTGGCCCAGGCCGACTTTAACCGTAAGGGCGAGCTGCTGCGCCAGGCGCTGATCTCCCAAGCGGAATATGACTTAGCCAAGGCGCAGCTGAAATCCAGCGCCGCCAACCTGGCCAGCGCCCAGGATCAGCTGAGCTATACGGTGATCAAGGCGCCCTTTAGCGGCACGGTCGCCAAGACCAAGATAGAGAATTTCCAGATAGTGCAGGCCAACCAGCCGATTCTGGTGCTACAGAAAGATCGTTTCATCGACGTGGTGATCCAGGTGCCCGAGTCGCTGGCCAGCCGCGTGACCTCCTTTAATCCCCACTCGCCTTCGCTGCCCATGGTGACCTTTAGCAACCATCCAGAGCAGCAATATGCGGCGCGTCTCAAGGAGTTCGCCACCCAGGTCACTCCGGGTACCCAGAGCTATGAGGTGGTGTTTACCCTGCCGACCCCGACCGAATTTAGCGTACTGCCGGGCATGAGCGCCCAGCTGGTGCTGGATATCGCCGGTCCCGATGCCGACAAGAAGAGCGCCATAGTGCCGCCGAGCGCCGTACTCAAGCGGGATCAGGACGGCACGCCTATCGTTTGGACCTATGATCTGGGCACAGGCCAGGTGAGTTCCCGCGAGGTGAGCCTGGGTAAGGTCACCAGTGAGGGCATAGAGATCACTCAGGGCCTGACGGTGGGCGACCGTGTGGTGGTCGCAGGTGTGGCCCAGCTCAGCGAGCATCAACAGGTCAAGCCTCTGCGCTGGCAACGAGGTGTTTAACCGATGAATTTTGCCGAGTATTCGATCACCCACAAGGTGATCAGTTGGATGTTTGCCCTGCTACTCCTGATTGGCGGCAGCCTGTCGTTCCTCAGCCTGGGGCAGCTTGAATTTCCCGAATTTACCATCAAGGAGGCGCTGGTTGTCACCGCCTACCCTGGTGCCTCGCCCGAGCAGGTGGAAGAAGAGGTCACCCTGCCGCTGGAAGACGCGCTGCAGCAGCTCGATGGGGTGAAGCATATCACCTCGATCAACAGCGCCGGCCTGTCGCAGATCCAGATTGAGATGGAAGACAAGTATGACGCCGAGAAGCTGCCGCAGATCTGGGATCTGGTGCGCCGCAAGGTAAGCGATACCCAGGGGAGTCTGCCCAGCGGTGCCATGACGCCTCAGGTGATCGACGACTTCGGCGATGTTTACGGCATCCTGCTCAACCTCAGCGGCGATGGCTACAGCGAGCGCGAGCTGGAAAACTACGCCGACTTTCTGCGCCGTGAACTGGTATTGGTCGACGGCATCAAGCGGGTCAATATCGCCGGTATCGTCGACCAGCAGGTGGTGGTGGAGATCTCCACCCAGAAGATCAACGCCCTTGGCCTGAACCAGGACTATATCTATGGCCTGATCAACAGCCAGAACGTGGTCTCCAACGCGGGTAGCATCCGCGTGGGTGACAACCGTATCCGTATCCACCCCACAGGCGAGTTCGACAGCGTCGAGGCGCTATCGCGCCTGGTGGTGAGTGCGCCCGGCAGTGCCAAGCTGATCTACCTGGGAGACATTGCCAACATCTACAAGGCGATGGATGAGACCCCGAGCAACCTGTATCACAGCGGCGGCAATCATGCTTTGTCTGTGGGCATCGCCTTCTCCAGCGGCGTCAACGTGGTCAAGGTGGGTGAGGCGGTCAACCTCAAGATGCAGGAGCTCGGCGACGAGCTGCCCGTGGGCATGACGCTCACCACAGTCTATGACCAGAGCAAGATGGTGGATCAGACCATCAACGGCTTCCTGGTGAACCTGGCGGAATCGATCGCCATCGTCATCGGCGTGCTGCTGATCTTCATGGGGCTGAGATCTGGCCTGCTGATGGGGCTGGTACTGCTGCTCACCATACTGGGGACCTTCATCATGATGCAGGTGCTCAACATCGAACTACAGATCATCTCGCTGGGGGCATTGATCATCGCCCTGGGGATGTTGGTGGATAACGCCATCGTGGTGACCGAGGGGATCCTCATCGGCCTCAAGCGCGGCCAGTCGCGCCTGGAGACCGCCAAGCAGGTGATCACCCAGACCCAGTGGCCACTGCTGGGGGCAACCGTGATTGCCATCATCGCCTTCGCGCCAATCGGTCTGTCGGACAACGCCACGGGTGAGTTCTGTATCTCCCTGTTTCTGGTGCTGCTGATCTCACTGTTTATCAGCTGGATCACCGCCATGACACTGACCCCCTTCTTCTGCGATCTGCTGTTTAAGGATGGCGAGATCCCGGACGAGGCCGATAGCGACCCCTACAAGGGTTGGCTGTTCCAGCTCTACCGTGCCAGCCTGAGCCTGGCGATGCGCTTTCGCGGTCTGAGCCTGCTGGTCGTGCTGCTGGCCTTGGTAGGCTCTGTCATGGGCTTTGGTCAGGTGAAGAACGTCTTCTTCCCGGCCTCTAACACGCCTATCTTCTTCGTGGATGTATGGATGCCAGAGGGCAGCGATATCAAGGCTACCGAGGCCCTGCTGGGCCGCATAGAGCAAGACCTGCTGGCCGAGCAGCAGAAGCAAGATGCCGGCCTGGTGAACATCACCAGCGTGGTGGGCCAGGGTGCCCAACGCTTCGTGCTGCCCTATGTACCGGAGAAGGGCTATGCCGCCTATGGTCAGCTGCTGATCGAGATGAGCAACCTGGAGACCCTCAACGCCTATATGCGCAGGCTAGAGCAGGATCTGGTACAGCATTTTCCCGAGGCGGAATATCGCTTCAAGTATATGGAGAATGGCCCAAGTCCGGCGGCCAAGATAGAGGCGCGCTTCTACGGCGAAGACCCTGAGGTGCTGCGGCAGTTGGCCCAGCAGGCTAGCGAGATCTTCCTCGCCGAGCCGAGCGCCACCAGCGTGCGCCACAACTGGCGTAATCAGGTGACCCTGGTACGGCCACAGCTGGCGCTGGCTCAAGCCCGCGAAACCGGCATCAGCAAGCAAGACCTAGATAATGCCCTGCTGACAAACTTCAGCGGCAAACAGGTGGGCCTGTACCGCGATAACAGCCACCTATTGCCGATTATCGCCCGGGCACCGGCCGATGAGCGTCTCAATGCCGACAGCATCTCGGCGCTGCAGGTGTGGAGCACAGAAAACAATGTGTTCGTGCCCATCTCTCAGGTCGTCAGCGATTTTGCCACCGAGTGGGAAAACCCGCTGATCATGCGCCGCGACCGTAAGCGGGTGATCTCCGTGTTGGCCGATCCGGTCAACGGCAGCAACGAGACCGCAGATTCGGTGTTTAGAAAGCTACGTGACAAGGTCGAGGCCATCAGCCTGCCTGCCGGTTATGAACTGGAATGGGGCGGCGAATATGAGACCTCAAGCGAGGCGCAGCAGTCGGTATTTAGCTCGATTCCAATGGGCTATCTGGCGATGTTCCTCATCACTGTGTTGCTGTTTAACTCGGTCAGGCAACCCCTGGTGATCTGGTTTACCGTGCCGCTGGCGCTGATCGGCGTGGTCTCTGGCCTGCTGCTGTTCGACGCCCCCTTCAGCTTCATGGCGCTGCTGGGCCTGCTGAGTCTTACCGGGATGATCATCAAGAACGGTATCGTCCTGGTAGATCAGATCAACCTGGAGCTGAGCCAGGGCAAACAGGCCTATCAGGCGGTGTTCGACTCCTCGGTGAGCCGCGTGCGCCCCGTGTTGATGGCGGCGATCACCACCATGCTGGGGATGATCCCCCTGCTGCCGGACGCCTTCTTCGGCTCCATGGCAATCACCATCATCTTCGGCCTGGGCTTCGCCTCTGTGCTCACCCTAGTGGTGCTGCCGGTAACCTACACGCTAGTGTTCGGCATCAAGGTGCCTAAGCACGCCTAGGCGGGCTTCACCCCTTTCCAATTCGCTTCCCGGCGTGCCCGGCTCGAAAGAGTCGGGCTTTTTCTTTGGTTCATCTCAGATTAGCGGCAAGCTGACTTTACACCCACTCACCACAGGTGCCTTGCCTCACTCACCACACAGGAGGATCAGGCACGACGGGACTATACTTAAACCGTAAACATTATAAGGTTATCGGGAGGATACTATGTATGCTCATCACTCCATCGACAGGCGCCTGTTACTGGTAGCGGCACTAGCCACCACGGCGCTACTGGGCTGTGAGCGGCCGGTGAGCTTCTCATCTCAGGTACAGCCCATACTCAACGCCTCCTGCATCAGCTGTCATGCGGGTGCAGGCGAAGGCATGGCAAAAACCCATCTGGCACTGGATAGCTATGAGGGCGTGATGCGCGGCACCCAGCTTGGCCCCGTCGTGGTCCCCGGCAGCGCCGCCTCAAGCACCCTGTACTTGGCGATCGATCACAAGGTCGACAGCAAGATCCAGATGCCCCCTCACCACAGTGATAAATTTGCGCAAGGCGAAGGAAAGCCCCTCAGCAGCGAGCAGATCGCCACGATCAAACGTTGGATAGATGAAGGCGCCAAACAGAACTAGCCTTCTACTCTGCTAACCACCGCCTCCGGGCGGTGGCTTTTTACTAAATTCTGTTATCATCAAACTCACCCTTAAGCCACCGAGTTGAAACCTATGGGTCGTCAGATTTTCCTCTTCTTGTTCGCCGTCAGCCTCGTGACGGGCTGCGCAGCCACGCCCAGCCAAACAGAGGTGGAGCAACAGCGGCTGGGGGTCATGGTGCAGGCGCTGCAACAGGCTATCGCCACCCCCTCACCCGAACACCTAGAGGTGATCGCCCGCTACGGCACGGATTCGCGCTACTATGTGATGGTGCGTGGCTGGCTGGTACAGACCCTAAGCGGCGTCGAGAGCCAGCTGGCGGCCAGTGGCGATGCGGCTCCCGAGGCGATGCGCGCCCAGGCCGAGCATCTCAGGGCCGCCATCAGACGTATCGAACTGGAATAGCTTAGCCCGGATAAATACGCCAATAACGACAGCGTCTGTAACCGCACGACTCAGCAGCAAACCTTTAGAATAGAGCCTTATGAATAAAGCCATCATCGCCACCCTGCTTTCGGCCTTCGTCTGCCCAGGTTCGGGTCACTTCTACCTCAAGCGCTATAACGCAGGCACGCTCATCTCCTGCCTTAGCCTCAGCGGCCTCGCCTACCTCTTATATCAGGCCGTTAAACGCGCCACGAGTGTGTCGGATAAAATCTTATCGGGAGAGCTGCCCCTGGATTTTGGCGCCATCTACGCCGCCATCAGCCAGACACCTCAGGGAAACGAGGCCTTATGGATCGAGGTGGCTACCTGGGCCTTCATCCTCGGCTGGCTCATCGGCATCCTGGATGCCTATCGCCAGGGCAAGAAGCTGATGCGTGAAGAAGCCCTGGATCAGGAAACATAAACTCTCGCCATAAAAGCTGGTCATAAACTCTGGCCATAAAAGCTAGCCATAAAAAAGGAGCCTAATCGGCTCCTCGGTGATCTCAATTCATCTTTAGCTCTGTTTGCTTGCCGCCTGGGTTCGCGAGAAATCGTGTTGAGTCGATCTCGACGCAGGCTCAGTTTCATCGGCGGGGGGATTGTCGGCAAAACGATACTCACTGTTGGCGGCGGTCGTCTTGGAAAAATCGTGACGACTGCTCGATTGCGGCACCAGATTCTGCTTGGCACCTGGGTTGTCGGCAAAGCGATAATCGGCTCTTGCCGCGGCGGTCTTAGAGAAATCCGGTCTCTCGGCAAACGCCTGAGTAGTAACGAGTAGAGAGGCTAAAGCTAAGGTCGTGCTGGCTAACAACTTCATCATGTACTCCAATCTTATTGACCACAATTAGCTAACAAAGATACTAACCTAAACCACACATTTTTTGAACAAGATCACACTAAGGCTTGCAATTTGTTACACTTTTTGCAAGCCTCGGCCCCATGCAGCAAATTTGCTATTTAGACGATTCGCTGGGTAAACTGACTGGGTGCTAGCAGGGCAAATATGGCTGGCACGACAAATTAACGCGTTACGGATAACCCTTAGCCCAGCGCTAAGCAGACAAGGAAATGAGCATGTCGCACCTGATCAAACTGGCGGCCCTGATGGCTGCGCTCTATTTCGGCTACCAGCATTGGTTTGCCCCCTACCCGCTACAAACCTACCGCCTGACTTCGGTGCCCGTCAGCCTCGAGCTGCTGCCTGACCCTAAGGTGCTGCACAAGCAAAACACCCAGGTAGAATTCGAGTCCCTCAATACCCAGAAAAACAGCGATGACAAGCTCACCATGTTTGTGATGACTTTTAAGTCGTCAATGGAGCGTTTCGAGGCTGAAGATCTGGAGTTCTTACCCTATGAGATGGACAAATACACCGCCATGGCGGGGCCGGAAGTGGCCAGCATTCTCGAGGAGATGATCTTAAGCAAAGGCTATATCAATACCAACGGCATGCGTGGCTACGAGGTTGAGATGCGCCTGCCCACGGACGATCTGCGCATGCTGCAACACATCTATATCATAGACGACCACCTGCTGCTCTTGATGGCCAGCTACCAGACCAGCCGCGAAGAGAAGACCGCCCGCAACTTCCTCGATTCGGTGCAGCGCCTCTAATACCCATCACAGTGAGTATGTGATCAGAGATAGCGCAGCAAAAACCTTGAGAATTCAGCAGGATTTTTAGATAAGCAGTTATTCTACAAATAGAAATACATATACCGTAATGAAGGTTTTAACACGCTACAGTGATCAATTATTACGATTGGTATAATTCCAGCCTATGTGACTCGGCCAAGAAAAAGCCCCGCGATGCGGGGCTTTTTGCTAACGGGTGATATCAACCCGCCTAGATGGGCGAGCCCGGCGGCATGGCGAGCGGCTTGTCGATCAGCTTATGCTTGCTCTCTTTCAGCCCCAGCTCTATCCCCTCTAACAACCACTGATAGTGCGCCGACTCATAGTCACTGCTGCGCTTCACCAGACGGCTGAGCTGCTTCTGGGCATAAGCCAGACGGCCCGCCAGCTGCGCCTTCACCTCGGGGGAACTCGCCCCATCATGGTAGCTGGCCAGCAGGGCGTCGATCACCACTGCATTGACCCGCATCCATACTCCCTGCGTCGCCCCATTGGGCGCATCGCTAAACAGGGTCTTAGCCAGCAGCTTATTGACCAGAGTCACCACAGACAGCTGCTCCCTGTCGGCAAAGTAGCCCTGATTGACGCGATTGAGACGCTGAGGCTGCAGCAGCTGCTGACAGGTATGTCGGCTAAGCACCTCGGCCATACCGAGGGGATCGATCACCACACCTGTGGCGCCATCGAAGCTCTCACGGGTGGCGCTATAGTTGCCCGACTTAGGCACCAAGGCATCGGTCACCTTAGTCGGCAAGGCCAGGGCATCTGCACTCAGGCCTTGCAGCAGGGTATCCAGCGCGTTCTTTTGCAGCTCGGGCGCCATATAGTGCCAGCTGCGGCCCCCATCCTGGGTAGAGTAGTTGTAGTCACTGCCGCCGATAAACTTGGCCGCGGCTTCGATCTGATAGCGGGTCAGCAGATAGATGGGCACGAAGGCGTCGCGCAGCTCGCCATAGGGCTGGCCCTGCAGCAGCGCGGCATCGCTAAAGTTGTCGATGGCCACCTCGCGCACCTTGGCCAGACGGCTCAGCTCGGCCACAGGATCCTTGCCATTGTCCCACAGGCTGGCATAGGCCTGGCTAGCACCGGCGCGGCGTGAGTCGGCCTCACCTATATATCTCAGCCCCTGGCGCTCCACCGCCTGCATCAACTCGGTCAGCTTGGCCTGTTGATCCGCCGGGCTAAACTGACCATAGCCATAGGCCACTGTAAACTTATCCCAGGCACCAACGCCTTCATCGTAAGGAGCGGAGATATCTATCTTGCCGCCCTTGAGTGTCACCTTAGGGTGCGGGTAATCCATCACTGAGGCGTTGTCGTTGCTCGACGCGGCGAAGTTATGGTCCAGACCCAAGGTATGGCCCACCTCATGGGCCGACAGCTGGCGAATGCGCGCCAGCGAAAGGTCTGTCACCGCCTGAGCCGCGGCCTCTCTGTCTTCCCAGCCTGCGGTGAGACCGCGGGCGATGAGATGATCTTGCCTGACACGCTGACTGCCCAGGGTCACATGGCCCTTGATGATCTCACCTGTGCGCGGGTCGGCGATGGCGCTGCCATAAGACCAGCCGCGAGTCGCCCTGTGTACCCACTGGATCACGTTGTAACGAATGTCCTGGGGATCGGCATCTTCCGGCAGCAGCTCCACCTTGAAGCCGTTGATAAAGCCCGCCTCGTTGAAGGCACTCTCCCACCAGCGAGCCCCCTCTAGCAGGGCACTACGAATAGGCTCTGGCACGCCGGGATCCAGATAATAGATGATGGGTTTGACCACCTCGCTGGGGGCGTCACCCGGGGTCACCTTCTCTAGGCGATGACGCAGCAGATGGCGCTGCACTATGTCGCTGTCTATCTCCGCGGCATAGTCCAGGTATTCGTCGGACAGGTAACCGCTATTGGCGTGGTAGGCCCTGGGTTGATAGTTATCGTCCGGCAACGCGACGAAGGAGTAACGCATGCGCAGCGACATCTGCTTACCGTCGGGGGTCACCTGAGCCACCTGAGGCCCGGCCTTGGCGCCCTTGAAGGTGAGCAGCACATCGACATCGCTGTTACGCTCGAAGGACTTAACCCCCTGGGGCAGGATGAGTGAGGTCTCCTTGTCCAGCTGATAATTGCCCTGCTTGGTCTGCTCCAGGGTGTCGACTATGCCATGCAGGTCGCGCAGCACCAGATCGTTGATCGCCACCAGCGCCCGCTTGCCCTCAAGTACCTTGCCGCGCCAGAGCACAGACTCGGCGAAGGCCTCTTTGACCGCCCGCTGCTCGGCGCCGTTGTCCGTGGTGGCGCGGTAACGGGTGTTAAGCTGTTTCAGGATGAGATAGGGCCCGTGGCGTTCAAACTGCACCAGGCGAGTCATGCCCAGTTGGCCGCGATCCAGGCCGATATCGTTAGATCCCACCCCATGGGGCAGGCTGGTCACCAGCAGAAAAGGTTGATTGAGGCGTGAGGCCTCGAGGTAAAGATCGCCCGAACCTTGCTGATAGAAGAGGTTAATAAAGCCTTTAGCGGCCTGACTGCTCTTGATCACCTTAGCGCTGTTTTCGGCGGCGAGCAGGGGACCCGTCGGGACTAGGGTTAAGGCAAGGGCCAGCGCGAGTGTAGAGGGTCTCATGTTATCTCCTTGCTGAGACATTAAATGCGAGACTTAGGGTCTGTTTATTGTTCAAATATTATGCGTCTCGTGAATATCAGTCGCTTAGCTTAACAGGTCTCAATTCTCGCTCAAGTGCAAATAATTCACCCCGGTCTGATTGCCGCGTCGACCCGACCAGCGTCGAGCGTGTCGACTATAAAAAAAGGGGCCTAAGCCCCTCTCTTGTAGCAGCTTCACCGCCAAATTTAGTGACGCACTATCCACTGCGCCAGGGTGTCGAACAGCTCGTTGAGCACTATGGGCTTAGTGATGTGGGCGTTCATGCCCGCCGCCAGGCTCTTCTCGCGATCACCCGACATGGCATGGGCCGTCATGGCGATCACCGGCAGCTCCTCCTTGGTGTAGCGCTTGCGCAGCTCCTTGGTGGCCGTCAGACCATCCATCACAGGCATCTGAATATCCATCAGCACGGCGTCATATTGCTTGGCGTCCACCATGTCCAGGGCGACCTGGCCGTTTTCGGCCACATCTACCTCGTAACCCGCGCTCTTAAGCAGCTCGGTGGCCACCTGTTGGTTGATGAAGTTATCTTCCACCAGCAGGATCTGCCCAGATCCCGTGGCCTTGCCTTCCACCGGCAGGGCCGCCGCAGGATTGATCTTAGGCTTGTCGATGAAGGCTGAGATAATCTCGTCAAACAGGGCCGAGGCCTTAAAGGGTTTCTGCAACATGGCGTAGATGTCGAGATCGTCCAGATCTTCCTTGAGCGGCTCCGAGGCGTAGGCGGTCATCATGATGATCACCGGGCGCTTCTCCAGGCGACCATCGGCCACCATGGCGTCCAGGGCCTTGATCACCTCGACCCCATCCATCTCAGGCATCATCCAGTCGAGCAGCAGGAGATCCACCGGCCTGTGCTCCAGCTTGTACAGGGCCTCGGCGCCGTTAGAGGCGGTATCCACGTCGAAGTGGAAGTCGCGCATGGCGGTCGAGTAGATCTGCAGCGCCGTCGGGTTGTCGTCCACCACCAGTGTCTTCAGGTTACCTATCACCTCGGGCACGATAAGGGGTTTCACCTCGGCCTCTTCGGCGATCTCGAAGCTGATGGTAAAGCTAAAGGTACTGCCGACCCCCAGCTCACTCTGCACCTGCATGGTGCCGCCCATCATGGAGACCAGATGCTTACTGATGGAGAGACCCAAGCCTGTGCCACCGTACTTGCGGGTAGTCGAGCCATCGGCCTGGGCGAAGGCGTCGAACAGGCTCGCCTGCTGCTCCTTACTGATCCCTATGCCGGTGTCGCGCACCCAGAACTTGAGGGTGATACGATGATCCCGCTCGCCCACATCTTCACAGCCCAGCTCGATTTCGCCGCTCTGAGTAAACTTGACCGCATTGCTGAGCATGTTGATCAGCACCTGCCCCAGACGCAGGGGATCCCCTTCGAGGATAAGCCCGGCGGTAACAGGGGCATAAAGCAGCAGCTCGACGCCCTTCTCCTGGGCCTTGAGGGCGTTGAGGTCCAGGGCATGATCCAGCACCTTGTCCAGCGGGAAGGCGACCCGTTCCAGCTCCAGCTTACCGGCCTCGATCTTAGAGAAGTCGAGGATGTCGTTGATGATGCGCAGCAGGGATTGCGCCGAGAAGCCCGCCTTATCCAGGTAGTCCGCCTGCTGCGGCGTCAGCTGAGTGCGGCTGGCCAGCTGCAACATACCGATAATGGCGTTCATCGGCGTGCGGATCTCGTGACTCATGTTGGCCAGGAACTCACTCTTATACAGGTTGGCCGATTCGGCGTCCTGCTTGGCCTCCAGCAGCGCCACCTCGTTGCTCTTATGGCGGGTAATATCCTTGTGGGTACCCACCATACGCTTAGGCTGATTGTCAGAGGTGAACTCCACCACACGGCCACGACTGAGTACCCAGTGGTACATGCCGCTCTTGCCGCGCATACGGAATTCGATGTCGTAGGCGCCGATAGGATCCGCCAGATACTGCTCGCGGTACTCCTGCACTCTAATACGATCGTCCGGATGCACCAGCTCGTCAATGGTCGATACCAGGGCCGGGAATTCGTTGCTCTTATAGCCGAGCATAGAGTAGTAGGCCGGATTACAGATGATCTGCTCAGAATCCAGATACCAGTCCCACAGGCCATCTTCTACCGCGTCCATCGCCAGGTGATAACGCTCCTCCGACAGCCTGAGCTGCTCGGCGGATTCATATTCTCGGGTCACGTCACGCCACACGGCGATAAGCCCCAGCAGTTCGCCACGGCGGTTATAGAAAGGCAGCTTGAGGGTGTCCAGCAGCACCGGCTTGCCCGCCAGCTCCACCTTCTCCTGATACCTCAGCGGCGTACGCTCGGACAGCACCCGCTCATCTTCGGCGCGGATCCGCATCGACTGCTCGTTGCTGGTCATCGCCTGGGAATCCTGGCCAATCATCTCGCTCTCGGTGTAGCCCAGCATGCGCTCGGCCGACTTGTTACAGCCCAGGTATTTACCCTCTTTATCCTTGAAGATGATCGCCTCTGGGATGGAGTCCAGCAGGGATCGCAGCAGGGCGTATTCCCGCTCGCGCCGCTCAGTGGTCTCCTTGAGACGCTCGGTGCGCCGCGCCACCAGATTATCCAAGCGACGGTTCTGCTCGGCCAGATGCCGGGTATATTGCTGGTTTTCTTCGAAGATACGACTCACCAGCTGGAACCATGGCTCCCAGCCCTGGGTGATCTTGGCCGGTGGCTTGCGCGGCTCCTGAGAGCAGCCCTCGAGGTGCGACAACAGGCGCGACGCCGGGTTAACGAAGGAGCGGCGGGTCTGCCAGTGCACTATGGTCACCAACACAGACAGGGCGATCACCACCAGCAGGAATGTCAGCTCCAGCTTCTCCCAGGAATCCTTAAACAGCTCATTCTCGTCCTGCAGGTAGAGCAGGCGCCAAGGAGCGTTTTGCAGCGCCACCGAGTGGATATAGTAGCCGTTACGCATGATCCCCTCGTGGGCATCGAACAGCTCTGACTCGGGCACCGAATGCAGCGCCGAGGGGATCTTCTGGCTGATATGGAACACCCGGTTGATGTCGGCGGCGTCGATATCACTGTGAGAGAGAATATTGTTTTGCTGATCCAGCAGAATAACCGTGCCCGGCATCTTGAAGTAGAGGCGGATCTGCTTGTCCAAAGAGGAGAGGGTCATATCCAGGTTGATCGAGCCGATAAACTCATCTTCCAGATAGATAGGCACACCGACAGTGGTTAGTAGCCCCTTGCCGTTAGGCTCCACATAGGCGGGGCTCCAGGCCACGCTGCGCTGTGGGTTCATGGCGGGGGTGACCAGCTGGAACTGCTGCTTCTTCAGCAGCTCGTCGCGAAAGCGTTGTTCGTCCGAGGGCCAGGGATAGTAAGACATCATCCTGTGTTTGGAGATGTAGTAGATGGAGGAGGCCTTGGGCGCCGCCTGTCGGGCGACCGGGAAGGAGAGGGAGAGCTCGAACAGCATCTCCAGCTCCTGGTAAAACTTGTCGCTGCGGCCGTTGAGGGAGCCCGCCCCGGTGATCCGCCCCATGTTGGTGAAGGGCTTGCCGCTCTGGGCATAGCTGGGCTCTAAGGTAAAGAACTGGCCGCTCTCGTTAAACTTCTCATACTGGGGCAGACGATCGGTACGCACCAGCTCGCCCAGACGCAGGTGATCCACCGCGACATTGCGCAGGCTCTTCACCGCGCGGATGCTGGATTCCAACAAAAGGTCGATCTGCAACACGTGACGCTCGACCAGCTCTTCGCGCTGCTCCATCATCTGGGTCTTTTGTCGCTCGAAGAAGATCCAGGCCGTCAGCAACGCCATGATGATCACGCCGATATAGGTATAGAAAACCGCGCGATTGTAGTTTTTTTGAATCGGAGACTTAAGCTGTAAGTCCGGCTCTGTCGACTTCATTGATTACCTTTGAAAACAAGCATCTGCCCTTGGGGTTAACCTGAGCGGCGCATCATATTCTGCATATAGTATCAGGAAGCCAGCCCAATGGAATACAAAGGGGAGTCGCTTTTGCCAGAATGATCTCAGTTGGCCTGGGCCGACAAATTGATGCAGCTGCCTAGCGCTGCGCTTTCTTTAGACAAAAGACTCCACCCTGGGAGCCTTTTATCGTCATTAACCGTCTCAGCGGCTATAGGTTTTCCTCGGCAAACTCGGCCAGGCGAGAGCGCACCACGCCGTTGAGGTAGACGTTGGCACTGCCATCGAAATTTTTAAAGCGCTCGACGATATAGGTGAGCCCCGAGGTCACCGCCGTCAGATAGTTAGAATCGATCTGCGCCAGGTTACCGCTACAGATCAGCTTAGTCCCCTCGCCCATACGGGTGATCATCGTCTTGATCTGCGAGGCGGTCAGGTTTTGACACTCATCCAGCAGGACCACAGAGTTCTGTATCGAGCGTCCACGCATGAAGTTAATCGACTTAAACTGTATGTTGGCCTTGTCCATTATGTAGTTCATGCTGCCACTGGGGTTGACGTCATGCTTGTGTAACACCTCCAGGGTATCTGTGATGGCCGCGAGCCAGGGCGCCATCTTCTCCTCTTCGGTGCCGGGCAGGAAGCCGATAGATTCGGCGATCTCCGGCGTGTTACGGGTAACGATCACCTTGTCGTAGAGGCCCCGCTCCACCACCATCTCCAGCGCCGCCGCCATGGCCAGCAGCGTCTTACCACAACCGGCTGGGCCGGTGAGAATCACCAGATCGATATCTGGGTCCAGCAGCGCCTGCATCGCCATCCCCTGGTAGATATTTTTGGGCTTGATGCCCCAGGCATCCAAATTGAGCAGGCGATCACGGCCAAGATCCAATATCTCCAGATCCTCGTCGTTATTGCTCAAGACCCGGCCACAGAAGTTAGAGTCTTCGTCGATAAGATATTGGTTGGTATAGAAGTTTTCCTCACCCACCTCCCTAACCGGCACCCTATGCACCGTATGACGCCCCTGGGTTTCGGTATTCACATGCTCCTTGCGCGCCCAGAAATCCCCGTCAAACTGGTGAAAACCTTTGGTGAGGAAGGAATGTCGTCGATCAGCTGGTCGGTGCGGTAGTCTTCGACCAGGTTAATGCCGGCGCCCTTGGCCTTGAGGCGCATGTTGATATCTTTGGTCACCAGCACCACATGGCGTGGGGCAAACTGCTTCTGCAGATGCAGGGCGGTGTTGATGATGCGGTTGTCGTTGTTGTCGCCGGGCAGAGATGCCTGGGTAAATTCGAGTTGATGGTCGGGGAAGATCGAGAGGGAACCTACTGCGTCACCGTGTCCTTCGCGTTTGGGTAAGGGCACCCCGCTGACAATCTCTTCTGGGGTGGTTTGCCCACCGAGTATGTCTTCCAGTGCGCGAATGGCGACTCGGGCATCTCGGCTAATATCTCGTTTCCTGTCTTTGATCTGATCCAACTCTTCAAGGACAGTCATGGGGACTACGACATCATGCTCCTTAAACGAATAGATGGCTAAGGGTTCATGCAGTAACACATTGGTATCCAGTACAAACAACTTCTTGTCGTCTTGTTCCATGGCGCCTCCACTTGTGCGTAGGGTGTTATATTTGTAGTCAAGCGAACTGAGCGGGTAATTAGCCTCCTTCTCTATCAGTATAGTGACGCGCAACAAAGCACTTAGCGGTTAAATCCATACTGACACCAAAATCTCACGGCTTCAACGGAAACTTGCCCAGAAAATCGCCCGACCCAATTTGAGACTGGTGGCCTAAAATGACATTAAGATGACAAGGCGGGTGCCAGCCGATCCGATTGGATAATTTGTAATCTTTAGGCTTTTTAACGAGGCAATTACGGGTCAGATGTGTTCGACATCAAAGCCTCGATTGGATAACATACGCGCCCTTTCGTGATTCACCCTGTAGATGAGAATTTGTAAATGCCCTTTTCCTTAGGTCAACGTTGGATTAGTGATACCGAATCGGAACTCGGTTTAGGTACTGTCATTGGACTCGAAGGCCGTATGGTCACCCTGATGTTCCCCGCCACTGACGAAAACCGCATGTTTGCCCGCGACGATGCCCCGCTAACCCGAGTGATCTATAACCCCGGCGATATCATCGAGAGTCACGAAGGCTGGAGTCTCAAGGTCAGCGAAGTCGAAGAGAAGAACCAACTGGTGATCTACCACGGTATCCACACGGAAACCGGCGAGGAGGTCAGCCTGCGCGAGACCCTGCTCAACCACAATATTCGCTTCAACAAGCCCCAGGACAGACTGTTTGCCGGCCAGATCGACCGTCTCGACAGATTTGGCGTGCGCTACCAGAGCCAGCTACTGCGTCACAAGCTGGCCACCTCAGATCTGCTGGGCCTACAGGGCCCGCGCGTAGGCCTGATCCCCCATCAGCAGTGGATTGCCCATGAAGTGGGCCAGCGCTTCGCACCGCGCGTCCTGTTGGCGGATGAGGTAGGCCTGGGTAAGACCATCGAAGCCGGCCTCATCATTCACCAGCAGCTGCTGACCGGCCGCGCCGAGCGTATCCTGATCATAGTGCCAGACACGCTGCGCCATCAGTGGTTGGTGGAGATGCTGCGCCGGTTCAACCTGCGCTTCTCAGTATTCGACGAAGACAGATGCGTCGAGGCCTATGCCGACCACGACAACCCCTTCTACACCGAACAGCTGGTGATCTGCTCACTGGAGCTGCTGCGTAAGAAGAAACGCCTGGACCAGGCGCTGGATGCCGACTGGGATCTCATGGTGGTCGACGAAGCCCACCACCTAGAGTGGACCGAAGAGGAACCGAGCCGCGCCTATCGCGTGGTCGAGGCCCTGAGTGAAGTGGTCCCCGGCGTGCTACTGCTGACCGCGACCCCGGATCAGCTTGGCCACCAGAGTCACTTCGCCCGTCTGCGTCTGCTGGACCCGGATCGCTTCTACAACTATCAGGCCTTCCTCAAAGAGGAGGAGAGCTACAAAGAGGTGGCCAGTGCCGCCGATGCCCTGGCCAGTGGCAAGCGTCTGCCCGACGAGGCCGTTGCCAGCCTGACCGAGCTACTCAACGAGAAAGATATCACCCCGGCGCTGCGTCTGATCGAAGACGAGAGTGTCGATGATGATCAACGCGAACAGGCCCGTAGCGAGCTGCTACAGGAACTGCTGGACAGACACGGCACCGGCCGCGTGCTCTACCGTAACAGCCGCGCCTCGGTGAAGGGCTTCCCGACCCGTATCTTCAACGCCCATCCACAGACCATGCCGAGCCAGTACGAGACCGCCGCCCGCGTATCAGAGATGATGGGTGGCCAGACTGATCTCACCGCCAAGGTGAAACAGGCGCTGAGCCCGGAAAAACTTTATCAGGCGTTCGAGAGCGATAGCGCCAGTTGGTGGAAGTTCGATCCTAGGGTCGACTGGTTGATCGATTTTCTCAAGAATCATCGCAGCAAGAAGGTGCTGATCATCGCCAGCCAGGCGGAGACCGCCCTGAGCCTGGAAGAGGCGCTGCGTACCCGCGAGGGCATTCAGGCTACCGTGTTCCACGAAGGCATGTCGATCATAGAACGCGACAAGGCGGGCGCCTACTTTGCCCAGGAAACCGGCGGCGCCCAGGCGCTGATCTGTAGCGAGATCGGCTCAGAGGGCCGTAACTTCCAGTTTGCCAGCCATCTGGTGCTGTTCGACCTGCCGCTTAACCCGGATCTGCTGGAGCAGCGTATCGGTCGTCTGGACCGTATCGGCCAGGCCAACGATGTCGAGATCCACCTGCCCTACCTGGCGGGCACGGCCCAGGAAAACCTGATGAACTGGTACCACAAGGGACTCAACGCCTTTGAGCAGACCTGCCCGACTGGCCATATTCTGTTTAACGAGTTTTCCGACGAGCTGCTGACCCAGCTGGTATATCGCGACGAAGATCAGTTCACCCAGCTGCTCAACCACACCCAGACCCGTTACAAGGCGCTAAAGAAGGCGATGGAACAGGGCCGCGACAAGCTGCTGGAGATCAACTCCCACGGCGGCGCCAAGGCGCAGAAGTTGGTGGAGAGCCTGGCGGCCCGCGACCAGGACACCCAGCTGATTGGCTCTGTGATCCGCCTGTGGGACATCATAGGTGTCGAGCAGGAAGATAGCGGCGAGAACGCCATCGTGCTGCACCCGAGCGAGCATATGATGTTCCCCACCTACCCCGGCCTGCCGGAAGACGGTATTACCGTGACCTTCGACCGAGAGATGGCGCTATCCCGCGACGATATCGCCCTGATCACCCAGGAGCACCCGCTGGTACAGACGGGTCTGGATCTGATCACCTCCTCCGAGACAGGCACCACCAGCGTGGCCGTGCTCAAGAACAAGGCCCTGCCGGCAGGCACAGTCTTTCTTGAGCTGATCTACATGGCCGATGCCTCGGCGCCGCGTTCGAGCCAGCTCTACCGCTACATGCCGCCTACCCCGGTTCGAGTGTTGCTGGACAAGAATGGCAACAACCTGTCGGAGAACGTCAGCTACGAGAGCTTCGACAAGCAGCTGAGTGCGGTCAACCGTCACATCGCCAGCAAGCTGGTCAACGCGTCGCAGACCATACTGCACCCGCTGTTTGCCAAGGGGGAAGCCTTTGCCGAGGCGGCGATGAAACAGCTGACCGAAGAGGCCAGCGCCAGGATGACCCAGCAGCTCACCGCCGAGCTGGAGCGTTTGGAGGCCCTCAAGGCCGTCAACCCCAACATCCGTGACGAGGAGCTGGAGCACCTGAGAAATCAGATGGTCGAGCTGGGCAACTACCTAGATGGCTGCCAGCTGCAACTGGACGCCGTGCGTCTGGTCCTGGTCAGCCATGCCTAATTCCAGTCACGCATAAGTTCAGTCCCTAAGACGACAGCTAGTCCCTCCTATCGGCACCGACCCTGGTCGGTGCCAGCTTCTTTCGCATTTTATCGCCATTGGTAAGCAGTTAGGCTTATACTGACGCCATAGTCAAAGTTAACGCCAGATGACCCAATAAGCCGATGAATCTACGCACCACACTGCTTATCCTTACCCTGTTTCCCCTGATGGCTTTCGCCCAGCGCAATGCCATGCAAGACTATGATTACCTGCCGCCAACCGAGGTGGCTAAAATCACGGTCGAGGGCACAGAGCAGCCGGTATTGGTGCGCCCCTGGCAGGGACGAAATCAATATGGCGCGGCGGTATTGTTAGGGGATCTGGGCGAGGATGCCGACCCAGAAGGCCTGCTCGCCTTTCTCAGACGCGATCTCACGCCCAAGGGCTGGGCGACCCTGAGCATAGGTGCGCCCCAGGGTGCATCACAGCCCAACCATATCACCGATGCCGGTGAGATCCCCAAGCCCGGCGAGGCGCAGCTCAGCCAGAAGCGTGATCAGAGCCTGCCCAAATACAGCCAGGAAGATTGGACGGCTCTACGGGAGAAACAGAAAACCGCCCTGAGTCAAACCCTGGGGCAGCTCGACGGTTTGGGGAAGGCGTATCCGGGTAAGCGGATGCTTATCGTCAGCGGCCAGAGTGCCGGCCTGGTTATCGAGATGCTGACCGCCGCCGCGCTGCCGAGCCCGGATCTGCTGGTGGTGATCAATCCCTATCTGGAACTTGAGGCGGAGAATCGCGATCTGGCAGGCAAGCTGGCTAAGCTCGAGCTGCCGGTATTGGATATTCAATCCCCCGACGGGCTACCGGCCTCGCTGGCAACTCAAGATACCCGCAAGGCCCTCTCCCCCATGGGGCAGCCACTGCGTTATGAGCAGCAGCGACTGGCGTTAAACCTGGATCAGCCCACAGCCTGGCAGGAGGTACTGATCCTGGTTCAGGGCTTCGCCCAGCGTATCCTGCGGGCCTATCCCTAAGGCTTAGAGGTTTACTTCTTATCTTTACTCAGCATCAGCGCCAGGGCGATCAGCACGACTATGATGCCCATGTAGAGCAACTCCAACATGGAGGTCGGCTTCATCTCGGTAAAGTAGGAGAACACCTTAATGATCAACATCATGAGGATCACTTTACCCAGCTTGCTCTTGAGCGAATCTATGCTGCTGATCACTAAGATCTTACCACCGGCGACGCTATCTTCCGCCGCCTGCAGGTTGCTGATAAACAGCTCATAGAGACCAAAGGCAAAGATAAGCAGCACAGACCCCAGCAGGAAGGTATCTAAGATCTCCACCACCACCATCACTAGGTCGTTACGTACCTCGTAACTGCCGCTGATCACATAGTCCCACAGCAGGTCGACCATGTGGATAACATCCTTGATGCCCATGACAAACACCACAAGGGCCGCCAGCACACAGGCAAACACCCCTATCATCACTGAGAGGCGGCTACTCCAGAGAAATCGTTCAAACCCTTGTCGCATTATCCAGCTTTCCTTTATCAAAATTTTGGCAGCAGGATACTAGCGAGCCTCGGGGTGTTCGTCTCGCCGGGCGAGAGGTAGTGTGAAGCCGATCACATTGAAAATCTGTTGTGACTCATTCAGTTAACGCCACCAGGGCTGACGCGGCTGGTACCGACGCTCAGGATCTTTGGTCTGACGTAGGGCGGCAATCAGCCGGTTCTTGCCCACAAGCAGACGCACCTGACTCAGGGACTCACGGGCCAGCAGGCTGCGCTCACCGGCGCGCCAACTCTTGTTGATGCTGAACTTGATCGCCGCATTGGCATCGGGCGAGGTGTTGGCCAGTCGATGTGCCAGGGCCTCTGCGGCCTCCCGCGGCGCCTCGCTCACCTGGGTCACCAGCCCATGGGCCTTGGCCTGCTGGGCGTCGATCACCTCGGCCGTCATGGTGAGCTGCATGGCGATATCCTTACCCACTAATTCTCGCAGACCGACTAAGCCGGCCATATCGGGCACCAGTCCCCACTTGGCCTCCATGATAGAGAGACGACAGTCTGGCGCGGCGATACGCATATCCGCCCCTAAGGCTATCTGGGTACCGCCGCCATAGCAGATCCCCTCGAGCACGCAGATCACAGGCACAGGCAGTCGGCGCCAACCGATCGAGACCCGCTGCGCCAGATTGGCATTGCCCGGCAACCACTTAAACAGCAACTTAAACGCCTGCATCGGCGACTTCATCACGCTGGCCACATCCAGGCCGGAACAGAAGTTACCGCCGCTGCCGGTTAAGATCACCACCCGTACATCCCGGCGCTTGGCGATATGCTTCTGCACCTTAACGATAGATTCGAACAGTTCATAGTTAAGGGCGTTGTACTTTTCCGGCCGTGACAGCTCTACCCAGGCGATGCCTTCGGCTATGGTCAGGGTGACGTTGGGGTGTTGCATTCCTTTACTCCTCAATCGCTGCGCTTAAACTCTGCTACTGGTCAGTCCAGAAGGGAATGTAACACATTTGGCAAATATCCCTAAAAGATATAACATGAGTCCGTTTTTTGACTGGCGTCAAAATATTGCCACCAAAGAGTTTACGGTTGTTAATCAAGCTGATAGATAATAACCTTTGGACAGAGTTTGTCATTTACCTGCTCCCGCTACCCGCGCCAAGCTGGCTCGGATGCCTGGAGATCGGGTGAATGTCCCGGTAAATGCATCAGCAACAAGCCCCGTTAATCCCTGTCGTTACCAAAGACAAAACCGATAAAACTGCCTCAGGATGAAGCTTTTCGCCACCAAGCAAGTGATTTGGTGTTATCTTCTAATAATGAAGGCAGATTAGGATGTTATAACTAGATGTCGATCCCCGTACTCATATGCGATGACTCCGCACTCGCTCGCAAGCAGATGGCCAGAACCCTGCCCAAGGAGTGGGATGTCGAGATCACCTTTGCCAACAATGGCGCCGAAGGTATCGAGGCGATCAGGGCCGGTAAGGGCGAAGTGGTCTTTCTCGACCTCAACATGCCGGTGATGGATGGCTACGAGGTACTGGAAACCATTCAGAAAGAGGATCTGCCCGCCCTAGTTATCGTGGTGTCGGGCGACATTCAGATCAAGGCCCACGAAAAGGTGAAGGCCCTGGGTGCGCTGGACTTTATTCAGAAGCCCGTCAGTGCCGATGCCATCAGCAATATCCTCCAGGAATACGGCATACTCACCATCGCCCTGGGCGAGCAAGAAAACGACAACCCCATGATCGAGGTGGATCTGCGCGACGCCTGTCAGGAGGTCGCCAACGTAGCCATGGGCCGCGCCGCCGATCTGCTGGCCAAGCTGCTGGATGTCTTCGTGCTCTTGCCCATCCCTAACGTCAACGTGCTGGAAGTCAGCGAGCTCACCATGACCCTCAAGGCTACCGAGCGCTACAGCACGGTATCGGCGCTGTGTCAGGGCTTTATCGGCGCCGGAGTTGCCGGCGAGGCGCTACTGCTGTTTCACGACTCCTCCTTTCAGGACATGGCCAAGCTGATGGGACTGGCAAACCCTGAGGATGCCAATACTGAAATAGAAGTGATGATAGACACGGGCAACGTGTTGATCGGCGCCTTTCTCAGCGGCATCTCAGAGCAACTGCACATGAAATTCAGCCAAAGCCATCCCGTGGTGCTGGGGCGCCACTGCACGGTGAACGACCTGATCCACGACAACTCGGAGAAATGGTCCCGCACCCTGGCGATGGAGATCAACTACCGCATCGAAGGCCATGATATTCAATGCGATCTCCTCTTGTTATTTACCGAAGAATCTTTGCCGACGCTTAACTATAAGCTGGGCTATTTGCTGGATTAAGTTGGATCAAGATATGCCATATGACCAAAGCGCGATGAACGAACTCCACTGGCTAATCGATATGGTGCAGACCATAGAGGTCGGCCTGGTCGTGTTGGATCGCGATTACAACATCCAGCTCTGGAATGGTTTCATGGAGAACCATAGCGGCATCTCACCCAACTCCATCAAGGGCAAGTACCTGTTCGATCAGTTCGACTACCTGCCGGCGACCTGGCTGAAACAGAAGATGGAGTCTGTCTTCCTGCTGAAGAATCGCGCCTTTATCAGCTGGGAGCAGCGCCCCTATGTGTTCAAGTTCGGCAACTATCGTCCCATCACGGGCCGCGCCGACTTCATGTACCAGAATGTGACCCTGCTGCCGCTCTCCTCGCTCACCGGCCAGATCACCCATATCAGCATGATCATCTATGATGTCACCGATGTGGCGATCAACAAGCTGCAGCTCAAGGCCGCCAACGAGCGCCTGGAACACCTGAGCCAGACAGATGGATTGACCCAGCTGCATAACCGCCGCCACTGGCAACTGTGTATGCAGAAGGAGTTCGACCGCCATGCCCGCTATGGCGAACCCACCACGCTGGTGATGTTCGACATCGACCACTTTAAACGCATTAACGACACCTACGGCCATATCGCCGGTGACAAGGTGATCCAGCATGTGTCCCATATCCTGCGTCAATCCCTGCGGGACACAGACTGCGCCGGCCGCTACGGCGGCGAGGAGTTTTCCGTGGTGCTGTCGAACACCAATGCCGAGGCGGCACTGCATTTTGCCGATCGTCTGCGGGAGAAGATTGAAGCCTCGGAGCTGAGATTCGAGAGCGCCATCCTCAAGGTGACGGTGAGTATCGGCATCTGCGGCATAGACGAACACCTGAGCAACAGCGCCCAGTGGCTGGGTCAGGCCGACAGCGCCCTCTATCAGGCCAAGCAGCAAGGGCGCAACTGCTGCGTCATCTTCAAACCAGGCGAGGCAGACTAGCCCGCCACGACTAAGCGATAAGTATTAAATGGCAAGAGGTCACAGCGTGACCGTCACAGCCAGGCCATCACAGCCAGGCCATCACAGACACAAAAAAAGCCCATCATAGATGGGCTTTTTAATGGCAGCTGCTAAATGGCAACAGCTTAATAAAACAGCTTAATGGAAGCGAGAGTCTTCCTCTTCATACTCCTCGTCGTCACCTTCCATATCGTCGCCGATGAAGTAGGTGCCCCAGCCGTCGTAATCCACCTTCAGCTTAGCAGCCAGCTGGATCAAATCTTCACAGGCCTTGTCCAGCAAAGCCACGTCGAGTTTATGGTAGGCGATAGCATCGAAACAGAAGAGCACTGAGCCGTCTTCCAGCTCCATCTCTTCGGCATCGTTCACCTCGAAGCCCATCTTAAAGGCTTCTACCGCCGCCTTCTCCAGACGGTCGAAGTTAGTGGCCGAGAAGTGATGTTCTATGGTGTATTCGGCATCGGGCTCAGAACCATCGGCAAGAATCGCGTCGACGATCTCCTGGTTTTCCTGTTTCTGTTCCTGCAACTGACGTTCTGTAGACATGGATCTCTCCGAATAAAAGTGTTCTTAATTAATTGCTTTCTTGGCCATCAGGGCGCTGGCTTCCTGATTCAGCTGAGCCAGCTTCTCCGCCATCATGGCATGAATCCGAGTCGATAGCTCTTTTACCTGCGACTTAGCCAGGCCTTTGGTCTCTATGGGATCCATCATCTCGATGATCACCACGCCGTTATTCCAGCGGTTAAGCTTAATATGTTCCTGATTCGAAGCCAACACAGGCACCATGGCAACACCGGCCTCGATGGCGGTATGGAAGGCGCCCGCCTTGAAAGGCAGCAACCCCTTGCCCCGTGAACGCGTGCCCTCGGGGAAGATCCAGATCGAGAGGCACTTATCTTTAATCTTCTTCGCGGTCTGCGCCATGGTCTCGAAGGCGCGGTTACGGTTCTTACGGTCGATCAATATGTTCCCTGACAACCAGTAGATCTGGCCGAAGAAAGGGATCCACGCCAGGCTCTTCTTACCCAGGCTGACGGTGCCCTTAGGCACGGCGGCCGTATGGGTAAACATATCGAAATTGTTCTGATGGTTAGCCAGGAAGATGCAGGGCTCGCTGCGCTCCACCTTGGGCTTGCGTACCACGACCTTGACCCCTAAGACAGGCGCGGCCCAGGAAAATATCTTAGCAAACAGATGCACATTGTCTCTATGGCGGGGGCGCAGCAGACAATAGAGGCCACCGAAGACAAAGGCCAACAACAACATGATGGCTAAGATCAGAGATCTGAAGATTAACAGCACAACTTACTCCTGTGATTTCAGTGGCGACATTATAGCAGCAGGCCTTTTGACTTACACCTGTCGTCTTAGGGCCCCAAAGGGCTTACAGCATACCTGCCAAGTGTTAACGATATAAGTCATGGAATTAACAGTGAAAAAACATCGCCTCAACGGAACGCAGCCAAGAAAAAAGCGGGAGAGTGCCTGTTGCACCCTACCCGCTCATCTCTCAAGCACCTCGTCTTTATCGACTTTTCTAGTTGGCACTAACCTTCGTAATCGAACTTTCCCTCATTAGACGAGGCTGTAACAGACGAAACGCCACTGTGCTGACCGCCAGGGTCGCCACAATCGCCGCGCCGCTCGGCAGGTCGAAACTGGCCGACAGCAACAGGCCAATGCCATAGCCCAGCAGACCCACCAGATAGGCCAGCGGCCATTTGCCCCTGCCGCGCAGCTTGTTAACCGCCAGCGCCGGCAGGATAAGGGAGCTGAACACCAGATAGACGCCCACCAGCTCTACCGACAGGGTGATCACTAAGGCAAACAACAGATAGAAACCGGCGCCATTGAGTATGGCCGGGCGCAGGGCGATGATCGCCAGCACCAGCGCAGACACCACGGCAGGCAGAATCAGCTGTGACCAGTTCACCCAGAGGATCTGCCCAGACATCAACTGCTTAAGCATCTCTGCGCCGTGGGGATCGTTTGACAGCAATAACATGGCCGCCACCGCCGATAGCACATAGAAGCAACCTATGATCGCCTCCAGCTCGTTGGCCATCCGCTTGGCCAGCCAGGCGATAAACCCTGCCCCTAAGAGGGCAAACAGGGCCGGCATCCAGACAGTGACATAGGCTAGATGCTCCAGCTCGTGGTTGGTGTGAGCGATGATGGCCCCCAGCGCCGCCACCTGGGCGATCGCCAGGTCGATGAAGATGATGCCGCGCTTGAGCACCTGACTGCCCAGCAGCACATGGGTTGAGAGTACCAAGATACCCGCGGCGAAGGCGGGTAGCAGGATGGATAAGAGATCGAGATCAAACATGATTGAGTACCAAAAAACGAACAACGGCGCCCCATGGGGCGCCGGATATAAGCCAGGCTAGCGATTCACACCCAGCAATAACTGGATAACGCTGTCGTACAGGCCGAAGAGGTCCTGTGCGTCATCGTTACCGCCGACCGACATGGGCAGATTCACCACTGGCAGGCCGGTGCGCTCACCGAGCCACTTGGCCCCGCGCTCATCCTGATAGGAGGCGACTATGATGGCCATCACATCCCCCTGACCGGCACGCCCCTGCAGGCTTGCCAGGTGACCCGTGCTCGGCGGCAGCCCCGGCTTGGGCTCGAGATCCCCCACCTGCTCCATGCCTAACCAGTTGAACAGGTAGCGGAAGCTGGTGTGATAGGCGATCACCTTCTTGCCCTGAAGCGGCGCCACCTGTGACTGCCAGCGGCCTATCGCCGCCTGCCAGCGCTGACTGAAATCGGCCAGGGCCGACTCGTAGCCCGCGGCATTATCCGGATCGAGCGCTACCATCTTGGCCGACAAGGCCTTAGCCACCTGGAGCAGGCGTTCGGGGTCGAAGTGCAGGTGTGGATTGCCCTGGGCATGCACATCACCCATGCTGCGATCGACCTGGGCCAGCTGATCCAGCGTCTGGATATGCTCGGCGGCAAAGAAGAGCCCCTTATCGGTGGAGCGGACCTGGGCGTTGGCCGACTTCATCTGCAACATGGGCAACCAGCCTACCTCGAGATCGGCACCGGCACATACGGCCAGATCCGCCTGGCGCATCTTGGCGATCAGGCTAGGCCTGGCCTGAACCTGATGCGGGTCCTGCATCGCAGTCGTCGCGGCGTACACCTTAGCATCCGGCGCCAGCTCCTTGGATAGCGCGGCATATTCAGGCTCGCAGGCGAAGATATTGAGTTTCGCCTGTGCTCCACAGGCAAAGCTGAGTGCCAGCGCCGCAACGCCGGCCTTTAAGTAATTAGAATTGATGCGCACCGTGAGCCCCCAGAGTCATAACATATTGAAGTGTAATGACGTTATCGTCGGTGATGCCGTCAAAGTTAGTGCCCTGCTGATTGGTATATTGTAGACGCACGGTCGAGAAATGGCTGTGGTGCCAGGCCAGGCTCACCTCTGTCTCTTTCAGTTTCTGTGCATCGAAATGCTCATCGTGCAAAAGATGTGTATCGACCTGTCCGTATCTCACGCCCGCCGACCAATTTGGCGAGAACTGATATACAGAGCTGAGGTACCAGCCGGTGTGAGCATCCGGCTTTGAGGTGTCGTGATCGTCAACCAGATCATGGTCGTGCTCCTCGAGCGGCGCATAGTCGCTGACGCGGAAATACTCGCCGCTCAGAGTTAGATGCTGATACTTGTAGTTACCCTGTGGTGCCCACTTGTAGACGAAGTCTGCGATATAGGTGTTCTCACCCGTGTACCTGGCCCCATGGCTGTGGTCATGATCGTGCTCTTCTTCGGCCACCACGGCTTCTTCATGCTCCTCATGGGCAGTGAGACGGCCGTTCTCGTTACGCAGGTAACTCAGGCCCAGCATCCAGGAACTGCTGACGCCTATGTCGCCACCCAGCTTAGTGTAGGCGGTGTAGACGCCGACACTCTTAAACTCGCGCTCACCGTGCTCATCTTCGGCGCGCATACTGTCGCCCTTGAAGGCCTCGATACCCATGGTCCAGTAGAGGTCGGTCGGCGCGACATAGTCCAGACGCACACCGTCATCGAAATAGTGGCTGCCGAGGAAGGCGCGATAGGCCGCGGGGCGATCCGAGAAGGCATCTGTGTGCACATGTTGATTGTTGAGATAGCCTACATCCGACAGGAAACGACCGCCGCGCATCGACAGACCATAGGGCATGCCCAGGGTCTGGATGAAGGCCTCCTCCAGCCCCACCTCGGTCTCGCCGTCATGGACCTCGATCACCGAGGTCAGCTTGCCGTAGAACATGTCATCTATGTTGGCGCTCAGTGCCAGCTCGGTATGACCCAGGCCAAAGCCTTCGACCCGTTCGGCCATTGGACGCTCGGCGTTTTGATAATAACCATCGAGTACGGCGCTAATAGCAGGATTCGTCAGGGTAGGATCCGCCGCAAAACTTAAGTTTGGCAAAAAGGCACAGGCAAGTGCTACCGCCGACAGGCGGGCATCGAAATTCATCATAATGTCTCCAAAAAAATAGCTAAACGACTCTGCTGCCAAGGGGGCGCAGAGTATTAATCATCTTAATTTTTTGAGGTATTACGATAAGGCGGGCGGGGCGCGACTTTGGAAATAGTCGACATGAACGGCTACAAGCGCAGTAGACTCTCGCAGCGGCACTTCCACCGAGAGAGTGGGCAGGCTAAAGCTGAACTCGCCGACCGGCAAGACGCTGTTAAGCTGCAGTTTTTGAATACACAGGGTACAGTGAGTCGTCGCCCCGTCGTCCAGATGTTCGAGGCTATGTGCCGGGGCGAGCACAGACAAGCAGAACAATACGGCACTAAGCCATATCGCCACTCCTCTTACTTTTGCTCTTACCGATATTGCCATGAGATCAACTGGAACCATTCAAATTCCGACCAAGTTTAGGGATAAGAGTGATGAAGTCAAGCCACAATTGACGCCCGCTCGAGCAGGAATGTAACAAAAGTTATTGGAAAATTTTACTTGGGCGCCACGCCAAAGCGTGGCCCACATCACGGCCAGATTGGCTAAAATTAAGTCTGACTTAAGTTAGTGACACTAAGATTACAGCCATAGTGGCAATCGGCTACCGACTCTTCCCATTCAAGGTTAAAGGAAATGCTCTCTATGAAGGAATTTTTTCGCGAAAATTTCAAAATGCTGTTCTGGACCACGATCTTTATCGTCGCCATCCTGGGCGGGATCTATTACGTCGAAGCGGCGCTCGAGGCCCAGGTTCAAGTCATAGATTAAGATGGCGAGCGCTAAGCCAAGATAAAGCCCGGCCTCTTCTTAGCTGGCTTTCACCAGCCAGCTCATCTCAGCGATACTTCTGTCGCTGCTCGCTGTCATCCACCTCTTGCCTCGGCGGCGCTTGAATCACCTTGAGGTGATCCATCATATGGCTCACCAGCAATATCATCACGGCAAATATCGCCACAGGCGTAGTCAGGTTGCGCCAGTCAGGCAAGAAATAGCCCAAGACCAGCATCAGCAGGCCCAGATAGAAGCCGAGTATTTTCAATCGCATCAAGATGGCACTTCGCCCTAGCCAGGCCTCGCAGTGGGGGCATTGGATCTGCGCGTCCAGCCCCTTGCCCCGTTGGGCATCGACCTGAGCGGCGCGAAAGGAATGACTACAGTGAGGACAAAGCACAACAAACTCTCAAATAACGACAAAGAGTGCTAGTCTACCAGATTGAACCGCCGCGCGTTGTGAATTTACAGCGCAGATGGAACAGATTATGATCCAGCGATTAGCTAACACAGGACGGATAATATGTTACGCACCTTAGCCCTGGCGCTGGTGACTATGATGGCGCTAGCCCATCTTCCCGCCACCGCCGATGAAGCCCTCCAGACACCTCAGCCCCTGACCGAACTGACTCAACTGCAACAGACCATAGATTTAGACATCGCTAAACTTGGCAACGCCAATGGTGAGATGAAGCAGTTCATCGAGTATCGCATCAAGGAACACGCCAATCAGGTCCATGACAAGTTCAAGGTGCTGATGAAGCAACAACCGCTGGATAAGGCTGCACTTCTGCCGCTACTGCAGAAGCATCTGGCCTTCATCGATAAGGTGGCCGACTACTACGCCGCCGATATCGACCAATATAAACAACAACTTGGCAGTGATAATGACACAGGTGTCATGTATAAGCTGGCCATGCGGGACCGTCAGCGCGACGAGATCCTCGGCGCGAAATACGAGACCCTCACCTGGCTAGATGAGCTAGGCGAAGACACTCAGGCCATCAAGACGCAACTCACGACTCAGCTACTCAAGCGCTCAGACATGCTCAACAGCCTGGTACACTTTACCCAGGACAAGCTCAAGTTGGCCGTCGACGAGGCGGCTAAGGCGGGTAAGGATGTCACTGCCGAGCAGACCGCCCTGGTCACCAATCTCAACGAGCGACTCAGCCTCACCAGCGCCAGCCTGTCGGTGGCGATCGAGCTGCTGGACGCCCTGAGCCAGGACACCACAGTGCTAAAACAGACCCTGTTTAGCATCTCAGGGGATATCACCCAGGATGTACTCAATGTCGACGTGGCCAGCAACCTGCTGGATCAGTGGTGGAACAAGGCTAAGAATCAGTTGCTGGATAACGGCCCAGGGCTGTTGTTCAAGCTGTTTGTCTTCCTGCTGATCCTCTTTTTAGCCCACCTGGCGGGCAAGGCGGTGCAGCGCATCGTCAAGAAGATGGTCAGTAACTCTAAGCTGAAATTCAGCAAGCTGCTGCAAGACTTCTTCATCTCCCTGTCGGGTAAGACGGTATTTGCATTGGGTCTGATGATCGCCCTGTCACAACTGGGCTTCGAGCTTGGCCCACTACTGGCGGGCTTCGGCGTCGCGGGTGTCATCATAGGCTTCGCCCTGCAAGATACCCTGTCCAACTTCGCCTCGGGCATGATGATCCTCATCTATCGCCCCTATGATGTGGGCGACCTGATCAACGCCGCGGGCGTCACCGGCAAGGTGAGCCAGATGAGCCTGGTCTCCACCACCATCAAGACCCTGGACAACCAGCGTCTGATCATCCCCAACAACAAGATCTGGGGCGATACCATCAACAACATCACGGTAGAACATCAACGCCGCGTCGACATGACCTTCGGCATTGGCTATGGCGACAACATAGAACACGCCGAACAGGTGCTGCGCGGCATAGTCGAAGAGCATCCAAAGGTGCTCAAGCAACCCGAGCCGACGGTGAAGCTGCATCTGCTGGGCGAGTCTTCGGTGGATTTCGTGGTGCGCCCTTGGGTCAAGCCGGAAGATTACTGGGATGTGTACTGGGACATCACCCGCGCGGTGAAGATGCGCTTCGATCAGGAAAAGATCTCCATTCCTTTCCCACAGCGCGACGTGCATATCTATCAGACAGAAAAATAGTCGCTAACCTAAAAACGCCTGCAATTGCAGGCGTTTTTTTATCTCACTAGAGCCGATAACCCACCCGCCTTAGGCCAGTCCGGTGATCTCCCCCTGCTCATCGATATCGATATTAAGGTAGCCTGGGCGTATTCCCAGCCCCGGCATTGTCATCACCTTACCCACCAGCGCCGTGATAAAGCCGGCGCCGGCATTGAGTTTCAGCTCGGCGATGGGTAACTCAAATCCCTGCGGTGCCCCCTTGAGCTTAGGATCATGGCTGACCGACATGGGCGTCTTGGCGATGCACAGCGCCAGCTTATCGAATCCATGGCGTTGCAGCTGAGCCAGCTGGGTCTTGGCCTTGTCGGATAGGCTGATGCCTCCGGCGCCATAACCCGCCTCGGCGATGGTCAGCAACTTGGCCTCGATGGACTGCTTGGTCTCATAGAGATAACGGAACTGGCTCGGCTGCTCTGTGGCGCGCACCACGGCCTCGGCTAATGCCACGGCGCCCTCGGCGCCCTGAGAGAAGGCTTCGCAGACCTCACAGGCAAATACCCCCTCTTGCAGCACGCGGGCCTTGAGCCAGTCCAGCTCCTCCTGGGCATCCTCGGCGAAACGGTTAATCGACACCACCAGCGGCAGGCCATACTTGGCCACATTGTTGATGTGCCAGCTTAAGTTGGCATAGCCGGCGGCGAGCTTGTCCATCTCGCTTCCCGCCTGGGGATCATGGGACTTGAGCGCCTTAATCGTTACCACTAACACAGCCGCATCCGGCGCATTGCCCGACTGACGCGTCTTGATGTTACAGAATTTCTCGAAGCCCATGTCGGAGCCGAAGCCTCCTTCGGTCACCACAACATCCGCCAGCCTGAGGGCGATATCGTCGGCGATGACCGACGAGTTGCCGTGGGCGATATTGGCGAAGGGGCCGGCGTGGATCAGACAAGGCGCGCCGCTTAACGTCTGCATGAGTGTCGGCGAGATGGCCTGACTCATGATGGCCGTCATGGCGCCAGCCACGCCGAGATCTTCGGCGCTGATATAGTCGCCCTGTTTATTCTGCGCCAGCACGATACGGCCGATGCGGGCACGCAGATCCTTAAGATCCCGGCTCAACGCGAGGATCGCCATCAGCTCGGAGGCGGCGCTGATATCGAAGCCTCCCCGATGCACAGGGCCGTTGACCTCGCCCAGGCCAACCGTGATGGTACGTAGGCTGCGCTCGTTCTGATCCACTACCCGGCGCCATAAGATCTTCTCGGGATCGATATCCAAAGGCGCGAGCCCGGACTGCTCGAAAAAGGCATCACCGCCCAGGCGCTGCTCGTGATACAGGCGGGCATCGATAGCCGCTGCCGCCAAGTTATGGGCACTGGTCACGGCATGTATGTCACCGGTCAAGTGCAGATTCAGGTCTTCCATGGGCACCACCTGGGCCAGGCCACCACCGGCGGCGCCGCCCTTGATACCAAATACCGGGCCCATGCTAGGCTGGCGGATACAGGCGCAGCTCTTCTTGCCTATCGCCTGCAAGCCCTGAGTCAGGCCTATGCTGGTGACCGTCTTGCCTTCGCCAAAGGGGGTCGGCGTGACTGCGGTGACTATCACTAACTTACCTTGTTTGTTATCTTTAATTCGGTTTGTGATAGCCAGATCTACCTTGGCCTTGGTCCTGCCATAGGGGCTTAATTCATGGGGCAAGATCCCGAAGGCAGTGGCAATGTCTTCTATGGGTTGCAAGCTGGCTTGGCGTGAAATTTCGATGTCAGTCAGCATATAGCGCTCCTACAATAAATAAGCATGAAAAAAAGCGAGCTGGTGCGAATATAGAGCAAAAAATGGCCACAACAAACCTATTCATTGTCGCTGACGGCATTAATTAAGGATTTATGAATCTAAATCAATAAAATGATTATTAATGGAAAAAATTAATCCAAACGGAGCGGCCCATGAGTCAGCAAAGCTTTACATTCTCCCCCTTTATTGCCGGCTTCTGGCGCCTCGATAGTTGGCAACAGACGCCACAGCAGACCCTGGCGTTAATCCAGCACTATCTCAGCCTAGGCGTGACCTGTATGGATCATGCCGACATCTACGGCGAATACAGCTGCGAGACTTTATTTGGCCGCGCCCTGGCCCTCGAGCCCTCGCTTCGACAACAGATGCAGATAGTCACTAAATGCGGTATCAAGCCCGCCTTTGGCTCCACGCCTGAGCGCTACGTCAATCACTATGACACCGGCTACCAACACATTCTCACCAGCGTCGACAACTCATTGAAGGCGCTGCAGATAGAGGAGATAGACCTGCTGCTCATTCACAGGCCCGATCCCCTGATGAATGCCGATGAGGTCGCCCAGGCCTTCGAACAGCTCTATCAGACCGGCAAGGTGCGCCACTTTGGCGTCTCTAACTTCACCCCGGCCCAGTTCGACCTGCTGCAGTCCCGCCTGGATCGCCCCTTGGTGACCAACCAGCTAGAGATCTCTCCCATGGCCATGCATACACTGAGCGATGGCAGCCTAGATCAGGCGCAGCAGTATCGCTGTCCTCCCATGGCCTGGTCTTGTCTCGGGGGCGGTGAGATCTTCCACAGCCAGAGCGAGCAAGCCGTTAGGCTACGTAAGACCCTGAGCCAGATAGCCGCCAACCATGGCACGGACGATATCAGCCAGATCATCTATGCCTGGGTAATGGCCCTCCCCAGCCAGCCAAAGCCCATCATAGGCAGCGGCAATCCGGCGCGCATCAGCGCCGCCGTGGCTTCTAGCGAGATCACACTGGACAGACAAGAGTGGTTTAGCATCTGGCAGGCCGCCACCGGCCACAGCGTGCCCTAGGGCCTATTGACAGCAACAAAAAAGCCAGCAATCCGCTGGCTTTATCATTTCTAACTCAATGCATGAGGCTCAGATTTGAGACTTGAGCATAAGGCTTAGTCCTGAAACTTAGTCGTGAAACTTCACCTGTCCCGTCAGATGAGGTCTGCGTCCCTTGACGTCACGCAGTTCAAACATCAGGCCTTCGGCGCTCTCGGTGTCGAAATCGAAGCTTACCTGAGCCGGCATCAAGAGGGGTAACTTAAAGGCCACCTCTATGGTACAAGGCTTGTCGCCGATCTCTGGCATCAGCTGGGCGACACTTCTCGCCTTAGACCACATGCCGTGGGCCAACACGCGGTCGAAACCGAAACGCTTGGACAGCACAGGATGCAGGTGGATCAGGTTATAGTCGCCCGATGCCTTGGCATAGCGACGGCCGAGATCTTCACTCAGCTCCCAGCTCACCGGATTAGACCAGCTCATTGGGGTCGCCTTAGGTGGACGGGCGCGCTTACCGCTGCCCTCGATACGATAGAGATAGGTCGATAGCGACTCCCACACCAGCTCGCCGCCGACGAAGGCGCGGGACACCAGCTCAAATTCCAGCCCAGAGTCGGTCATCTGGCTGCTGGTCAACTCACACTCGAGATCGTAACGTTCATCAACACCCGTGGTGCGATAACGGGTAATGCTGTTCTTGAGGTGGATCATCCCCAGCAGGGGGAAGGTAATAGCATCTAAGGTAAAGATGCTGGCGTGCAGACGAAACACCATGACATAGAGATAGGTCAGGGGCAGCTGCTGGCCATCGAACTCGAAGCCACACACCTTGGCATATTGGGCGACCTTATCCGCGCGCACGGTCACCTGTGGACAGGTCACCTTAACATGGGGCAACGGCTGCTCATCCCAGCCTGGCTTTCGGCCAAAAAAGATCTTGCGATAAAGCGATAACAGCGACGGCATCGCCTTAAGTTCAACACAAATTTCTTTATTCACGCTATCCAAACCCTTCACACTTTACTCAGCCTAAAAATTGCAAGCCCGCGAGTATACCCCAAATTCACGCTTTTTACCTAAACCTTAAGTCTGTTTAATGCGCGCCGCCCGTGCCTATGGCAAAATAGCCCTCCTAATTTCAGTCAGCTTTTCCCATGGGCGTCACTCAGTGCAAGACAAAAACTTCGATGCATTAGCCGGTAAATTTGCCAAAAACATCTACGGTACCCCTAAGGGCGAGGTTCGCGCCGCCGTGCTATGGCGGGATCTCTCCCAGGCCCTGACCCGACTCCCCGAGGGGCCTCTGCGCATTTTGGATGCCGGTGGCGGCTTCGGCTTCTTCAGCCAGAAGCTGGCAAAGATGGGCCACAGCGTCACCCTGTGCGATATCTCCAGCGAGATGTTGGCCCTGGGCAAGGCACAGATAGAAGCCTATGAGGAGAGCAGCGGCGAAAAACTGGATATCACACTGCTGCACGCACCGATCCAATCTCTGACCCGAGACTATCTTGGCCAGTTCGACCTCATCCTCTGCCACGCGGTCGCCGAGTGGCTCAGCGATGCCAGGCAGACGCTGGCCGATCTCACCCAGCTGTTAAAACCACAGGGCCTGTTCTCCCTAATGTTTTACAACAAGGAGGCGATGCGCTTTCACAGCCTGATCTCCGGCAACTTCGACTATGTGGCGGCGGATTTTAAGGTGAAGAAGAAGGTGGGGCTAACCCCTAGTTATCCCCTGTATATAGAGGATGTGCGGGCCTGGGTGACAGATTGGCAGATGGAGCTGGTATCGGAGTCGGGCGTTAGAGTGATCCACGATTATCTCAAGACCCACCAGCCCCCCAATGCCGATTTCAGCCAACTGCTGGAGATGGAGCTGCAATACTCGACTCACCGCGCCTACATAGCCCTGGGGCGATACGTCCACTTCATTACCCGTTGGCAAAGATAGCTAGCTCACTAGTCGAACAGCTCCACCTGGCTCTCGCCCTGAGCGGTGACTATCTGCTTCAGGTAGCGCTGCTCTTCACTCATCATCTTAGTGATCCGCTCCGGCGACAGACGCATCAGCTTGACCTTGCCGCTATTGGGATGAAACAACACCTTGCGCGGCCAGGGGCCACCGAGATCTTCACTCACTATCTCTATCCCCTCGGTCTTGAGGTAGTTATTCACGAAGCTGATGTTGGACTCGCCCACGTTCAGCACGCTGGATGCGGTCATCTGAGCACCGCCAAACACCTTGGCCTTGAGACGACTGCGCATGCCACCCAGGTTCAATATGCTGTTGATCAGCTGCTCCATGGCCCAGTTACCATAGCGGCAGGTATAGCTGGTTAGCTGGTGCCAATCTTCATGGAGTTGCCGCTCGGGCAGCAGAAAATGATTGAGACCGCCTATCCCCAACAGAGGGTCCCAGATGCAGGCCGCGACACAAGATCCCAGGCGGGTGAAGATCAGCTCATCGTGGGCGGTGACATAGAAGTTACCTGGGTCGACACGGGCGACCACGGCGTCGTGGCGGGTATCCCACTGACGGGGGATAGCCTCAAACTCGGGTCGAACGGGGAAAAGGGGCGCCTCTGCCTGCATCTTGCCTCCCTGCATCGATGGACTTTGCGCCCATCGATATCTTGGCCAATATTTATACCAATCGTAATAAATAATTGATCATTCTAGCTTGTTAAAACGCTCGATAACTGTATTAGTATTTTTAATTGTAGAATAACTACTTATCTAAAAATCCTGCTTTGTTCTCAAGCGTTTTTCCTGCGCTATTTCTGAGCACATGTTTACTGTGATTGGTATTATCCTGCCTAACAGTATAGCTAAACGACAGACATTGATGCCCTTCAGCTTGGCGCCGAGTTGTAAAGAGGGATTAGTTGCAAGCCGTCTGCCAGCAGTTTTGGACCTTGCCCCCTTCAATGGCGGCAAACTTGGCGGGTATCCCCTTGTCGCCCACCACATGGCCGGCCCCCACCACCACAAACAGTGGCGACGGACCGTCTTGCTGCATCATCAAGGCGCGGATCTTGGCGGTCATCTGCTCGTTGCGCTGCCAGAGCATCTTATCGATAAGCTCCTTATCGCCATCATGCAGCATCTGTCCCTGCATCAAGTCATCCAGGGCGGCCTCATCGCCGCTTCGCCAGGCGCTTATCAGCTGCTCCATCTCCTCGTCAGGGGCATCGATCGCCTCGAGCACCATCTCCCACTGAAGCTTAGGACTGAACGAGGCCATCAGCTCAAACTGAAACTCGGTACTCTCCAGCTCAATCACGGGACGCTCACCATTCTTGCTCTGCAGCACCTGGTCTACGCCCCACTGCGCCTGGTAGCCCAGGGACGCAAAACGCATCACGCTAAACTGCATCGCCTGCATCCAGGGCGCATAGGCTTGCATTGGGGTGCAGATCTCGCTGCGGCTACGGCAATATTCAGCCAGGCGTGCCTGGGTCTTGGCATCTGCCGCCATCTGAGTCAGGCCATATTTGCGGATCAATCCCATGATGTCTGCCTTACTGGTATCGGCCTCGACCGCCAGGGCTCCCGACTTGGCGAAGGCCGTTTCTATCTGCTCAGCCATGGGATAAAAATCGGCCTGACCGATATGAATGGATCCCAACAGATAGGTATGTTTGCCTTGATAACTGATCTTATAGAAGGGTGGTTTGTCGTCGTTCGCGGCCATCGCGCCGAGTGACATGATCCCTGTCAGTAATAAAATCCCTATGGTGAATAAACGCGGTCGACTTGTTGCCATCAGGCTTGCCCCTTATAATTCGGCTAAATTTTTCAACACGAGGCAGTTATGCCACATAGTCACCTCATTGAGCAACTTAAAGAGAACTTGCAGTTGGCCTATCGCCAGGCCATCGATGCCGATGCCAAACTGGATGAGTTAAAGAAGGCCGGCCACGGCAAGTTCACCACCATCTTCACCCAGGAAGAAGGCTTTAGCGCGCGCAGCAACCGCTTCGGCCCCTATGTACAGGAGCTAGCCGACGACATGACCAAGCTGCCTAGCCAAGGCGATGGCCTGGCGCCGGCGCTTGAAACTTTCGTGCGTAAACTCGGGGTGCTGCTGCAGACCCTGCAGGCGTTTAAAAGCCAGGCCAAGTAACTAAGCACCTAAGTAACTAAGCAACTGAATGAGCGGGTAACCTCATACTTTAGTGTCATATTGCTGTCATGGCCTAGTCCTAGAATCGCCCTACTTTTCGTAGGAGGCGGACCTAGATGACAGCAATCGACCTGAGCAGTGAACTGGATAAGATCATCGAGCATGAGAAGATCCATGTGCTGTTTCAGCCCATCTTCAACATCGCGAGCAATAAGCTGCACGGCTTCGAGGCCCTGAGTCGAGGCCCAGAGCATAGCGCCCTCTTCTCTCCTGTGCCCCTGTTTCAGACTGCTGCCCATGAGGGACGCCTGTCACAGCTGGAAGAGATCTGCCGTCGTCACTCCATCAGGCAATTTGACGCCCGCGAACTGCCGGGCAAGCTGTTTATCAACATCTCGCCAAAGGCCCTGTTGGAACCCAGCCACGCCAAGGGACTCACCTTAAGTTTGGTGCAGGAGCTTGGGCTGTCGCCGGATCAGATAGTGATCGAGCTGTCGGAGCAATACCCCGCCGATGATATCGACCTGCTCAAGGAGTGCCTCAACCACTACCGCAGCCAGGGCTTCCTGACCGCCATCGACGATCTGGGCACTGGCTATTCGGGATTGAGGCTCTGGTCAGAGCTGGCGCCAGACTATGTCAAAATCGACCGCCACTTCATCCACCAGATCGACCAATCGCCGGTGAAGCTGGAGTTTGTCCGCTCCATCATAGATCTCTGTCAGAGCCTGAGTTGTAAGGTGATCGCCGAAGGCATAGAGACCCAGGCCGAGTTGGCCCTGCTGACCCAATTGGGGATCGTCTATTGCCAGGGCTACCTTTTGGGGCGCCCCCAGACACAACCGACGCAGACCCTGGCGGCGATGGCGCCCCAGGACACCCGCCAACGTCAGACCCGCTACGCCGAATCGGCCGAAAGCCTGTCCACCCGTACCATATGCGTCTCCCCACAGACCAAGCTAAAGGCGCTGAGCGCCCGTTTCGCCCGCTCGCCTCATCTGCAGGTAGTCGCCATCGTCGATGCCAAGCAGCTGCCACTGGGCGTAGTCGACAGGGCGCAGTTGATGGAGCTGTTCAGCACGCCCTATGGCCGCGCGCTACACGAGAACAGCCCTGTGGCTGAGGTAATGAACGATAAGGTGCTGAAAGTACCCGCCTGCATGCCGATCTCCGAGGTGAGTCAATGCCTGACCGCCGAACATGGCACAGTGGCGCAACATTTCTTGGTGATGCGCGGCCAGCAACTGCTGGGGATAGGCCACACCAAAGATCTGCTGCAACAGATCACCGAGCAGCGGATCAAGATGGCCCGCCACGCCAATCCACTGAGCGGCTTACCCGGTAACATCCCCATCCAGGAGGAGCTGCAACGCCTTGGCCAGCAAGGCAGGGCCTTCTACCTAGCCTACTTCGATCTGTGCCACTTCAAGCCTTATAACGATCTCTACGGCTTCTGCCGGGGAGATGAGGTGATCCAATCCCTGGCAAAGCGTTTACAGCAGCAACTGGGCGCCGACCATTTTGTCGGTCATGTGGGCGGCGATGATTTTGTGGTGATAGGCACTAGCCAGGCGATCGTCGATGAGTGTCGTCGCCTACTCCTCAGCTTCAACCAAGCCAGGGAGGCCTTCTACAGTCCCGACGACTGGCTGGCCCAGAGTGTGATGGCCGAAGACAGACAGGGACAGAGGGTGACTCATCCCCTGATCAGCCTATGTGTCGGCCTGCTACCGCCAGAGGTGACGCGTTACTGCGACGAGCAGGAGCTGTCGGCCTATAGCGCGGCGGCAAAAAAACAGGCCAAAGCCGCATTGAATGGCTTTAGCCTGTTTACGCCCGCGCCCAATGACGGGGCAATTGCTATGTATCGGCCGCTTAAGTTAGCTTAAGAGACAGCCCTGCCTTAAAGCTTGGGCTCCACCGTCTTCTTCAGCCAATCGCTGAGCATCTTAGACTCATATCTCAGCGGCTTGTCATTCATGGTACCCGTGGTGTGCATGAAACTCATGTCTCTGAGTTTCTCGTCGCCGGCAATCACCACCTGCTCACCATCGAGCACCTGATAACTAAAGGTCATGCGCGGCGGATAGATGTCTTTGACCACACGGATATCGTTTGGCGTCGCACCGAAGGTAGGACGCACGTCGCCGGCCAGATCCACATCTGTCACCACCAGCTCTAGTTTTTGGTTGGGCTTGAGCGTCTTCTCGGCCGCCTTGTTGAGATTCTTCGTCAGGGTCTCGAACACGCGCAGCTCGTAGCGAGATTGAATATCGCCTACCGCCTTCACGTCACGATAGCTGTCCACATCCTGCCAAGAGATCTTCACCACTCCGGCCTCGGTGACCGGGTTCTCTTTGGCTTCTTCGGCGGCAAGGTTAAGCGACACCAGCGCCCCCACCAGGAGTAGAGATTGAAACTTCATATTTTGCCTCCTTAATCGCCCAAGCTTGGGACACCTATTGAGTCTTGTTACAACACTGAGTGTACAAAAGCTAACCTGAATATAGGCTTAATGTAAAACACTGGCGAACCTTTTCGCCGCCTTTTTACCTATTGGACAATCACGATTAACCCTTTTCTCCCGGGCCCACAGTTTTTGGCAGCCTTTGTATCAATTTGCTGCACCCCTGGGGTAGACTCTCTTACTCGGCAAGTCTACTAAGGTAAATCATGCAAAATCGATCCGCTCTGCTGTTCGTCGTCATTATCTTCTCGCTGCTAGCAGGCGCCCTCTATTGGATCACCGCAGAAGAGACCCAGCAAACGCCAGAGACCTGGTCGGCCTTCGTCTATGCCCACGGTTACAACTCGGGCCGCTACAAGAAAACCGATGACTTCGAGGACTATGAAAGCTGTAAGACCTTCGCCACCGAACAGGCTAAGGCGCTTGGCGATGTCTTGTGGGAATGTGGACTAAGGTGCCGCTTCGACAACAGCCGTCAGGGCTTTCAGTGCGAGACCATGAAGAATCAGGAGTAAGTCGGCTCCCTTGTCTTCCGAGATCCGCAGACTAACTCCAACTGTTGGTTTTTTATTCAGCTCCTGTTCAAGCAATTGTCATTAACATAGGTATCAATTAAACCGCAGGGCCAGTCTGCAAGCGCACAACAGGGCGCATTAGCATGGCCCGGTTAGCGGCAAAGAATCGAATTTAAGATACTGACAGGAGCTATGACAATGAGCCGACTCACCCGCACAAGATTCTCAGGGAAATTCGCCCTATTGGCCTCGCTAATCCTTGGTTTCGCCTTTATCTCGGGCGTTAACGCCAATGAGCTGACCGACAGCGAACGCGCCGCGGTAGCAAAACACTTCCAGATTCTGGATAAACAGCAAGAAGCGAGCGACAGCCAGAGGCTCGACAGCTTCCAGGCAGACCTGGACAACCAGCTTGAACAGGCCGAGGAAGCCTTTATGGAAGACGCCTGCGCCGAACATGAACTGCAGTTCGACAACGACAGCCAGGTCTGCTTCTAAACCTGACTCGTCGAGACGCCGCTAAAAGGGAAACAACTGAAACAGCTGGGGGTAAGTCGCCTTCAGCTGTTTTTTCTTGTGCGAAAACTTCTTCCCCTGAGGCGTCGCCTGGCCAGAAGGCACAAAGGGCAACTCCTCGCCGGTGCGATCCTCATAGATCTGCCCGGCGAGCAGATCGTAATCTTCCACGAAGGGATAGGCATAGCCGTCCTTCTCCGGCCAAGCTGGCAGCTGCGTCAAGGCATCTGGCTCCAGCAGTATCCGCTCGAACCACTCCTGGCCCAGCGAGATTAAGAAAGCACGAAACTCGGCAAAACCATACTCGCTGTCGCAGCCCGTGACGATATAAGCCGCCCCCCAGAGCGACCAGAGATAGGCCCTGCGCATCTGCTGGGAAAACAGCTTATCGAAGGCCGCCAGCTCCTCGTTACTCAACTCGGTCAGCTTGGCCTTAAGCTCGGCCGCCAGGCTTTCCTGATCCTGCTGAGGTTCGCTGCGGGTCACTAACTGCCAAAATTCACTCTCTGTCATGGGGTTCTCACGCTATCTAAGTCCGCCACATCTTACCCTAACTGGCAACGCTGAGCAGCAAAGATAGGCAAATTAGGCAAAGCATTGGACTAAGTTGCACCATTTTTCTACACTGCGGGGCAAATCATTCACCCAAGAGCCAAGATGAACCGACCGACTCCCAGCATACTGCTACTGATCGCCCTCTATATCGTTATCGCCATTCTCGCCGGCTGGCGCGCGTTAGACAGCCAGACACTCGATCTCTTTACCCTGGGCGTGATCCCTGTGCTGATCGGGCTGATCGCACGCACCAACTGGGCTAGCCTGGTACTGAAGATCTATATTGGCATACAAACCCTGGGGTTCACGGCGCTTGGAGCCACAGCGGTGATCGCCTATCAGATCACCCCTGAAGACGTTAAGGTGGTGGTGCGTGGACAGGAACTGCCTATCTGGGCTATCGCCCTGGTGATCACCATACTCTTGAGTTTTCAGTGGTATATGGCCTTCTCTAAGAGCATGAAACAGTATCTGCCACAAGCGGCGCAAACGAGCGATAAACGCGAGGCTTAAATAATCCCCCAGGCAAATCAGCAAAATAAGGCCCAAGCCTTGTCTGGTGAGCCTTTCAAGCCAAGAGTGGGAAATATCGGCCGCTTTTTGCTGCCACTAAGGTAAATTTTTACTGAATTTGACTGAAAGCACCCTTTGGGCGCATAAAACCGCTTTCATTATAGGGATGCTTGTGGCATGTTAAGTCCAGCAATTGCAAGTATCTAATGTAATTGGTATTACTAAATCTACGGAAAGAAGAGACTATCCAAATGAATAAAACTGAACTTGTTGCAAAAATAGCGGAAAGCGCTGAACTCACTAAAGCTGAAGCTGCTCGCGCCTTAAAGTCTTTCGAAGAAACGGTAGCGGAAGCGATGAAGAACGGCGAAAAAATCTCTATTGTAGGTTTTGGTTCTTTCGAGACCACTAGCCGTGCAGCACGTACAGGCCGCAACCCACAGACGGGCAAAGAAATTCAGATCCCAGCGGCTGTAGTACCTAAGTTTAAAGCCGGTAAGACGCTAAAAGACAGCGTAAACTAAATCGGTATTTAATCCGTCGAAAAAACCTCCGCCATGGAGGTTTTTTTATGCACCTTCCTAGTGCATGCTCTGCCTCATTTTTAATCAATCGCTTGCCTACCCCTGACGAAAATAAAATAACTAATTGAAAAATAACTAATAAATATTTGGCACACTCTTCGCTATAGCTTGTACGCGGCCTGACAATACTCATAACAACAGGCAAGGCCGCTCCCATAGACCAATAAGAAGGAATGAGTATGAAACAAGCATTGCGAACCCTAAGCCTACTCGCGGGCACCTTGATGGTGGCCTTACCTGCCAGCGCTAGCGTCACGGGCAACATTGGTGCGACCTCCAACTACTTGTGGCGCGGTGCCACCCAGACAGGAGACGCACCCGCGGTTCAAGGCGGCATAGACTTCGAACACGATAGCGGCCTCTACTTAGGCACATGGGCTTCTAATGTGGATTTCGGTGACAACACCAGCTACGAGATCGACTTCTATGGCGGCTATGCGGGCAGCGTGGGGGAAGATTTTGGCTATGACATCAGCTATCTCTACTACGCCTATCCCGACAGCGGTTCGAGCATAGACTTCGGTGAAGTCACCCTGGCCCTAAGTTGGAAGTGGTTTAGTCTCGCCTATTCCCAGGTAGTCAATGCCGATAGCGATGTGGCAGCCGATCCTTTCGATGAGAAAGATCTCAGCTACATCAACGCAGGTTTTAGCTTCCCGCTGTCGGAAACCCTGTCATTCTCGGCGCACTATGGCTACTCCAGCGGCGATGTGGTCAACGCCTGGTTCGATACCGACAACTATGCCGACTACTCCCTCTCTCTGGATAAGGAGACAGACTTTGGTACCATCTCCTTCTTGGTCAGCGATACCGACCTCGACGGTGACGATCCGAAAGTGTTGGTAGGCTACAGCTATAGTTTCGATTTGTGATCTAAATTTAAATGAGTTGCCACTAATTTAGCTGGCAACTCACTATTGTTCAGCCGCTATTCCATTTAAAAACAATTAATTAAAGTCAACACATTCACCAACGCCCTCCGATTTAGTCGAGAAAATCGACAAATACAAATGTGTTAACTCGATCAAACAAAAATTGAAAATCCCCTGCTATTTTTCTCATTAGCGCTCGCTAATGTGCCCAGGCCTTAGGACGCTAAACTAGCTAACGCTTTGACTCAGTTAACTTTATGTTAAAGCGGCTCAGTGCTAAGCAGCACCAAATGAGTGCTCAAGCACTTTATTTGACGAGGATTTCAATATGGCTCAGTTACTCGATGTTATTCCGAACGATGCTGAAATCGAAGCGATCACAGCACCTAAAAACCCTAAGGCCGCCTGTGAGCTGCAACACAGACGCGAAGTCAAACGTCGCCTGGAAGAGTTACTCGAAGAGGCGGCCCTCAAACGCGCCATGGGGGGCGATTTCTACTGAAAGTTAGCGATTAGGGTAGGTCATCCCTACCCTTAGATGCTAATCCGCCTGGCAGTGAACAACCTTAGTCAGGCTATTGGCTAACGCCTGCAGCTGCTCAACCCGTCTGGCCAACTGCTCGCCCTCAATAGCAACCGATTCGGATACTTGGTTAGTGCCCACCACACTGCTGGCCACCTCGCTGCTGGCACTATTTAGCTGGGTGAGCGCCTCTCCTTGCTGGGTCATTAACCCCGCCAGCTGATTAACGTCATGAACCACACTGGCAATCTGGTCGATGATCTGCGTCAGCTCCTCCGCACTCTGCTCTATCACTCTTTGTCCTTGAATCACCTCGTCACGGCTGTTGCCGAGCAGCTGACGTATCTCTATCGCAGAGCGGTTACTCTTAGCCGACAGCTCCCTGACTTGTTCCGCCACCACGGCAAAGCCTCGTCCATACTCGCCGGCCCTGGCCGCCTCAATTGCCGCGTTTAGCGCCAGTAGATTCGTTTGCTCCGCCACAGAGGTAATGAGATCGGCAACCGAGACGATCTCCTGATTGCTTTTCAGTATCGCCGCAATCGCATTGGTCGACGCCTCTAAGGATTGGGCGCTATTGGCCGCCCGGCGATCGATAGATTGGCAACGCCCCTTTAGCTCCTCCATAAACTGTTCAGATTGACGCATGTCTTGGGTCATCTGCGACACCTGCTGACTCATCTGCTCTGCGGCACTGGCCTGAGATTCGCAGTTCACATTAAGCTGAGTCACCTGCCGATGAAGTGTCAACGCCTGGGTGTCCAGCGCGGTGGCGACGCCCGACAGGGCCGAGGCATCCTCACTGGCCTGAGTCAGCACCTGCCCGAGGCGCTGCTCGCCCGCCTGCGCCTTGGCGGCGCTCGACTGCATATGTTGCTGTGCTTCGGCCTGCGCCTGATTGGCCTTAAACCGGGCCGCGCAGCTATAACCCTGTGCGACGACTATGACCACAAGCGGGAGTATCATGCCACTCCAGGCCTCTATGGCCTCCCCGGCTTCAGACAAAGCTATGGTCACCACTATCTGCTGCTGCAATCCCTGCTGCACCATCACGGCCGACAGGGCGATAACGACCAGACTCCAAAGGGTCGCCATGACTAAATTGGCGGTCAGATAGAAGGCGATAATCAACACCGCAACCCAGAGGCTCTGGCTAGAGGTGAGTATGCCACCTCCCTGATAAATAACGTTGAGGGCATGCAACACCATGCCAAAGAAGCCCAGATTTAACGCCAGATTTATCTGCCGCAGAAAGCGAATCGTCGCGGCGGCGATCACCTCGACGGAGATTAAGATCATCGAGGTGATCATCAACAGGGTATGGGGCTGCTGGGCCCATTTCATCAGGCTATATAGCCCGGTAAACAGACAAAGCAGCGTGAAGAACAACAGGGTATCGACTAGACGAACTTGATCATCATTCCAGCCATGGCGCTTTGGAAAAAACAACTTGCGCCAAATAGCGAGAGGGGTCATAGGCTTTGCGCTCCTGCCACGTTAGGACTCAGGCTCGAGTTAAGCCAGCCTGTCGCTAATCAGCATGACGTTGCATTGCAACCACCGGGTGAACAGGAGTGGCTCATCGACACTGGCTCTTTTGCTAGAGGCATGTCTGATGGCACATCAAATGCTGACCGCAACAGGCCGACTTAAAACTTACCCTTTAAGCATCTCTTTCTTTAGCCCTTTATCCGTCGGATTGTCACCCAACCAAATCGCGAGCACGGCCTTACGGAAATCTTCACCACTGGTGACCGACAGCTGCTGACCATTTTTATAGCTAACAATCCCAGTACCCGGCACGCTCACCAAGGTAAATTGATCGCCCTCCTTGATCGGCTCGGCAAAGGTTGCAATAAAGGACTTGATGCTATCGGCAATGGCGCTGGTGTCTCCATCGGTCGCGCGATCGAATCCATCATGCATCGCCTCGGTCATCTTCTCTGAGGTGATCATGCCCGAGGTGATGTTGAGTCGAATCGCGGATATTTGTTCGCCATCGACCACATTGGCGGCCTGATCGGTAGGACCAACCGTATAGAGGGATCCCACATAGAGATCCATGAAGAACTTACTGCGAACACCTGCACCATTAAGTTGCAGCACCTGCTCCTGAGAGGTCATGGTGTCGGCAACATCGACCCCCGCCACCTCGACTGCCGACACTGCAGAGGTACTTAACAACAGCACACTCGCCAATAATAAACTCTGTTTTTTCATCTGTGACTCCATCGAATTCCAGGTCGTGGCGGGAGGCTAAGCCTCTCATAGCGAGCCTTCTGCACACGACATAATAAAAAGGCACTAGCGCCGAACTGGGGAGCAAAACGCTAGCGCAAAGGGCACCAGCTAGAATGCGTGGTTGTACTCGATCCAGTAGCTGTCATCCGTGCTGTCGCTATTATCCGTCTTAAAGTTCACACGAATGTTTTGACGCTTATTCATCTGGTAGGCCACCGAAATTTCACCATTGAAACTGGCCATTTGTAATCCGCCATCCATGATGTCATCGCTCCAGCCCTTACCCTGAATCTCATCGGTATAAGAGGCGCTCACCAGGGTCCACCAGTGATCGTTAAAGGCATAACGGGCGTAAACCATACCGGTCAGAATGAGTGACGGCACATCGATGCCGCTGCTCGATACCGCGGTACTAGCGGCCATATCAGGCGGCAAGATCTGCGACATGTTATCTTCAACTACCACGGCGCCGGCATAGAGAATCGGCCAGATATAGAAGCTGTCTGTTACTGGAATCGTCATCACGGGACCCGCCTGGATCACCGCCATGTTGCCGTAGAAGGGATGGTCCGCCAGGATGGCATCGATCGACCAGCCGGTGCCATTAGTCGTGTTAATGGTGCCATAGCGCATACGATATGAACGCTTGCTGGTCTCGTCGTTAAAGGTTGGGATCATGCCGTAATCAGGGTGAGCCACCATGCCTGTAAACTGCGGCGTCTTGTCTCCCTCATTGAAGATATTTTTTGCCTCGAAGATCACCCCTGTTTTTTGTCCCGAGGTGGCCGTCTTTTCAGACAGCATCAACTGCGCCTTAAAATTTGCACCTTCACTACCATAGGAAGCCCCCAGAGAGGTATACACATCCGTTGGGTTAGACATATCGATATCGGCATCATCTGCCGCCATCGCGCTGAAACCACAAGTCATTGACGCTACAACCGCAACACTTAAAAGATGCTTTTTCATAATTGACTCCATCGTCATCATTTGATCTATTTGTTAAAAAATCGGTTTTAATCACTTGTCGCATTACGGCGGTTAACTTGCCGCAGCCAGTGCCTGACGGCGCTTCCACTTGCCAGTAAAGAAGACATAGGCATATGCACTGTTAATCACGAAACTTGCCAGCCCGGCGGCGAGCATGAGTTCATCGTTACGTGGCATTGGCACCACATTGCTTTCGTACATGAATGGGCAGCTGAAGTAATACATGAAGGAGCCAGCCAGCGTGAACGCACGCGCCTGCAACCAGGTACCCTTCTTGATGAACAGCGCGGGCAGTGTCGCGGCGATCAGCACCATCATCTGCGCCGTCGCAGAACCCGGGAAGTTGAGGTAAACGAAGACGATGTTCCAAACGTCATAGGCAATGATCCAGAAGGTGGTCATTGCGGGCCAGATCATATCCTGCTGCTTAGACTTGTCGGCAAAGATCTGCGCCCAGCCCGCCAGCGTGATGATGGACAACACACCGCCAATGGCGTTGAGGATGTTAGCGAGGTTACCCATACTAAAATCCTGCATAACGGCTTCTGAAATGTTGATGGCGAGGAAGGCGGCCGCGCCAAACTTGGCCCACTTCATATCCCCTATCTTGGTAAAGCGGATCAAGGTAAATAGCGCGGCGGCGCCCACCACAGAATAGAGCTTGACCCACTTGAACCAATAGGTCACACCATAGCTGGACCATAATGGAATCAATACGATGGGCAGAATAAACCACAGCAGGTAGTTGCTGTACTTGAAGCGGCGGCATAGCTCGTTAAGCAGCATCAAGCCAATCAGCACCAAAAGCACGTGTCCGAAGGCGCGGTTTTGATACCACTTGTGGATGTTAAAGCCATCGCCATCCAGGCTAAAACGCATGGTCTCGGCTTCGACGAAGCTGATCTTTGCGCCATCGAAGTCGGTGATCAAGGCGCCTGGCTGACTGCTGATCGTCAGGTCATGACCCGACAATGCCCAGTGCTGAATCTCGCTATGGTTGAAGCCACCCGACTGCTTAATGACCTGAACCGTATCATCGCTGCCAAATTCGAGGCGATAGAACAGGCTGCCTTCACCCGGCTTACCGTCTCGCGTTCCCTGCCAAACCTGCCCCTGAATATTGTCCAGATGCGATGTCGCATCTAAGGCGTCGTCTGCGTAGCTAACTGAGCTGCATAGCATCAGTAACATGGCAAACATAGTGCTAAATATCTGTTTCACCCTGAGTTTCATAATTTCACTCTCTCAATCGTGATGCTTAGATGAGGGGCGCCACCTTGCGGCGCCCTAAGGTCTTAAGCCGTGGTTAGTTGTTGCTGTTTTTCCGGCGTATCTTTGTAGTACTCATTCAGCATCGGCGGCTCGTTGTCCCCGGTAGGCGGCTCGCCTGTTGGGCTAGTGCGTTGCTTATTGAAGTACCAGATGGCAAATGGAACGTGCAGACACAGGTTGATCGCGCCCCACACCCAGAGCACTGTGTCGTTGGCCCAGCTGGTCGAATCCATCACAGGCGTGAAGATGTCGGCATTGGCGCGAACCAGAATGTGGAAGGCTAAGGTGTACACTCGAGCGATGATGTAGAGCTCGGGGCGCCCCTTGATGATGGGGTACAACTCTGCCGCCATTAAGATACAGAAGGAGCTGGCGAAGTAGCCTGGGTTCTCACCAAACACGAAGGCCAGGTTCCATGTGGTGTAGAGGAAGTTCCACGCCGCAGTCGAATAGAACAAGAGATCATTGGGCTTGTCTCGACCTATCACCCAATACATGCGCTGGCCGTTCTTATAGCGAGGGAACGGGATGGTGATACACAGAATCACACCACAGATAGCATTGAAGTAATTAGCGGTCACAAAGTCTTTAGCCGTTGCCTCGGCAATGTTGAGGAACAACACGGCGTACAACACCTTGAGTACCCAGTCGCCCCTGAAGAACGCCAGCACCCTATTAGGATTGTCATAGTAGAGATAAGCGATGCGAGCACCGCCCACCACGATAGCGGTAGGGATCAGCACACTCACGGTTTTCGCCCAACGGAACCAGCCGTCGAGGTTATCCGCCCATAAGGGCGCGGTCAGTAATGACAACAGCCAAAAGGCTGCCGTTAATCGAGGTGTACGGCGCATGCCCTCCACCAACACGAGCAAGAACACTATGTATCCGCTCATCGAAACAACATATTGCCAGACAGGTATGTCCATAACGCCTCCTGAGTTAACTTGATTCAGGTTGACGCTTACATCGACGCTAACCTGAACAACTTATAGAGCAATTACTCTAAATTAGAGTCTTTACTCTAATTTTTCTTTTTCGCACTTAATGAGAGCGGCCTCACATTGCGGTCAAGTTCAGGGGGCCAAATGTGAACATTTTGCAACGAGATGTGATCCCGATAACAAAGTCGATAAGATTTAATTAATGGACGACAGGCAAACGCAAACGAACACCTGTCTTAGGAAGCGAGATAGGGAAAAACTCAGAACAGATAGCAATGAGGCAACATCAGAACAAATAAAAGTATATTTAAAATCAATTACTTAAACATATGCAAATTAACAAACAATAAGATACACGCTAAGTGCGCCAACCTCTCACAGAAAAATGTGGCGCTCACATTACTTTTACACACTCTAGGCAAAATGCGGTCAACCTAGAGGAAGAACCAAAAGAAAGGCCTTGATACCAGCCACCAAGACACTGAGATGTTAACAAACCGGCAAGTGACAGTCTTGCACCAAACGGCGCCTAACCAAGGACTCAAACCACTTAAATGCGTTACAAAAGGCTCGCCACCAAGCCTAATCACAACCTGGATAGCGATGTTATCGCCCATCTATTGTTGTCATCTCTCCTCCCAAAATTGTCCGAAACAAGGCAACCTAGCCTAGCGCCATCAGTCGAAGCCACTCACAACTTAGCACCAGCAAGCCTAGCAACTAGCGCCAAGAATCATCTATCTCAAACACAAAAATAGCGCCCTCTTAGGACGCTCTTTGTTGTGCAACACAGGCCTTAGCGTGTGGCTTAAGCTTAAACTCAGGCTTAGGCTTAGGTTACGCCTTAAATTGGCTTATCAGGTCGAGCCGAGGGCTTGGTAAGATTCCCCTTCTCCACTGGCTAAATTGGTGTAAGATTAAATTCAGCACATAACTTATTGATAGTCATAATTCTTCCGAGCAGTTTATCTGCAAGAGGTCATCATGACGCTAAGCAAATCCTTACGCCTCATTGCCCCACTTCTCCTGCTGCTAAGCGGCTGTCAGGGATCCGAGCCGCCCCAGGCCCTAGGCACGTTAGAGCGCGACCGGGTACTCCTGCGCGCCACCACCTCAGAGATCATCACGGCCTTACCTAAACGCGAAGGTAGCCAGGTCACCGAGGGCGACTTGCTACTGCAATTCGACACCCGCAAACAGACTGCACGAGTTGCCAACGCCCAGGCCCAGTGGCAGAAGGCACAGGCCTACCTGCTCAGGCTCACCAATGGCGAACGTCCAGAGGATATCGCCAGCGCGCAGGCCAATCTGGAGCGTGCCACCGCCGCCATGGTGCAGGCGGAGAAGACCTACAGGCGCATCGATAAGCTCAAGCGACAGAACCTGGTGAGTCAGCAGGATCTGGATCAGGCCGTTGCCAGCCGGGATCAGACCATAGCCGAACACAACGCCGCGAACGAGGCCTTGAGCAAGCTGATTGTCGGCGTGCGCCAGGAAGATATTCAGCAGGCCCAGGCCGCCCTGGATGCGGCGGCCGCCGAGCTGGATCTGGCGCGGCAACTGCTGGATGACCTCAGCATCACGGCGACCCGCAGCGGACGCCTCGACAGCCTGCCCTTTAACCTGGGGGAGCGAGTGCCCGCCAACGCCGTGGTAGTGGCGATTCAGGCCGACAAGGCCGCCTATGCCAGGGTCTATATTCCCGCCCCCGCCATGGCCAAGCTCACCATAGGAATGCAGCTTAAGGTGCATATCGACGGTCAGAACACGCCCTTTACCGGCACGCTACGCTGGCTCAGCAAGGAGCCGGCCTTCACGCCATATTACGCTTTGAATCAACAGGATAGATCTCGTCTCGTCTATCTGGCAGAGTTCGATCTCGACGAGACGGCCCAGCGTCTGCCCACGGGCATCCCCGCCCAGGTGGAGCTGCCCTGATGTCTCCAAGTGCGGAGCTGGCCATAGATGCCCGCGGCGTCGATAAGCGGTTTGGCGACCTATTGGCGGTTGCCGAGCTGGACCTACAGGTGCAGAAGGGGCACATCTACGGCTTTCTTGGCCCCAACGGCTGTGGCAAGTCCACCACCATCCGCATGCTCACCGGCCTGTTAACCCCGACTCGGGGTGAGATCAATGTCCTGGGCATGGCGATCCCCAAGCAGGCCGAGGCACTCAGGCGACACATTGGCTATATGACACAGAAGTTTTCCCTCTACGAAGATCTGAGTGTCAGGGAGAACCTGCAATTTATCGCCGACATCTATGGTCTGGGCGCCAGGGAGAGCAAACGCAAGATAGATGAACTGACGGCCACCTATCATCTCGACGCCCAGCGCCAGCAGCTCGCGGGCACCCTCAGCGGCGGACAGAAACAGCGCCTGGGGCTGGCCTGCGCCTGTATCAACGAGCCAGAGCTTCTGTTTCTCGACGAGCCCACCTCGGCGGTTGATCCCCAGAATCGCCGCGACTTCTGGGAGCAACTGTTCGATCTCTCCGAGCGCGGCACCAGCATCTTAGTCACCACCCATTACATGGATGAGGCGCAGCGATGCCACCAGCTGGCGATCATGGAAAGCGGCCACATTCGCGCCAAGGGCAATCCTCAGACGTTGCTCGAGGAGATGCCACTGCACGTCATAGAGATCGCCGGACACAGGCTGCGACAGCTAAAGTCACATCTTAGCCAATTCGGCGAGATCCCCTCCGCCGCCCAGCTAGGCGATCGCCTACGGGTCCTGGTCGACAAGCAGATAGCGGCGCCTATTCCCTGGCTGCTGGAGAAGAGTCGCGCCGTGGCAGGCCAACTGACGCCACAGCAACTGACTCAGGTCGCCCCCAACCTGGAAGATCTCTTCGTGTCGGTCACCGGCAAGGGGCTCAGCCCATCGCGGGAGGCGCAAGATGCTACTGGCTAGCCTGAGGCGCATAAAGTCGATCACCACCAAGGAGATCCGCCAGCTCAAGCGCGACCGCATCACCTTCGGCATGGTGGTGATGATCCCGCTGATCCAGCTACTGCTGTTTGGCTATGCCATCAATACCGATGTGCGTAACGTGCCCGTGGTGGTGGTGGATCAGAGCCACTCCGCCGCCGGTCGCTGGATAGTCGAGGCAATCAAGGTGACTCAGGTGGTCAGCATAGAGAAGCACTACGCCAGTGCCGAGGAGGCCGAGGCCGCCATTACCCGGGGCGAGGTACGCGCGGCACTGATCCTGCCGCCCAACCTCACTCAGAAGCTGGCCAATGGCGAAACCCTGGGACAATGGGTGGTCGACGGCTCGGATACCATGATTGCCTCGGCGATCAGCCAGCTGAGAAACATGCCGCTGGATCAGATCACAGGGCAAGACACACAAAGGCTGCCCACCTTCGAGGTCGCCCTCTTCTATAACCCAGAGCAGCGCTCGGCGGTCAACATAGTACCGGGGCTGATCGCGGTGATCCTCACCATGACCATGATCCTCTTTACCTCGGCGGCCATAGTACGAGAGCGCGAGCGCGGCAACCTGGAGCTGCTGATCACCACGCCCATCAAGCCGCTAGAGCTGATGCTGGGTAAGATAGTGCCCTACATCTTGGTGGGCTTGGTACAGATGACCATCATCCTCGGCCTGGGGCATCTTATCTTCGACGTGCCCATCAATGGCGCCATCGCCCAGCTGCTGATGGGCACCCTGCTGTTCATCGCCGCCAGCCTCACCCTGGGGCTGATCATCTCCACCATCGCCAAGACGCAACTGCAGGCGATGCAGATGACCATCTTCATCATACTGCCGACGATACTATTGTCGGGTTTCATGTTTCCCTTCGAGGCCATGCCCAGGCCGGCCCAATGGCTCGCCGAGCTACTGCCCGCCACCCACTTCATGCGCATCATACGCGCCATAGTGCTGCGGGGCGGCACCCTGAGTGACATGCAGTTCGATGCCCTCTGGCTTATCGGCTTCACCCTGGTCGGCATCCTGGTGGCCTCGCTGCGCTTTAATAAGCGCCTCGACTAGCCATATGAGCAACAAAAAAAGCGCCCGAGGGCGCTTTTTTATCTCATAACAGACGGTTTAGCTACTGGCCTCGGCCTCTTGCTGACGCTTCTTGATGAAGTACTCGCGAGTCAGGCCGAACACCACAGGGCTGAGCAGCGCCAAGGCGATCAGGTTAGGGATTGCCATCATGGCGTTCAGGGTATCGGCCAGCAACCAGATGAAATCGAGCGAGCTGACGGCCCCTAACGGCACCACCACCACCCAGATGGCTCTGAATGGCTTCACCGCACGCACACCAAACAGATACTGCACACACTTCTCGCTATAGACGCTCCAGCCCAGGATGGTGGTGAAGGCGAAGATAGAGAGGGCGATAGCCACGATATAGTTACCCATAGGCAGGGCATGAGAGAAGGCATAAGAGGTCAGCGCCGCGCCATTCTCACCCGATGTCCAGGCACCGGATACCACAATCGCCAGACCGGTAATGGTACACACCACCAGGGTATCGATGAAGGTGCCGAGCATGGCTACCAGGCCTTGAGCCACAGGGTTATTGGTCTGCGCCGCCGCGTGAGCAATGGGCGCACTCCCCAGACCCGCCTCGTTAGAGAACACACCACGGGCCACACCGAAACGTACCGCGGCCCACACCGCCGCACCGGCAAAGCCGCCCTGGGCCGCCACAGGATTAAAGGCGCTGTGCACGATAAGGGCGATGGCATCGGGAATGTCGGCGAAATTAACCACGATCACCGACAAACCGGCGGCGATATAGAATACCGTCATCAGGGGCACCAGCTTACCCGCCACATCGGCGATACGCTTGATACCACCCATCAGCACAGCGCCCACCAACACCATGAGCACCACACCTGTCACCCAGGTGGGCACGCCGAAGTTACTGCTTAGGGCGTCGGCCACAGAGTTGGCCTGTACTGTGTTGCCGATGCCGAAACCGGCGAAGGATCCAAACAAGGCGAAGGCTGTACCCAGCCAGGCCCATTTGCTGCCTAGACCATTCTTGATGTAGTACATGGGGCCGCCGATATGGTTGCCGTTATCGTCGACTTCACGGTATTTCACCGCCAGCACCGCCTCGGCAAACTTAGTCGCCATGCCGACTAAGGCGGTACACCACATCCAGAACAGGGCACCCGGGCCGCCGATAAAGATGGCGGTCGCCACCCCGGCAATGTTACCCGTACCTATGGTGGCCGACAGTGAGGTCATCAGGGCATTAAAGGGGCTGATCTCCCCCTTCATCTGCTTATCTTTGTCGGGAATACGCCCAGACCAGAGCAACTTAAAGCCGGTACCCAGCTTGAGGATGGGCATCAACCGCAAGCCAAAGGAGAGAAAGAGTCCTACGCCTAAGATCATCACGAGCATGGGAGTACCCCATACGAACCCGTTGATCGTACTGACAAACTCAGTAATAACTTCCATTCAAACCTCTTCGTTTTTATCGTTATTTTGGTGATCTACGCCACGCTTTGTTGATTGCATCCCAGAGTACAACGAAAAGCGCTCAAAATGAAAGCAACGATTGTTAACAAATTGAAACAAAGAGAGTTAGTTAAGAGGTGGGCGATGCCTAGGCAGGCCTAGCAAATCATGGGAAATAGAAAGTGATGGATGGTCGAGAAGTTAAGGCAGCTAACTCAACCCCAACCTCGTCTGCGAGCACAAGCCTGATGAGCCTGTCGCCCACACTTAAGAGACGAGGTAGGCCAAGCCCCCCAGCTTGAAGGAGACACCAACCAATACGAACATGATTGATAATAAGGTTACCGGGACAATGTGGAGCGCCATATCCGTCAGGTTTGACGGTGACAGCTTAGGAATGACCCTGAACCTAGCATCTAAAGCCAGAAGGAAAGTGAGCCCGAGTAAGGTTAATTTCGCCGCAATACCATGAGCCAAGGGAACCGACATGTCGAACCACAGGCTAACATCTGGCAGCAGCCGATACGCTAACATCAGGCCGGTTATGATCTGGATAACCAAGGCGGGCATGCCGATTTTTTCGTAGACGGATTCAAATTCCAATAAGCGTTGAGGCGATCGCTCTTTGAGTACACGGGGCAGTACTACCACCGAAAGCACTATATGCCCACCCGTCCAGATGGTCGCCGCCAAAATATGTAGCGTGAGAATTAAACCATACATACTTAGGTAATCTCCTGTGAGTTCCAGCACTTCTCATAAGGGTTAATTTTCTAAAACCTGTGGCGAATGAGGTTTACCGCCTTTAAGTCAAGCGACATCCCCAACACAAAACCTACGCTCACACCATGGGGTTACTCATCGATAGGAAATCTATATTACACGACTTAGACACTGCATAATGCCCGTTGCGATCAATAATGAGACGTAAAAACATCTTAATTCTCTAGTCACTCTGATGGATTGCTCAACGACTCCTCGCACCTCTATCTCTCGGCACTTGAACTAAGAGCATCTAACTAAGGAAGCAATCGGCTAACTGAGATATGTCTAGCCTCGATACAGATAGCTAATACCCCGCTATTCAACGGAGTTGACTAGCCTTACGCTGCAGCTGACGGCGCATCGCCTGCGTGGTGGGAAATTGTGGCAACACTAACCAGCAAATCAGATAAACCAAGACAGGAAGGAAGAAGAATAGGCTGGTTAAGACAAAAGCAATTCGCAACCCATTGACTCTTAGACCAAAGTAGTCGGCTAAACCAGAACAGACACCGGCAATAACCCCCTTATCACCCCGGGTTAATATCTTAATACTCTCTAAATCTGTCATGAAAATCCCTTTTAAATTCAGATTACTATTAACAAACGGTCACGTTTGAACCTAGAGTCACTATAACCAAATTATCTTGATTTTGTTACACCAAGAGTCTAAGTCTTGGTATATGAGTTCTTAAGCAGTTCCCGCTGTTGCTAGAATATTTAGCAACCTCAAAGTATTCAGTCTTCATTACAAGGCTAGCGCCTCGGCAGCCCCACGCTAATCACTGCTGTTAGCCCGAGCAGCACCGTCGAGATCCATAAGCAAGCCGCCAGCCCATAGGCCTGATACACCCAGCCCGAGAGGATAGTGCCCAATAGCCGTCCCATGGCGTTAGCCATGTAGTAGAAACCGACATCCAAGGAGACGCCATCGTCACTGGCATAGCTAACGATCAGGTAGCTGTGTAAGGAGGAGTTGATGGCAAACACGGCGCCGAAGAGCAAGAGGCCGACAAGCAAAGCCGCTTCTTGGGCCATCGCCGACGCAAACCCGAGTTGTCCAGCTAGGGCCAACGCGATCGCGGCGGGGATCAGTGTCAATCCACCCGCCCATAACATGGCACTGCGGCCATCGGGCACCAGGCCGCTGGCCTTGCCGGTGATTCTGGGCGCCAGGCTCTGCACCGCGCCATAACCTATGACCCAGAGTGCCAGAAAGCCCCCCACCCGATAGTGGTCCCAGCCGAACTGACTGGCAAGATAGACAGGCAGAGCCACCACAAACCAGACGTCACGGGCGGCAAACAGACACATGCGCGCCGCCGATAAGATGTTGATCGCCCGGCTCTTAGAAAAAAGCTCGGTAAACTTTGGCTTGTTTTTGGCCTTGCCCAGATCTTGCTTGAGTTTGATGATGCTAACCAGCCAGACGATGCTGAGTAGGGCCGCCATCAGGCCGATAGCCCCCTTGAAGCCCAGCAGCGCCAGCAGGGCGCCGCCGAGGAAGAAGCCAGCCCCCTTGAGGGCATTCTTAGAGCCGGTCAGCACGGCAACATACTTGTACAGTCTGCCCTCTTCGCCCTTGGCCACCAGCATCTTGACGCTGCTCTTGGCGCTCATCTTGTTGAGATCTTTGGCAATTCCTGACAGAGCCTGGGCGGCCATCACCCAGGGCACGGTGAGCCAGGCACTTGGTACCAGCAGCATACCCAGTGCCGCGACCTGCAAGCCGAGGCCGATGTTCATGGTGCGATTGAGCCCCAAGCGGGCGCCAAGATAGCCGCCCACCAGGTTAGTCACCACGCCGAAGATCTCGTAGAAGAGAAACAACATGGCGATCGATAGCGGCGAATACCCAAGCTGGTGAAAATGCAGCACCACCAGCATGCGCAGCGCACCGTCGGTCAGGGTGAAGGCCCAGTAGTTGCCGGTCACCAGCAGATACTGGCGCATCTCACTCGGTAGGGCGCGCAGGCTAGTTAGCATGCTGGCGTACCTTAGGCCTTATCCAACCGGCCGACCATACGTGCCAGCTCGGCCGTACGGTTGGCATAACCCCACTCGTTGTCGTACCAGACATAGAGCTTGAGCTGTGTATCGTTGATCACCATGGTCGACAGGGCGTCGACTATGCTGGAGCGCGGATCTGTCTTGTAATCCACCGACACCAGCGGGCGCTCCTCGTAGCCTAAGATATCTTTCAGCTCCCCTTGGGCTGCCTGCTTGAACAGGGCATTCACCTCGGCCTCGGTAACACCACGCTGCATCTCAAACACACAGTCAGTGATTGAGGCGTTGGCCAGCGGCACACGCACCGCATGGCCATTGAGCTTACCCTTAAGCTCGGGGAAGATATGGGTAATGGCGGTGGCCGAACCTGTGGTGGTCGGGATCAGCGACTGACCACAGGCGCGGGCACGGCGTAGATCCTTGTGGGGCGCATCTAAGATGGTCTGGGTATTGGTGATGTCGTGAATGGTGGTCATGGAGCCATGTTTGATGCCGATCTGCTCATGCAGCACCTTGACCACGGGGGCGAGACAGTTGGTGGTGCAGGAGGCCGCCGTGACTATCGGATATTTGTCCTTGTCATACAGCTGATGGTTGACCCCCATGACGATGTTGAGCACGCCCTCCTCCTTCACCGGCGCGGTCACCACCACTCGCTTGACCCCTTGGTCGAGATAAGCCTGCAGCAACGCCTTCGACTTCATCACCCCCGAGGCCTCGATCACTAAGTCGCAGCCCGACCAATCGGTATCGCCGATGGCGCGGTTAGCGCTAGTTGCAATGCGCTTATCACCTATGACTATCTGATCGTCTTCGGCAACAGCCTCATGCGCCCAGCGGCCATGGATGGAATCGAAGGTGAGCAGATGGGCCAGGGTAGCGGCGTCGCCCGCCGGGTCGTTAATCTGCACAAACTCGATATCGTCCCACGCCCAGGCGGCGCGCAGCGCCAGACGTCCCATGCGGCCAAAGCCGTTGATGCCTACTTTGATTGTCATCTTGTTATCCTATTCTCTCGATTCGCTGTTTCTGTTGCCGCCTAGGCCTTACCTAGGCCGCGCAAATAATTAGTTTTATCCCGATTGACGAAGGCCACTAGGGAGAGCATCACGGGCACCTCCACCAGCACCCCCACCACGGTCGCCAGCGCCGCGCCTGAGTGCAGGCCAAACAATGAGATGGCCACGGCCACCGCCAGCTCGAAGAAGTTAGAGGTGGCGATCATACAGGCGGGCGCCGCCACCTCCTGTTCCAGCCTGAGTCGCTTAGCGGCGAAATAGGCGATAAAGAAGATGCCATAGGTCTGGATAAGCAAGGGTATGGCGATCAGCAGGATATTCTGCGGCTGATCCAATATGGTGTTGGCCTGCAGGCCAAACAGCAGCACCACGGTCGCCAGCAGTCCCAGAATAGACCAGGGCTTGAGGCGAGCGACAAAACCCTCGACGCTCAACACATGACCCTTTTTATTCAAAAAATTACGGGTGATCACGCCGGCGACAAGCGGCAGTACCACATAGAGCACCACTGAGATCAGCAGCGTCTGCCAAGGCACCTGGATGTCGCTAACGCCCAGCAGGAAGGCACAGATAGGCGCGAAGGCAAACACCATGATGATGTCGTTCACCGACACCTGCACCAGGGTGTAGTTAGGATTGCCCTTGGTGAGCTGACTCCAGACAAACACCATGGCGGTACAGGGCGCAACCCCCAACAGGATCATGCCAGCGATATACTCGCTGGCGGTCTGCGCGTCCACCCAGGAGGCAAACAGGACTCTGAAAAACAGCCAGCCCAGCAGCGCCATGGTAAAGGGTTTAACCAGCCAGTTCACCACAAAGGTCAGCAACAATCCCTTGGGACGCTTGCCCACATCCTTCACCGCCGAGAAGTCGATCTGCACCATCATGGGGTAGATCATCACCCAGATAAGCAGGGCGATCAGCAGATTGACGCTGGCATATTCAAAGGAGGCGATTAGGGCAAATTGCGCCGGCAGCAGATAGCCCAAGGCGACACCAGCCACTATGGCCATTCCTACCCAGACACTCAGATAACGTTCAAATAGTCCCATGGATTTATCCTTTACAACAGACTTGTACCCGCTCGGGGCGCTGACCCATTCTAGCCAGACGGGCCTGGGCCTGACGCAAGAGTTCAGGGTTGCCCGCCAGGGTCTTTTGGATCACCTCGCCAGCCCAGGCGGGTAGCTCGGGGTTGATACGGTAAAACACCCACTGGCCCTGACGACGGTCACTTAACAGCTCAGCCTTACGCAGCTGCGCCAGGTGACGTGAGACCTTAGGCTGGCTCTCGTTAAGCGCCGCCATCAACTCACACACACACAGCTCGCCCTCTGCCTGGATCAACAGCAGGCTCAGCAGGCGGGTCTCATCGGAAAGGGCTTTAAAGATTGCGACGGCCATTGGCACTCCCACACATAAATATATGGATAAGCATATATATGGTTTTCCGTATATTCAAGTCTTGTTTGCCACGCTTGTAACACGCCCCCCAGCCGACGAGCAGACACAAAAAAGCGAGCCATCGGGCTCGCTTCCTAGCATTTAAAACATCAGTATTTAAAATAGCAGCATGAAAAATATCAGTCTGAATATGCCGGATTAGTTACCGGCAATCTTCATCTCATCGAGCAAAATGGCACCGGTGCGGATGGAAGAGCGCAGATCCCGCTCCTTACCCACGGCCACCATGTTGCGATACATATCCTTGAGATTACCGGCTATGGTGATCTCTTCCACGGGGAATTGGATCTCGCCCCTCTCCACATAGAAACCGGCCGCGCCGCGAGAATAATCGCCGGTCACGCCGTTGACCCCCTGACCCATCACCTCGGTGACAATAAGACCTGTGTCCATCTGCTTCACCAGCTCATCGAAGGTCTGCCCGGTATGAGAAAGCGTCCAATTATAGATACCACCGGCATGGCCCGTGTTAGTCAGGCCGAGCTTGCGCGCCGAGTAGCTGGTCAGCAGATAGGTAGAGAGAATGCCACTGTCGATGATGTTGCGATCGATTGTCGCCACCCCTTCGCTGTCATAACAGGCGCTGGCCAGTGCTCCCTTGAGGTGCGGCTGCTCGGCGATGGTAAACCACTCGGGGAAGATCTGGGTATCTAAGGCATCGAGCAGGAAGCTCGACTTGCGATACAGGCTGCTACCGCTGATGGCGCCTACCAGATGCCCCATGAGACCGGTGGCCACGTCAGGTGCAAACAGAATCGGCAGCTTAGTGGTGGCAATCTTGCGTGCCCCCAGACGACTCAAAGTCTTCTTGGCCGCCTGCTTGCCCACCGCCTCCGGCGTCCATAGGTCTTCGAAGCGACGGGCGACCGTGTAGTCATAGTCACGCTGCATATGACCGTCTTGCTCGCCGATCACCACACAGCTCAGGCTGTAGCGTGAGCTAACATAACCATTTAAGAAACCATGGCTGTTGCCATACACCTTGGCACCTGTGTGCGCATTGGCACTGGCACCGTCGGAATTGATGATGCGGGCATCGCTATCTAAGGCCGCCGTTTCAGCGCTTGCCGCCAGAGCTTCGAGTTCGGCAGGCGCAGCCTCGTGAGGATAGTAGAGTTCGAGATCTTCTATCTGCTTGGCCATCAACTCGGCATCCGCCAGGCCATTGAAAGGATCTTCCGAGGTGAAGCGGGCAATATCATCGGCGGCCTTCACGGCGCGGCGAATCGCCTCAGGGCTCAGATCTGATGTCGATGAGCTCCCCTTGCAGCCATCCCTGAACAGTGTGATCCCCAGCGCACCATCTTTATTAAACTCAACGGTCTCAACCTCTTTCAGGCGCGTAGAGACTGAGAGTCCCTGCTGCTTGCTGATGGCCACTTCGGCCCCTGAGGTACCCAATTTGGCGGCATATTCCAATGCCATAGACACGGCGTCTTTCAGTGAATTCAATTCGGTTTCGATGCTGGGAGAAGGCACAAATCTACTCTTTTGTTATCAAACGTGGCCGTAGCATAGCAAACCCGTCCGGCTTTCACATTAAATAACTGAGTCGTTTCGTAGGCGATATTGGCCGGAAATGGTATCATTAGGGGAGTTATGGCTTAGACCCCAGAGAGTTTTAATGAATAATATTGTTGGTGACTCAGAACACTTTAAACAGCCCTTCGATCATGACGATGATTACGTCAGCAGAGCCGATATAAAGCGCGAGATTGCCATTTACCAAGAGCTAGGTAAGAAACTGGTCTCCCTCAGCAAGAGCCAGCTGAAGAAGCTGGAGCTGGACGAGCTGCTGCACGACAACATCTTGAAAGCCAAGACGATACGCATCAATAGCGAGGCCCATCGCCGCCAACTGCACTATGTCGGCAAGCTGATGCGCAACGTAGATATCGACGAGCTGCAGGAAAACCTGAAGAACGTGCTCAACCAGAATCGTAACGAAAGCTCTAAGCAGAACGTCGCCGAGAAGCAGAAAGATCAGCTGCTAAGTGGCGGTGATGAGGCGATTCAGGCCCTGCTCGAACAGCATCCAGGCCTAGAGCGTCAGAAGCTGCGCCAGCTGGTGAGACAGGCTAACAAGGAGCTGACCAAGAAGCCCGACGAGGCCTCTAAGTCTGCCGCCGAATTGGTCAAGTATCTGCGCGCCGAGACTGGCGAATAGGCACTAATTCCTTGAAAAGATAATCCCTCGAAAAGATAGCCCTTCGAGCGAATAGCCTTTCGAACAAATAGCCTTTCGCGAAAATTGCCCGCCATCAGCGCGGGCTATTTGCTATTTAAACGGTACCTGACGCCCAGATAGGCTAGCAGAAGATAGACCAGGGCCAAGCCCCATAGCTGCCACCAGAAGCCGGCAACACTGCTCCAGCTGGCGCCCATCTGATTTAACTGCAACATGCCCTGTATGCTAGGTATGGCGGGGATCACCTGGGCGATCCAGATAAGCGGCGACGGGATCAACTCAAACGGCCAGATAAACCCTGAGACAAACAGGATCGGCATAGAGATAAGCAAAAGCACCTGGGTCGGCAGATCACGCCGGGTAAACATACAGCTAAAGGCGACACCGGCAATTGCCGTACAGATAACGAAGGGCACCAGGAACAGGACCACCTGGGATAGCACTCCCTGTACGCTGACCCCATACCAGTAGTTACAGAAGCCCACATAGAAGCTGGTAAATAGGCTGTAGATAAGGGCGAACACACTCACCCGGGCAAAAATAAGCTTGATGGCAGGCACCTGCTGCCAGTAGCCCTCTCTTCCCCATTGCCCCGCACCGAGTATGCCCGCGCCAATAAGCAGGGTCTGGTGCAGCACCAATAACAGCACGCCAGGCACCACATAAGGGATATAGCCCAGGCTAGGGTTAAAGGCGGGTACGCTGTTGAGCTTAATCGGCTCCAGGTCATGCTTCACCTGTTTGGCCGAACTCCCCCTGGCCAGCAGACCATTAAATTGTACATATTTGCCCGCATCTATCCCGGCAGACACTAAACCTTCGAGCACGGCAGAGTAGATCAAGAAGTAGTTTGCATCGCCGCCGTAGGCTAAGGTCACCCCTTTTTGACGAATCAGATCCCGCCTAAATCCTTCAGGAATCACCATATAGCCATGGGCTCTACCCGAGGCGATCCAGTCCTCCGCCTGGTTAATATTATTCAGCTCAGCGACGACCTCGAGCTTGGGGCTGGCATCGGCATGGCGAATCAACTGACGACTCAGGCTCGAGTGATCCCCGTCGACGACGACTATCTGCTGCTTGGTCGGCACTTCATGCAGATAAGGCAGTGGATAGAGCACAGAGTAAAAGAGCACGCCGCCAAACAAGGTGATAGCGATCGCCTTGTCTGTCACTATCGACTTAAAGTCTGCCCACATCAAAGACCAAAAATCCATATTAAGGCGCCTCATTCATAGGCTGACTGCTGGCTTCGGCAGGCCATTCCCGCCTGACCCGGCGAGCCAAGAGCACAATCACAGGCACCAACAACAAGAAGCCCCAATAGCTAGTCACCTGCTGGACAAAGACAGAAAAATCCTGGCCATAGCTCACCACACCAACATGGGTATCTATGTAGTGGCTCGATGGCATGAGCTTTCGCCACCACTGGGCCAACTGCGGCATCTCCTGGGTTGGAAAGGTGATCCCCATAAAGGGAAATGCCGGAGCAAACAGCGCGGTGCAGAAACTGATCACCCTGGCGGCGTCTTGCAACAGGAAGAAGATGGTGAGTACCAACAGCCACACCGCCAACAACATCACTATCTGCGCCAACAATAGCTGACCGAATACCCCCGCCAGCGGTAATCCCAGGTACTGATATAGCAGGGTCAGGATCAGGCGCCCCTGCAGCACAATCAAGGGCGTATAAACAAGCATCTTGGCCCATAACACGCGCCGCGTGCCCAGGCTAAACCACTCGGTCATGGTCTCCTGTCTTAGCTCCCGATTAAGGGAGTTGGCAAACACTAACATGGCGAGCAGTTGCCCCAGGGCGAGCAGTATCGGTGGCAGCAAGAACACCACATAGTTACTGTTGGCATTATAGAGCGCGCTTACCTGGGTCTTCACTAAGTTAAGGTTCACTTCGGCCTGCGCCATAGGCACACCCGCGGCCAATTGCTTCAACAGCGCCTTGCTCTTGAGTCCATCGGCCAGGCTGAGCTGGATCTGGCTCGATAACAGCTTACCAACCAAGAGGTATTGGCTGTTGTAACGTATATCTATGGTTGGCTGATGACCCGTAAGTAGATCGCGATTGAGCTGAAACGGCAACACCACCATGGCATAGGTTTCGGCGCTCTCCATCGAGGCCTTGGCACTATTGATGTCTTGATAATGAATTGGGGTGATCACAGAGTTAGCCTGTAGCCGCCTCACCAGCATACGGCTGATCTGACTCTGATCCTGATCGACGATCGCCACGGGCAACTCACGTGGCAGACCGGCACTAAATAGCCACCATAAGCCGAATATCCCCACCAAGGGGATATAGCTCACTAAGGCGAGTTGCCAAGGGTCATTCCACAAGGCGATTAACTCGCGTTTAATTAGCTGCTTCATGGTGGCCAAGGCTTAACGCACCAGCAAGGTTGTCATGCCCACTCTCAGATCGGCGATCGGGGCGTCTGGCCGCAACTCCATCTCGAAGGTGCGCATATCGAAGTCGTGACCGCTCTCGGTAGAGCGCCAGGTCGCAAAATGGCCCATCACACCAATATGCTTGATGGTGAACGGATAACTGGCCCCCAATGCCGGAATCTCGACCTCGAGGGTGTCGCCTATCTTGTAGTTTTTAAGCTGATCCTCACGCACCTGAAAAACCGCCCAGGCATCCTGCATGTCGATAATGCTCACCACGGGGAATCCACTCGGCGCCAGCTCACCTGGCTGCAACAGGACTTCGCTCACCTCGCCGGCTCTGGGCGAGCGCATCTGGCTGTCGGCCAAAATGGCACTAACCTCTTTCACCGCCCCCTCGGCCATACGCGCATTGCCTTCGGCCGCGGCCTTGGTCTCTTCGCGGGCGCCCTCTTCGGCCATCTGATACATGGCGTAGGCCGCCTGCTCGGTATACTTGGCTGCCTGCCACTGAGTAAAGGCCTCGTCGCGTTTCTGGCGCGCCAGCACCCCTTCGCTAAACAACACCTCTACCCGTTTATAAGTGGTCTCGGCCAGGGTCGCCGCCGCCTTGGCTTTCAACCATTGCTCTTTCGACGCGGCAACCTGCTGCTTACGGGCGCCATTATCCGCCTCCTGCTGCAAGGCCTTGGCAGCATCGCGGCCCCCCTGGGCCTGCATCAGCTTGGCGTTGAGCTCGGGACTGTCGATGGCAAATAACAGATCCCCCTCGGCCACCCGATCGCCACGGCGCACCAGCACCTCGGCGACGCGTCCCGGCACCTTGGAGGAGATGTTGTATTCCCTGGCCTCTATCTGCCCCTGTAGTCGTTCGGGCATAGGGGTATGGGCTAGCTTTAATCCGTACCCGAGTAAAGCCACCAACACCAGTAAGGCGACAACGGCTAAGGCTCTATTAGTTCGCATTGACTCTCTCCTGGGCACTCGATGAGCGACCGATAAATTCATCTAACTGGCCACTGATGGCCATCAATCTGGCATAGGCCTGCACATAGCGGTACTGAGCCGCCAACTGTTGGGTCTGCACGCCGCTTAGCTTGAGCTCGGCGTCAACTTTCTCAATAGAAGTCGACAGCCCCTGACTGAAGGCGAGATCCCTCAGGCGTTTATTCTCTTTGGCGAGGGCCAGCGATAGGTTAAGTGACTCGGTCTCCTCTCTGGCCTGCTCGAGCTGGCGATAGCTCTGATCCAGCAAGAGGCTGAGATCCTGTTGGGTCTGCGCCTTGGTGTAGCGTGCCTGAAGCAAGGCACTGCGGGCGGCTTCGACCTTGCCGCTGCGTCCATCACGACTGATCAGCGGGATCTTCACCCCGACGCCGACCATCCAATCGGGCTCCATCTTAGCCAGCAGGCTATCGTCTTCATACAGGGTGTAGTTGCCGTAAAGGAAGACGGTGGGGTAATAACTGCCCTTCTCTACGTCGATAAGGCCATTGGCCTGGACTTCCTTGGCTTCCAGCAGCTTGAGCGCCGGGTGTGTCGTCAGGGTCAGCTGGCTTAATTGGCCTAAAGAGGGCGAGTTTTCCAGCATGAACAGCCTGGAGGCGGTATCGATATTCTCCCGATGTAACATGCGCGACAGGGCGATCTGAGTCATCTCCAGCTGACGCTTGGCGCTGGCATAGTCCACCCTCGCATTTTCCAACGCCACCTGGGCGTTGAGACGCTCGACCTTGGCGATCTGTCCCTGCTCCTCCAGCTTGACCGCATGCTCGGCATGCTCACTCAAGGCGTCCACCAGCTGGCCTCGGGTGGTCATCAGGGCATGACTCACCGCCACGCCATAATATCTGTCCACCAGCTTGACGAAGAGATCCCGCGTCGACAGCTGATGCTGCTGCTCCTTCTCGGCGACTTGCGCCTCATGGATCCCCTGCGCGGCGCTGATACGACCACCGGTATAGATGGGCCACATCGCCTGCAGGCTGGAGCGGAAGACATCCTGCTCGGTAAAAGGGGTAATAAACAGCGAGCCAGGAATGGCGCCTAGGGCGGCGCCGAGCGCCGGTGGCAGACTCGCGGGATCGAGACTGGCCAAGGGATTGAGATCCCTCAGGTCCAGCTCCAGGGGGTTCTCTAAGCGTGTGTAGCTGCCGTTGATCGACAGCGAAGGCAGGTTGAGATCCTCCCCGGCGGCTCTTTCGGCCAGGGCACGGTTAACCTCCTGCTGACTGGCCTGCAGCTTGTCGCTGACCTGTAGCAGCTGCTGCCAGGCCTCGCCAAAGGCGAGTTCTTGCGCCTGCGCCGCATGCCCCGCCAAGGTCAACAACGACAGCCAAACAATATGTGAATATCTCATCTACACCTCTAGAGCTAATACTCTACTTCCTTGGCAAATGTTAACACCCTATGGAGGCGTTGAGAAGCAGGCCTTGTTGACAAGCCTCTCTAGCGCCTTATCGGCAGCCTTCCCAGCAATCGCCGCTAACGCTCTCTACAGACAGCGAGATCCGGCTAACTAGGCCGTCCCCCCCACCGTCAAGCGGTCGAGTTTCAGGCTAGGCTGGCCCACACCCACGGGCACGCTTTGACCATCTTTGCCACAGACACCGACGCCCTTATCGAGCGCCAAATCATTCCCCACCATGGAGATCTGCCCCATGGCCTCGGGGCCATTACCAATTAGGGTCGCCCCCTTGATCGCCTGGGTGATCTCGCCCTTCTCGATGAGGTAGGCTTCGGACGCCGAGAACACAAACTTGCCCGAGGTGATATCGACCTGACCGCCGCCGAAGTTAGGCGCATAGATCCCCTTGTCGACCGACTTGATGATATCTTCAGGCGAACTGTCGCCGGCTTCCATATAGGTATTGGTCATGCGCGGCATCGGCAGATGCGCATAAGACTCACGGCGACCATTACCGGTTGAGGCCTGGCCCATTAGGCGGCCGTTGAGCTTGTCTTGCATATAGCCCTTAAGGATACCGTCCTCAATAAGCACTGTCTTCTGCGTCGCCACCCCTTCATCGTCTATGCTCAGCGAGCCGCGGCGATTTTCCAGGGTGCCATCGTCCACCACGGTCACCAGGCTTGACGCCACCTGCTGGCCGACCAGGCCGCTAAAGGCGCTGCTGCCCTTACGGTTAAAGTCACCCTCCAGGCCATGCCCCACCGCCTCGTGTAGCAAGACACCGGGCCAACCGGCGCCCAGTACCACAGGCATCTCGCCGGCGGGGGCATCTATAGCGGTCAGATTGACCGAGGCCTGACGCACGGCTTCACGGGCAAAGGCAAAACAGCTGGGCAGACCGTCGTCGCCCGACTCGAAAAAGACTTGATAATCATGGCGTCCGCCGCCACCGCTGGCGCCGCGCTCGCGCTTGCCTTCCTGCTCCAGCACCACACTACAGTTGAAACGTACCAGCGGGCGAATATCCGCCGCCAGGGTGCCGTCACTGGCCGCCACCAGGATCTCCTCATGCACGCCTGAGAGGCTGATCACCACCTGTATGATGCGCGGGTCCAGGCTGCGTACATAGGCGTCTGCCTGCTTGAGCAGTTCTATTTTCTTCACCTCTTCCATGGCGGCGATAGGGTCGGCGCTCTGATAGAGCGGCGTGACCTTCTGCTGTTTCCAGGCCTGCACACCACCGCTTTTGCCCGCCGCCGAGATGCCGCGAGCCGCCTCGACCGCCGCGCTAAGTGCCACGGGGGTGATCTCATCGGCATAGGCGAAGCCTGTCTTCTCACCACTGATGGCACGCACGCCCACGCCGCGCTCGATATGGAAGCTGCCTTCCTTGACTATGCCATCTTCTAACACCCAAGACTCGTGGCGACTGCCCTGAAAATAGAGATCGGAAAAGTCCACCTGATGCTGATGAATGCTATTGATATAGCCTTGCAACTGATCCAGCGACAATCCGTCTTGCAAGAGGCTCTGTTCTACTTGGGTTAAAAATGGCATTAATTCTCTCTCTATGGCGCCTGCATGAAGACGCGATTTTATTATCTCTTTAATTTGGGTGGCTCGAAACGATTGTGAGCGACCACTGGGATGTTACGACGTATCCCTTCTAGGGTCGCCAGGTCTATCTCTGCCGACAACCAGCCACAACCTTCGGGCTGAATAGCCTGCACCTCCCCCCAAGGAGAGATGACGCAGGAGTGTCCCCAGGTCTCGCGCCTGCCCTGATTGTGCTCGCCCCATTGAGCGGCCGCCAACACAAAGCACTGGGTCTCTATGGCTCTGGCCTGCAGCAAGGGCAGCCAGTGCACCCGCCCGGTCACCCGGGTAAAGGCCGCCGGCAAGACGATGATCTCCGCTCCCTGCAGACGCATGGCCCGAAATAGATCGGCAAACCTGATGTCATAGCATATCGCCATCCCGACCTTACCGAAAGGCGTATCGATAACGCTAATCGCCTCACCGGGGCAAAAGGTATCGCTTTCCCGGTAGGACTTGGTGCCATCGTCCACATCCACATCGAACAGGTGCAGCTTGTCGTAATGGCCTAAGGTCTCGCCGTTGTCGTCAAACAGATAGCTGCGGCTAAACACCCGCCCCTCATCCGCTAGGATAGGAATGGTGCCCGCCACCAGATAGATGCCATACTGCTTGGCCAAGGCGGCCAGGGTCTGCTTGAGTTCGCTGTCGGCATCATTGCCGGCATAGGCCAACTGTTGGCGCTCGTGACCACCAAACAGCAGGCAGCACTCTGGCAGCACCACCAGATGGGGGCGCTCACTACTCTCTAGCAGATCAAGCTGCTCGCGAATAAACTTGAGGTTCTCCTCGACGTCGCGACCACTCTGACATTGTAATAGGCTGACCTGCATCGCTTGGCTCCTTGTTCACCGGCTTTTCCTGTGATTCTTGCTGTTGCGGCGCCTGAGGTTGTTGCTCGACGGGCTGCAGGCCGGTCGGCGTCTCCTTAAACTCGGGCATGGCTTCGACCGCACTCTTAGGGATGGTGACACCCGATGGCATCACCTGCTCATCTGCCGAAACGGCCTCGGGCTGAGCCGCAGTCTCTTGTGGAGCCGCAGGCTGTTGCACCTGATTCTGTTCTTGTTGAAGCTGTTGTTTTGGCTCTTGCGCCTTTTTCTGTTTCGGCTCTTTCGATTCGCTCTGGGGCTTAGTCTCTGCGCCAGGCTGCTGTTCTGGTTGACGTGGCAAGACAGACTCGGGGATCTCTATCTCCTTGCTCTTACGCTCCAGCTCCTCGAGCTTAGGCTCTGACATGGTCCCCGTCAGCCTGAAGCGAATTTCCGAGATCACCTCGATCACCGGCTCCAGCACCTTGGTGAGGGCAAACGCGCCTAGGCCTAGGGTCCAACCACCTGTGCTGAGCAGCACCACGGTCGGCACGCTGGAGGCCAATTGCGGCACGAAACGTATGTCATAGTTGAGGCTCTCTGTGGTGAGGTCGGTATAGCCCCGCACCTTCATGTTACCCGCCACCGCATCCATCTCGGAATCTGTGGTCTTCACCACGCCGTTGTCCAGCTTGAGGGTACCGGTAAAGGCATTAAAGTAGAGTCCCTTACCGAAGACATCGGAGAAATCCAGCGACAGCTTACGCAGCAGGGAATCCAGGCTGAACAGGGAGAAGATACGCGCGCCCTTGTCGCTCACCTCTGACAGATGGCCCTTACCTAGCTTATAACTTATCTGGCCGTTGAGGGTCTCCAGCGAGAAGGCGTGGGGTGCTCCCTGCCAGGACAGCTCGGCCTGCAGATCCAGCGGCGCCTCCTTGAGACCCGGGTCTATGCCCAGCCGCTCGGAGACCTCATCGAACTGCTTGGCCTTGAGATCCACCTCAAACTCGGTCAGGTTCTGCCCCTCACTGTTCGACCAGGCACCCTTACCCTTGAGGGTGATCCCGGGCGTGGTGATGGCGATTGTCTGAATCTGATAGTCGCCATTCTTGGGGGTCGCCTGCAACACTAGGTGACCGAGAGACTTGCCGTGGACACTAAACTGATCCACATCCACCGCCAGCGGCGGCAGTATGCTAAGCACCTCGTCGCTGGCTAACTCAGACTCATCGCCTTGTGTCCTTTCGGGGGCAAAGTTAAACCGGCTCGCCACCAGCTTTAACCCCTGGGTCGACCAGTCGGGATAGAAATCGACCCGGCCGCTAAATTCGTTTGCGTTCCCCTCGAAGCGCCAACCATGCTCTGTGGGATAGGCCTCCAGGCTCAACTCGGTCAGCGGCTGCCCATAGAGATTTAACTGGCGTACCTGGCCATCCACGGCGATCAAGAGCGGGAAGAAATGGCTCTTCTGAGGTGCTTCTTCTGCCTGCAGCAGCGGGGTTTCTTGTGTTTGTTCTTCAAGGGCCTGACGCATGGCGGCATCTAGGGAGGATTCCAGCGCGGCGTCCCCCATGAATCCCTTGATGATGGGGAGCCAGGGGGCAAACTCGGTGGCCGGCATGTCCAGCTGTAGATGGCCGGCCTGACGCTTGAGTTGATCGCCGGGCTTAAACAGGCGTCCCAGCAGCAGGTCGAAGTGCGCCAGATGGTCGCCCGACTGCTCGTCGAAACCGCCCCAGAACTCCATCTGATCCCCAAGCTTGGCGCCCAGAGAGGCCTGCTTGTTATCGCCGATAAGCTCGAAGGAGAGCGCTCGCTGACTGTCCGCCGTCTTGGCAAACTTACCCGGCAGGCTGAGCTCGACGCCCTGCATGTCGCTCTTCACCTGCGCCTGAATACGATAGCCTAGCTCATCGAAGATCAGCGTCATGGCGCCCTGCCAATCCAGCTCGCCGCTATAGTAATCCTTCAGCGGATTATCCAATGACGGTGGGAGCGAGGCCAGTGCCCACTTACCCTGCATATCCAGGTTCAGGCCATAATTTTTGTTGCTCTTACCGGTATCGAAGCTGAAACTCACGGGTTGCTCAAACAGACGCGCCTGTATCTCCTCGCCCGTCACCACATCGTTGGCAAAATGCACCACACCGGTTACGCCCTCGAGCTGCACACCGGGCTGAGTAACATAAACGGGGGTGTCGTCGAAGCTTACCTGCCCCAATATCTGCGCTTTGCCGCCATGATAGAGGGGGATACTCAGATCCAGCTTGCCCGAGACATCGCCTTGCACCTGCACCACCTCGAGTGTCGCGCCAACCGTATCGGCCAGGGGCGAACGCAGCAGCACCTGCTTGGCCGCCTCACCCTGAGTGCGAAGATCCGCCTTCACCGTCAGCAGAGTCTCATGACTCATACGCGGAATGGCCACATGGGCGCCGTCAGCGGGAACATCCATTAACATCCCCTTGTTCACCCAGATATCCATAGCCGCATTTTCAAACAAGGCATCGAGACTCAGCTCGGTCACCTCGGGCCAATCGGGCTGAAACTGATAGCGAGCCTGATTGAGGGAGAAACCGGCCTGGAATACGCCGCTGTTGTCGTCATAAGGAAAATGCTTGAGGGCGCCGTTCCACACCACCTTGGCATCCTGGCTCTGTCCCGCCTTGATGGCGCCGCTGAGGTAATCGACAAGCGACTCACTCATCCCATGTTTCGGAAAATAGTATTTGGCCCTGGCGGCGTTTTTCACCTGTACGTCGGCCAGCAGATTTAGGCTGGCTTCGCCTGAAAAGCCAAACTTCATCGCCGCGTCGAGATCCAGATCGGCGTTATAGAAATGCAGCTTAGGCGCAACCAGCGCCGCCTCGCCCATGGCGTATTTAAGCGTAAAGGCATCGCCGTCGAGCGACAGTGGCGCCTCGAAGCCGCCATCAAAATCCAATCGATAATGCTGCTCTGGCGCAGACAGATAGAGATCGCTGCCCTGGATGCCGAGCATAAGATCGATTGCCTCGGCCCCCGGGATGGAACCACTCGCCTGCCAGGCAAACTGAGTTAACTGCGCCGACAGGGCAAAGCCCTGCTGCTCGCCATAACCCAACTTGAGCTGCTCTATGGTGCCACTGGGATCCATCGTCTGCCACAGGTGGAGGCCATCGAGATCCATGCCGGGCACTAGTGGCAAGAGGGGCAGCAATACCTTGGCATCGAGTTGATTAATATTGGCCATCAGCTGGTCGTCACGCTTACGCGCGCCAATATGCAGCACCGGCCAGGCCTGGCCATTGGTCACAAAGGCCAGATCTGAGCTAGTCAGTTGCCAACCCGAGACTTGCGGCTGCCAGTTGAATTGCCCGCCCTGTATCTCAAATTTTTGCTGCTCGCCCTTGAGCTCCCATTGCAACCAGCTCGGCTCGAAGGCGACCGTCGCCGCGGTAAAGGCTCGGTTGGAAAATTCGGCCCAGGCCTGCAGGTTCACCACGCCTTCTAGAGGCAGCTTCTTACCCGAGGCATAGGGGTTTTCCTGGCGCGATGCCCATTCGCCCAGATCCAGTGAGTTGGCCGCCAGATAGAGCTGACCGGTCAAAGACTCGGGGCTATGGCCATCGCCACGAATATCGACGGCGAGAGAGAGACGCTCGACCTCTGAGGCCCGCTCGTCGAGAAACAGCGCCCCCTCGGCCCTGTGTCGCCCAGCTAAGTTACGCCAGCGCAGGTCCCTGATATGAATAGGCCTGAACTTATGGGAACGACTGATCAGCTGCATGGTCACATCTGTGATGGCGAATCGATCGAACTGCTCCAGCATCAGGGCATAGAGCCAATCGGTATTCTGCTCCACCACAGGAGCATCGCTGCTCTGCTCGCCCTTGCCGCCCTGGCCGACGCGATCCAGATCCAGGGCAATCTTAACCCCTTCGAAGATCACATTCTCAATTTGCGGCGAGGCCGAGACCAGGCTGTCCCAGAAATCCAGCTTGAGATGGACATTATCTATGATGAAGGTGACCGGCAGATTCTCCTGCACGGGCAACACCAGATGCTTGATGGTCACCGCCGGGCCGAACGCCTGCCATTCGGCGGTCAGCTCTGACACTTCGACCTTCACCTGATACTGTTGGTAGATATAGCTCACCAGCTCCTGACGGACCTGATCCAGCTTAGGCAGCAGGCCTCTGAACAGGCTGACACTCAGGGCGAAGAGCACCACTATGATGGCGATCATCTGCCAACATAGGCGGCCGAAGGTGCGGGGACAGAATGGGCGGGACACTACATTATCACCACATCGAATTTGTTTTGCGCGTACATGGGCTCGTTTTGCAGACGCACATGCTTGCCGATATAGGCTCCTAGCTCTGCCACCAGATGACTCTCCTCGCCCGTGAGGCTGTTATAAACCGTGGGGGCGCAGTAGACCAGGAACTCGTCGGCATCATAGCCGCGGTTGAGGCGGATGATCTCGCGGAAGATCTCATAAGAGACGGTTTCGACTGTCTTCAGGCTACCGGTACCGAAACAGGCCGGACACTCGCCACACAGCACATGCTCCAGGCTCTCGCGAGTACGCTTACGGGTCATCTCCACCAGACCTAGGCCCGAGAAGCCGCTGACATTGGTCTTCACCCTGTCGTTGGCCAGTGCCGCCTCTAGGGTACTGAGGACACGCTTCTTATGATCTTCATTCAACATGTCGATAAAATCTATGATGATAATCCCCCCCAGATTTCGCAGGCGCAATTGGCGGGCGATGGCGTGTGTCGCCTCCAGGTTGGTGTTGAATATGGTCTCTTCAAGGTTGCGATGACCGACGAAGGCGCCTGTGTTGATATCCACAGTGGTCATGGCCTCGGTCTGATCTATGATCAGATAGCCGCCAGACTTGAGCTCCACCTTGCGCCCCAGGGCGCGCTGCACCTCGTTCTCCACATCGTAGAGATCGAAGATGGGTACCCGGCCGGAATAGTGTTCTATCTTGTCGGCGATCTCGGGCATAAACTCCTGGGTAAACTGCAGCAGCTCCTCATAGGTCTGACCTGAATCTACCTGGATCTGATCCAGCTCTGTACCGACGAAGTCGCGTACGATACGCACTGGTAGGGCGAGATCTTGATAGAGCAGCGAGACACCGGGACGCTTACGACGCTCACACACCTTGGCCCAGACCCGGCGCAGGAAGGCCGCATCCTGAACCAGCTCCTGCTCGCCGGCATTCTCGGCGGCGGTGCGGATAATGAAGCCGCCATCTTCGTCGACGAAGGGCTCGGTCAGCCCCTTGAGACGGGCACGGACCTCTTCGGACTCGATCCGTTGCGACACGCCCACATGGCTGGAGCCCGGCATGAACACCAGATAACGTGAGGGTAAGGTGATATCTGTGGTGAGGCGCGCGCCCTTGGTGCCCAAGGGATCTTTTACCACCTGCACCATGATGTCCTGGCCCTGACGAACCAGCTCGGCAATATCACGCACCACGAAGTTGCCCTTCTCGATATCCGCCACACACTCGGTATGAGGCACGATATCTGAGGCATGAAGAAAGGCCGCCTTGTCCAGGCCGATATCCACGAAGGCTGCCTGCATGCCTGGCAGCACCCGGCTGACCTTGCCCTTATAGATATTGCCAACCAGGCCACGCTTCATGCGGCGCTCGATATGCACCTCTTGCAGGATGCCATATTCCACCAGCGCTACCCGCGCCTCGGTCGGCGTCACATTGATCAATAACTCAGAACCTATCTTTTTCTGTACTCTGTTTTTGACTATGTGACTCATGCTTACTCACTTAAATATGATTAATGCATTAACGGCCCCAGTGGACCGTTAATTTTAGAACAATTTACACCTAAATGGCTCAATCTACTGGGTAAAATGCTAAATGGATAACAGCTTCATCTCGGCCAGCAGCGCCCGGGTTTCCACCAGGGGTAGGCCCACTACCGCCGAATAGCTGCCATCTATGGCCTCGACGAAGCAGCCGCCCAGGCCCTGAATACCGTAGGCACCGGCCTTATCCATAGGCTCGCCGGTGGCGATATAAGCCAAGATAGCCTGTTCTGTTAGGCCGCAAAATTGCACTTTAGTTTCAACTAATCGAGACAGGGTCCGCTGACCATCGGTCACCGCCACCGCCGTCATCACACTATGGCGCTTACCAGAAAGCGCGCTAAGCATCTGCCTGGCGTCTGCTTCATCCTTAGGCTTACCTAAGATAGCCCCCTCTAATACCACTATAGTATCTGAGCCCAGCACCACGGCATCCGCTTGCCCCCACAGCGCCAATCCGGCATTGGCCTTCTCAATCGCCAGACGCACCACGAACTCTGCGGCACTTTCCCCGGCCCTATGGCTCTCATCGATATCGGCGGCCAGCGCCTCGAAACTAAATTCAGCTTGGCCCAGGCCGACCTGCAACAGCAGCTCACGACGACGGGGAGAGGCAGAGGCTAATACCAGTTGCATGATTATCTCACTTTATAAATACGACGAATGCGTCTCAGCATCCAAAATACCCAAGGCCAGATGATCAGGCTCGACAGGGCTGGCAGGAACAGGCTGGCATCGAAGCTGGCCACATTCACCACAAACTGTGTCCAGAACACCAGCAGATGGTGCAGACAAACCAGGCTAGCCACCATCAGAGCCTGCTGCCACATGGGGAAGTTACGCAGCCGCTGGAAATGCAGCACCACCACATAGATCACCAGCGACATGGAGAGCGCGCGTATGCCAAGATGTGCCCCCAGCAAGATATCCAGCAACACGCCCAGTAACCAGGCAGATAAGATGTTATAACGGTGCGGCAGTGCCATCGCCCAGTAGATCATGACCAACAGCAACCAGTCGGGACGCCAGGGTTCGACCAGGCCGGGCAGCGGCATGATCTGAAACAACATGGCCAGCAGGAAGCTTAGCCAGACCACCCAACGTCCATGGGGAATATGCATGCTCATGGCGTCTCCTCCGCTTTAGGCTCGTCGGCTTTAGGCTTGGCTTGAGGCTCGCTCAATTCACTCTGGTTGCCGTCTGGCCAGATCAACAGCAGATAACGAATACGGTCCAGCGCCGCCAGGGGCTGGGCGGTTACCGTGGCATAGCTCTGGCCATCATCACGCTCGACCTTCATGATACGCGCCACCGGGTAGCCCTCGGGGAAACGTTTACCCAGGCCTGAGGAGACCAGGAGATCGCCGACCCTGAGATCAGTGCTCTTCGCCACATGGCGCAGCTCGAGCTCATCGAGCTCACCTATACCCTGGGCCACCAGGCGGACATCGTTGCGGGTCACCCGCACCGGAATGGCGTGAGTCACGTCTGAGATCAGCAGTACCCGACTGGTCAGCTCGCTGATCTCCACCACCTGGCCGACGACGCCGTGGGCATCCACCACCGGCTGACCGACGAATACGCCGCTACGGGCGCCATGGTTGAGTACCACATAGTGACGAAAGGGATCGCTGGCCACCTCCATCACCTCGGCAACCATCTTCTTGGAGTCCATATGCACCGGAGAGCCAAGCAAGGCGCGCAGACGATCGTTTTCCTGTCTCAGGTGCTCGAAACGCTGCAGACGCTCGCTCATCAAGAGTTGCTGCCTGAGCAGCTGCTTGTTTTGCTTGGCCAGCATGTTGCGGGTAGCGATACTCTCGGCCGACCAATCCAGCACGACACCGGGAATATTGGCCACGTATTGTAAGGGGCTGAGCAAAGAGGAGATAGATTGGCGAACCGGCTCCAGCCTATCGTTGGCCACCAGTAAGATCACCGACAAAACGATTGCCAATGTGAGCCTGAATTGATTCGAAATACCGCGGGCAAAAATAGGTTTCATAAAACACTTAAGGCAGCGAACCCGGTACCCGCTTTACCCTTTCACCTTGTGGTGTCGGGGCGGCGAGCCATCAGTTGCTGTGTCTCGCCCGGAGGATAACCAGAGTCTTGCTGCCTATTTTATTTGGGCCGAATTAGTTTTCGTCAGAGAAGAGATCGCCACCGTGCATGTCGATCATCTCAAGTGCCTTACCACCGCCACGGGCCACACAGGTCAGCGGGTCGTCGGCTACCATCACTGGGATGCCTGTCTCTTGCATCAACAGACGGTCAAGATCACGCAGCAGGGCGCCACCACCAGTCAGTACCATGCCGCGCTCAGAGATATCTGAGGCCAGTTCTGGCGGAGACTGTTCCAGTGCAACCATCACGGCGCTGACGATGCCAGACAGTGGCTCTTGTAGTGCCTCGAGGATCTCGTTGCTGTTCAGGGTAAAGCTACGTGGTACCCCTTCGGCCAAGTTGCGGCCGCGCACTTCGATCTCCAGCACTTCGTCACCCGGATAGGCGGTACCTATGGTGTGCTTGATACGCTCGGCCGTGGCTTCACCGATCAGGCTGCCATAGTTGCGGCGCACATAGTTGATGATGGCGTCGTCAAACTTGTCACCACCGATACGCACAGATGATGAGTAGACCACGCCGTTTAGCGAGATGATAGCCACTTCGGTAGTACCGCCACCGATATCCACTACCATAGAACCAGTCGCTTCCGATACCGGCAGACCGGCACCGATTGCCGCCGCCATCGGCTCTTCAATCAGGTAGACTTCACGAGCACCTGCGCCCATGGCCGACTCACGAATCGCACGACGCTCGACCTGAGTCGCTCCCACTGGCACACATACCAAGACGCGTGGGCTTGGACGGAAAACGCTGTTGTTGTGCACCTGTTTGATGAAATGCTGCAGCATCTTTTCGGTCACATAGAAGTCGGCGATCACGCCGTCTTTCATTGGACGTATGGCCTGGATGTTGCCCGGCGTACGACCCAGCATCTGCTTAGCTTCTGTTCCCACGGCGGCAACCGATTTTTGGCCGCCGCTGCCGCGTTCGCCTCGAATTGCAACAACCGAAGGCTCATTTAACACTATGCCCTCTTCGCGAACGTAAATTAAGGTGTTAGCCGTACCCAAATCGATCGAAAGATCGTTAGAAAAAATGCCACGCAGCTTCTTGAACATGTAACCAGCCTGTCTCAGTGGAGTCGGAAAAATAAAAATCAGGTAACTTTATCAATGCCCCCCGCATTCCACAAGGATATTATGCTGATCCTTAGATAAATATCTGTTCATCATTGGCCCTAGTGTCAGCCTAAGTGAACACTCGCTCAGCAATTGGTAGATCGGCTATTTCACTTCCCGCCAATAGATGATCTTATCGTGTCCACGATAGGTGCCAAAATAGGCATTTGCCCTGGGATCAAACAGGGTATCTTCGGCGTTCTCCAGATAGTTCCAGTATCCCTTGAGCCAAGGTTCAACATGCAGTTTCAGGGGCAGCTCGCCGGCCTGATTGGGGATGGCAAAGTAGAGGTTAGCGACGCCGTTAACCAAGGCGCCACTGCGCAGCGACAATCCGCTGTCGCTATAGGCCTGAAGATCGGGGAAGCCCGAAGGTAGGACGCGATACAGACCAGAAGTTGCTGTCTCGCCGGCATCTAAGGAGGTCTGGGTATTAAATACCGAGCAATTGTCGTCGCCATTGAGTGTCCAAACCGGCGCGCCAGCAGTCACACTTGAAACATATTCGCTGCGTAGCGGCAGCCGCAGGCTCTCCGACTGAGGACCATAGCCGTTTTCCAGCACCATGCGGCCATAGCGCAGCTCGAAGGCCTTACCATCACCGATATTGCTAAAGCTAAAGCCGCGGCAGGCGGCCGTGGCGCTGTCTTGGTAACAGATGCCATCTTCATCGCTGACATCCAACGCCGACAAAACCAGATCGAACTTGGCGTCGAAGGGCGCCAGTGGCGTCTGGGTACGCTGATAGCTAGGCTCGGCGCCGATTAACTCGGCGACATTGGATGAGCCCCTATAATTGACTTGGCCAGAGAGTGCGGGCGCCTGACTGTCGCCAATCACAGCAGACCCTGTGCTGTCTTGATAGCTGCGTTCAGCCCACTGGTTACGCTCTGCCTCATCCCTATGTTTGTAGCGCCACCAATCGCCGAGCTGGTAATTGCTGGTCACCTTATCCTGGGCATTTAACCCCGCCACCTCAATGTTTGGCTCGTCGCCCGTTTTAAAGCCGAAGGGCTGATCCAAATAGGTGAATGTGCCGCAGCTCTGGGCTGCCTTAGGGATATTGCCCGTGATGCCTAGGTAGGCTGGCGTGAAACGGCCAAACACCTGGCTGCTAGACTGGCTGGCGGGAATCGTCACGCCCTCATAACTTACATCCGCGCCAAGCTTCACCTGCATGGTGCCCACCTCGCTCCAGCTCTGATCATCGACGATCTGGGCACTGGCGCCTGATGATAACGAGAACGCCAGACTATCACGGCCTAACACGCCATTGACCCCTGTCTCGGGCGCCACCACCTGAGAGACCACAGACAGGCCAGCATGTTCGAAATTTTGCAGCGCCGTGTTGCCACCGAAATCCTTGTCATCATCGCTCGCCAACAGGCGGCCGTTACCTGCATACTAAAGGTCTCACCCGCGGCGGCCAGCACCTTACAGCCTGCGTCATAGGGATCGCCGGCATCACAGCGCGAATTTGCCGCGACATTGGCAAAATGAAAACCGGCAGGTGCCGAGGTAAAACTATCGCTATGGGTGAGCACCAGAGTCTCAGTGCCGCCCGACGGCTGATTCACTGTATGCCGATATTCGGCAGAGAGTGTTACTACGCCCGCCTCGGGATAGTTGGCCGACAGGCTCGCCACCCCTTCGCCGTTGAAATGCACCTGCATTGCCTGAGTGCCGCCACCATCGATAGCTACCGAGCCGGTCGGGGATAACAGGCTGTTCAGGGTAAGCTTGGCGGGATTATTGGCCACAGCAGGACGCAGATAATCGAAACCGAAATTAACAGTCTTGGTCTGGTTGGCAAACAGAGGCTTACACTGCTGCGTCTGAGTATCCTTGGTCACCGCAAACAGGGTGAAGCTGCTGCCCGTCTTACAGGCTGTACCATCGGGCACATCGAAATAGAACCCGGTATCGGCAAAATTGAGCAGACACAGGTCATTGTCCACCAAGGCGCCGTCGATATAACAGCGATAGGGCGCGGCTGGCGCCGTGGTGCCCAGCCCAAGGCGCACGCTGCCGCCGTCAGGGTGCCACACCTGGGTTTGAGTCGAACCGGTAACGCTCACATCGGCGTATTTTTCCTTATTCTTAATCAGCTGGACGCTCGAGGTTACGCTCGCCTGAGTCGAACAGTCATCGTTGACACAGGCCCGCAGCAGTATGTCTTTGGCCGCACAGCTTAGCGCATCCGAGGTAAACTCGAGTCGATAATGATCGACACTCACCCCGCCCTTATCACACATGCCACCGAAGTCGGCATCATCCACAGCACCCAGGTCGACATCCGCACCACCATTGCCGCCAAAACTCAGGCTCCCCCCTGATGCGATGGCGCCATCTATCCAGGCATTACCGCTGAAGCTAACATCACCAACAACATAGAGAATGCCGTTGACATAGTTCTGTCCGGCAACAGAGAGATTGCCCCTGACATAGATGATCAAATTTTCAGCTTTGCCCGAAGCGTTAATGCTGGCATTGTTCATCGACAGGCTATCGAAGTAGAGACGAGCCGTTTTCCCCGTGGTGGTTATCACAGAGCGGTTACCAAAATTCCCCGTGGCAAAGTCATAATCACCCGGCGCAAACTGCGGACTGCGCTCCGTACAGCTCCCCTTAAAGCAGTTTAGATTGCCGAGTCTAGGCCCAATATCATCGGGTGGCACCAAACCAGGATTATGATTGCCCGTCGGTGGGTCGGTAAAGATCTCATCACACTGAGGTACGGCGAGAACAGCCGTAGAAAAAACCAGATAGAGTAGGCAGCCCAAGAAGCACTGAAATAATTTAGTCACGGGCTTCGACCTCCACCTTACGATTGACACGCAGACAGGCCTCGCCATCACAGCTACCCACGGCGCAGGTCGCCTCACTACCGATAAGATACTGGGTCACGCTGTCGTTCCCCGCCCCCACAGTGGTCTGACTGCAGCTTAATACCACGCTGCAGCCATGAAATCCCACCACATCAGGCGGCGCCCAGCTGGCAGAGACGCTAGCGCAGCCCACCACTGTACCGCTTAAGGGAAATAGCTGCGCCAAGGCGGCATCGGCGCCGCTGTTAGCCGCGGCGAAGGCGCGGGTTGCCAACACCTCAAGGTTTACCCCCTCGTCGGCATCGCTGACGATATTGATCAACGCCGCCGCCATCAAGAACATCACGGTAATGATGAAGATGCCAATCACTAGGGCGCTGCCTCGCTGCCTAACTCGATTAGGGAACATTGATCACCTGCACCTGATGTTGATATTGAAAGGTCTGGCCGTTCACCTCGAAACGGGGCGACAGCTGCACCACAGCATTGTTAACTAGGGTACCCGACGTGTATTGAATCGGCGCCTCGCTGCCGAGATTATTCACCACATGCTGGCCCATCAGGGCGCCCGTTCCCATCTGTACAGGGATCGGCTGGCTGGTCTGAATCCCATAGCCGTCGTAGCGCCTGATGTCGCCGCTACTCAAGAAACAGTAACTCACGGCGCCATTGACCATGAAATAACGCCGCTGGGGCGATGCCTCATCGAAACGCAGCGCATTATTAAACTCGAGCCGATTACCGCTCAACTGCTTGATAGCGAAGATACGTCCCTGTTTGGTCGATGGACTGTCTTGGTAGAGCTGATCGGGCGATAGCGGATAGACCACTATCTTGTGGGCTAGGTTTACTTCCTGCGCCGGCAACATGATGCTGCCGCTGTCAGCCGCGCTGTCTGGCGCAATCGGCAGGCTGATATAGCTGGCGCTGGCGCTAATAGGCATAAACTCTATGCATTGTGCATCGCTTGACTTGTCCACCCGGATGCTATTTGGCAGGGCATTACGCAGCTCACGGGTCATGCGTTCAATCACGAAACGACTCTGACTCAACACCTGATCCACCGAGCTGGACTCGACGAAGATACGGGTGCCCAAGATGACGAAACTGCTCACCCCAACCACCAGGATGCCGAGTATGATGATGACGGTCACCATCTCCACCAGGGTGAAGCCCTTGTTAGTTTGCAGCTGCATCAGTAGTTACTCCGCAGTGCATGGTAGGTGATCACCTCGCCACTTGGGGTGGTCACATTGATCGCCACCAGCTTGCTGTTCTTGTCGCTGCCGGGATAAGTGACGCTCACCGATAGCTGGTAGTTAATATATTCCTTAGCATAGGTGCGATCCGAATTCAGCATCTTGCTAGCCTGGGTCAGGCCATGGTAGTCATCCACGTCACGATAGGCGTTGCGCGTCAGGCCGTCAGGGCCAAAATCAGCCTGGTCGGTACAAGGCAGTCCGGCGGGCAAGCCAAGATCTGGCCGCGCCGCAGCGCCGCAGGCGGGCACGCCGCCATTAGGGTTGGCATTCTGATCGTAGCGCTTGCCCCAGATCTCGTTAAGCAGGGAGTGAGCCAGCTCGGCAGAGCGTACTCTGTGTAGTGTCTCGGCGGCGCGATCCGCCTGGGGGAACAGCATGCTGGTGAGCATGACCAGGGCGACGCCTAGGACTATCATGCCTACCACCAGCTCGATCAGGGTAAAACCAGAGGCGCGCCTTGATGCCTTGAATCTACTAGCGTCCATGAATATACCCCTGGCTCTCGATAGTAAGATCTAAGGTTTCATCGGCGGCGACCTTAATGGTACAACCCGACGCGCAGCTTCCTGTCACCCGACCATCGCGATCGAATGTTAGGGTAAAGCTGTTCGCCCCACCTAGGCTCAGGCTTGTCTGCCGGGGGAGCGACTGGGCATTGCCTGTGACCGTCAGGCTATTGCAGTCGGCGCCATAGATATCGGCGCGATAGGCCGCTTCTGTCACACTCACCTTGTAGCAGCGATCCAGGTTATTGAGAGCCATCAGCTGTACCCGTCTGAGTTCGCTAATCAGTTCGTCTCTGAGGGTATAGGCGCTGTAGCTTGAGGCGGTAAAGAAGCGCGGCAAGACCACCACAGAAAGAATGGCAATCAAGATGATGGTTGTGACCAGCTCTACAAGGGTAAAACCTTGTTGTTTATTCATCGACACCCCAGCTGCAACACGCTGATAGCGTTAAACTTTCTAATAACCTACAGAGTATGGCAAATATTGCCATCGATTTCAGTAATTAGTCTCACTGCAGAGACAAAAAAGGCCTGCAATGCAGGCCTTTAGAAACGTAACAGGCTTAACAACCTGTAACGACTGTATTGACAGTAATTGCGCCGTAAGCTGTTAACCCATTTACATATTGCACATAACAAGTGCCTGCATCTTGGGCATCTATAGGACTTTTTTGTCCCTGAGGATAGAAGTAGATGCTTTTAGCATCTGCAGCAGGAACATATAACCACTCAGCATCGGTGCCAGAAGCGGCAGCATTAATATCTAACACATTCTCTAAGCTATTAGTCCATACAGGTGTCGCATGACCATAGTTCAATGCCACTGTTGTACCCGCTGCATCTACCTTTACGGTCGGTGCAGGAGTTGCGGTACTTGCTTGAGTTTCGTTGCCTGCAATCAATGATTTAGAATGCACTAGGCTGTCAGCTCCTTTTATCGCCGCTTCCAATCCAGAGACTGTCGATTTACGGGCATCACTCTGCAAGTTGATAAACTTAGGTGCGGCGGTCACCGCCAGAATCCCTAAAATGATAATAACCACCACTAATTCGATCAGTGTAAAACCTTTCTGTTGATTCATTTAATATTCCTATAATTTAACAATTTGAAGTCGTTGGCATGGCAGCAAATGTAGGGCCAGCACTGGAACTTGTCGCTTGGGTATATTCCAACTTACAGGCTGCTGGGGCCCCTTTTTGCCAAATGGTAACCTTTGAAGTCTCCTCTTTGATGATCCATTCATCGGTTGCCGTTGTGGATGTTGGCTTACCATCTGCACCAGCAGCGAAAGTAACGTCTAACCCATTCTCAAAATCTGTTTCAGTTGCTTTCATGTAACCATAAACGATATTTATATCTGTTCCTGTACCTATATCTAAAGTTTCAGCACCACCAGTGCCCCCTTTTTCTTTTCCGGCAATAGCTGCTTTGGAATAGACTAAAGAGTTAGCACCTTGGATCGAGGCCTTCATCCCTTCTAACGCAGAAAGGCGCGCATCGCTCTGTAAGTTAATAAACTTAGGCGCAGCGGTCACGGCCAGAATCCCTAAGATGATGATCACAACCACTAACTCGATCAGCGTAAAGCCGTTTTGCTTCTTCATGTCGTACCCTTGTTATTGTCGCTTATGCTAACTTATTTAAAATTTTGTCTACCTCGCCAGGGCAAGGGACTAGATCAATTGGTAAAGCTGAGCACCTGGCCTGTGCCTGGGTTGTACAGTATGCCTTTGGCATTGGCGGTCGCCAGATCCGGTGCTGGTGTCGGCACCCCTGTGGTGGTGTTTAATACCAAAGAGGTCACCTGATGGTAGACACAGAGATCTAAGTTGCTCACCTGAGTCCCATCTATGGCTACCCCATTACCACCGGCGCCATCTAATACCCGCGCGGTAAAACGCTGATTACGGGCATCCTGATTAAAGAGCACGTTACGCGGTGCGCCCTGCAGAATGTTCTGAAATACCTCCTGACAGGCGGCATCTGTCATGCCTGTCGCACTGACGATACCACTTCCCGAGGTTAATCCGGTTGGAAAACCGAAACGGGTATCGAGAGAGATCTGGGTGCCATCTAAGACCACATTGGCATTGTTACGTCCATCGACTTCCCACTGTGAGCGCACGAAGCTTACCGCCGTGGCCAAGCCACCGGCTACACCATCTACGCTAGCATCTTCGGCATCGTCGGTCACATTTAAAAAACGGGGAATCGCTGTGGCCGCCAGTATGCCCAGGATCACAATAACGATCACCAATTCGATCAGAGAGAAACCACTCTGGTTCACTCCCATGTTATGGGCTCGCATTTTCATAAAAATCTCCCTTAGATAATCCTGATAATTCTAGCAGTTACAGCAAATTATAAAACCTTAGAAGTTGCTAAATTCAAAGATCAGTCAAAAAAATAACACGCCCGCTATTGAGTTGATAACTCAAACGATCACCATTATTAGCAATATAACTACAAACCTCTCCGACCTGGTCGGCCTGTGTAACAATTTTGGCTAAATCGTCGCGCCCACCCAACAGCTGCCACCAGAGGGTCTTGCAACTCTCCTGGGTTATCTTGTCTAAGGTTGGCCACCCCTGATCACTCATCTTGATCAGTGGCTGCTCGCCGCCCCTCAATTCCATCGCAGTGGACCAATCCAGATGCATCTCAGCTGGGCGTCCCTGCACCAACCATTGCGATCGCACCATGGCCAATACATTCAGCAGGCGACTGTGCTCCAGCCTCAAGCCTTGGGAGGAGACCTGATCGACCTTGGCAAAATAACCGTAACCCAGCACGCCTAGGATGAGCAAGAGCACCACTATGGCCACTATCTTGCCGTAGGCCTGCATCAGCTCGCTGTCGACCCGTGTCTGGTTTTCCATCAGCACAGCTCCCGGCTCAAGGCTGCCATGGGTTATCCCCCCTTGACCACATTGAGCATATCCCACATCGGCAGGTAAATACCCAGCGCCAGGATGAGGACGATCACCGCCACTATGCCAATGAGAATCGGCTCCAGCTTGGCGGTCAGGTTCTTAAGGTCGTAATCAACCTCCCCCTCATAGAAGTCGGCGGCATCGTTAAGCAGCTGATCTATCTGGCCAGTTTCTTCTCCCACGGCCACCATCTGCAGCACCAACGGGGTAAAGAGCTGGCTCTGATTCGACACCCGCAGCATGGACTCGCCGGATTCTATGCCCCGGCGCATGGCCACGATGCGATCATGCATGTAGGCGTTATCTACGGCATCGGCCACCAGGCTTAAAGCCTGTGTCATGGGCACGCCCGCACTCAGCATCATGGAGAAGCTGCGACAATATCGCGACAGGGTCGAGCGCTCTATGATGCTCCCCACCGCCGGGATCTTCAGCTTCCATCTGTCCCATTGCTGCTCGCCTTTCTCTGTGTTGTGCCAGTAGCGGATGCCCACGAAGCCCACCACCACAGCGATAAGCAGCAGATACCAGTAGTTGACGAAGAAATTAGAGGTGCCGATCAACAGCTTGGTGGCCCAAGGAAGATCGGCGCCGAAACGGGCGAACAGATCGGCAAACTTAGGGATCACCATGATGTTGAGCACCACCATAGCCAATGCCACCGCCATCAATACGAAGACAGGATAACGCATCGCCGCCTTAATGCGCCTGCGGGTCTCCTGCTCACGCTCGATATAGCCAGAGAGCTGGATAAAGGCATCTTCCAGCTTACCCGTGTTCTCCCCCACATGAATCATGGAGACAAACAGGGCGTCGAACACATCTGGGTGGTGGTTCATCGCCGACGACAGGGGGCGACCCGAGATCAACTGCTCTGAGATATCATTCAGGGCATCCTTCATCCGCTTAGAGTGAGAGCTCTCGGAGAGGCCGGCAATGGCGCGCAGAATCGGGATACCTGAGCGGGTGAGCGAATACATCTGCCGGGTAAAAATCTGCAGTTCATCCAGGCCGACCTTGCTCTTAAACAGGCTGCCGAGCTGAAACTCCCGTGCGGCCTTGGCCTCCACCAGCTCAAGGGGGATCACGGCGCGAGACAGCAGCTGATCGGCGGCGGCGCTCTGGGTGGTCGCATCGAGTCGACCACTGACCGCCTTGCCCTGTGCATCACGTCCCTTGTACTGATAGACAGGCATAGTTAGCCCTCAATCTCATGTTGATGGATCATCTCCTGAGAGATAGGCACCTGGGCATCGCTGGCATCTTCAATAAGCTTGGCCACCTCTTCCATAGTGGTCATGCCCTCGGCCAGGTAGTTGAGTGCCGACTCCGCCAGCGGGGTAAAGTTAGGGCTCTGGTAGGCAGCCGTCGCAAACGCCTGGGGATTACCACTACGCATCGCCTCAATCATCTGCTCATCCAGCTCCAAGATCTCAAATACCCCGATACGGCCACGATAGCCACTACCGTTACAGCTCTGACAACCTGTGCCGATACGGAACCTAGCCTGGCTAAAGTCACGGCTACTGATGCTACTCAGCCAGGCATGATCCGCGGCGCTGGGCTCGAAGGGCTGGGCACAGTTATGGCAGACACGGCGCACCAGGCGCTGGGCGATGATCACCCTAAGTGCGCTGGCCACCAGGTAGCTGGCGGCGCCCATGTCCAGCAGACGCAGGGCAGAGGTGACCGCATCGTTGGTATGCAGGGTCGATAGCACGAAGTGACCTGTCAGTGCGCCCCTAAGGCCAATCTCCACCGTCTCTTGGTCACGCATCTCACCCACCATGATGATGTCGGGATCCTGACGCAGGGTGGTACGCAGTACATTGGAAAAATCCAATCCTATCTTATGGTTAACTTGTACCTGATTGATACGCGGCAGCTGATATTCCACAGGGTCTTCCACCGTGATGATCTTGCGATCTGCGGTATTAAGCTCGCTCAGCACGCCATATAGCGTGGTGGTCTTACCGCTACCCGTAGGTCCTGTAACCAGCAGCATGCCGTGGGGGCGCTTAATCTGTTTACGCACCCGCGCCAGTATCTCGGCAGGCATGCCCGTCTCATCCAAGGTGAGCAGACCCGCGGATTGGTCAAGCAGACGCATCACCACAGACTCGCCATGATAGATAGGCATGGTCGACATACGCACATCTATCTTGTGTCCCTTGATCTCCATGTGGAAGCGGCCATCCTGGGGCAGTCGCTTCTCCGAGATATCCAGGCCAGCCATCAACTTGAGACGCAGCACCAACGCCGAGGCGATATTCACTTCCTGCAGGGTATTTTCCTGGAGCTGACCATCGATACGCTGACGGATCCTTAGCACCTTGTCGCCTGGCTCGATATGAATATCCGACGCCCGCATCTGCACCGCATCTTCGAAGATCGACTGCAGCAGCTTAACCACAGTGGTTTCGTTATCGCTGTCGGCATCGGTCAGGCTCGCCAGGTCGAACTGGTCGTCGGCGGCATATTCCTCCTCCAGCTTACCGGCGATCTGCGCGATCTCACCGGTGCGGCGATACAGGTTATCGAAGGCCTCCAGCAGCTGGGTCTCGGTGACAACGGCTATCTGGATCGCCTTAGGCGCCAGCAACACCTCGATATTATCCATCGCCTGCAGATCCGCAGGATCACTCATGGCCACCAGCACATGGTCGCCATTATCTTCCACCGCCAGGGCGCGATAACGACGGGCCTGCACCTCGGGAAGAAGGTTCACCACCTGTGGTGGAATCGCCCGGCGACTGATATCCAGGAAGGGGATATTCAGCTGCTGCGACAGAAACTTAAGTAGCTGCTCCTCGGTGATACAGGAGAGATCGATCAGGGTGCGTCCCAGCTTCTTGCCGGTATTTTTCTGCTCCGCCAGGGCCTGGCCCAGCTGCGCCTCGCTGATAATCGCTTCCTGTACCAATAAGTCGCCGAGGCGCATCTTTAACTTGGGTTTCACTCAATATCTCCTAACTGCGCCAGTCGCTGCTGAATAAAATCGCTGGCCTGCTGCGACAAGCCAGGTAAGCCTAGGGCCTGACCATAGGCCTGCTTGGCGCCGGTATATTTTTGCTGGGAATCTAAGGCATAGGCCAGCCCCATCCACCACTTGGCCTGATTGGGTTCGACCCTGGCCAGGCGACGATAACTCTCTTCGGCCAGGGTAAATGCCGCGGCCTGCTGGGCCAAATGACTCTGCATCACCCACTTCTGCTTGGCGAGCAGGTGATCATCAGGGATCTTGTCAAGCGCCGCCAATGCCCCCTGGCTATCACCCTGTGCCTGCAGCACCCTTGCTAGCATGAGGGCGTAATCGAATTCGCCTGGATAGAGGGCGAGCCCTTGTTCCAGCACCTTGTTGGCCTCACCCAGCTGCCCCTGACCATAATAGAGGGCCGCCAGATGTTGACGCGCACCGTGCAGCGCAGGATTCAGGCTTATCGCCTCACTAAAGTCCTTCACCGCCTGGGCGAGCTGGCCGCCCTCCTGGGCCGACTTGCCCTGACTAAAGCGCTTCTCGGCCAGCGCCTCCGGGGAAAGCTTCACCTCGGTCACCGCCATGGTGCCAGTCTGTTTTACCGCCTTAGCACTCGATGCCTGGGCCTCTGCGGCCGCCTGAGGTTTTGCTACTTGCCTACTTTCGACGACAGGCTTGCTCTCAATGCCAGGCTTATTTTCAACGACAAGCTTGTTCTCGACGCTAGGCTCTGTATTTGAAGCTGTTTTAGGCTTAGTTTTGAGCTCTGCTTCAGACTCAGCTTTTGATTCTGGAATCGCTGCGGCCTGGGTCGTTACTAGCCCAGTCGGCACTTTGCTAGCTGAGGGCTCTCTATGAGCTGAGGGCTCTTGTCTAGCTGAAGGCTCTTTACTCGCCAATGGTGCTTTACTCGCTCCAGGTGTGGCTTCAGACGAAGCGCTGTCCACCAGCGAAGTGCTATTCCCTGTAGCGATCTCCTGAGTCAATGCCTGATTATCCTGTTGCAGCGCCAGGTTGGTGCGTGCGAGCACCGCATATCTATCCCACGCCAGATAACCCAGAGCCAAGAGTAACAGCGAGAGCAGCCCGAGTAGCAACCAGGGCAGTCGCGACTGAGGCGCCTGACGATATTGCAGCGGCGGCACCGGCAACTCATCCAGTCCATGGGGCTGCTGGCGCTTATCTAAGTCTTTGAGCATGGTGTTGATGACGCTCATGCCAGCCCCCTGGCTAACCATAGCCACAACGCGCCCAAGCACAGCGACACGGCCCCGGCGGTGCCCAGCCACCAACGGGGAAACAGCCCCTTGTCGGCGTCCTGAGTATCCTTGATCGCGCCCTTCACGTGACAGAGATTCACCCTTGCTGCACCCTCACCATAGGCCAGCAGCAGAGCCTTATGGGATAAGATATTGATGAGTCTTGGAATTCCTCTTGCGGCGCGGGCGATGCGTCTGCTCTCATGTGCGCCAAATAGCCCTTCGCCGCGATACCCGGCTACCTCTAATCGGTGAGCCTGATAGGCACGGGTCTCGTCGGAGGTCATGGCCCTCAGTTGATAACTAAAAGTAATACGCTGCCTGAGCTGACGAAACTGCGTCTGCTGCAGACGGCTATCGAGCTCCGGCTGACCAAACAGCACCACTTGCAGCAGCTTGCGGCTCTCCGTCTCCAGATTGGTGAACAGCCGCAGCGCCTCCAGACTCTCATCGGGCAGGGCCTGAGCCTCGTCCAGCACCAGGACGATGGAATGGCCGTGGGCACTGAGCGCAATCAACTGCTGCTGAATCAGCGTGGTGAGGCGCTGCTGATCCATATCGGCGCTGTATTTGAGACCAAGTTCCAAGGCCAGCGCCCAGCGCAGCTCGCAGGGACTGAGATAGGGATTGGGTAGATAGGCGCAGTGAAAACGCTCGGGGATATCGTTGAGTAACTTACGACAGATCAGCGTCTTACCCGTACCGACCTCGCCGGTAACCTTGATAAAACCCTCGCCCGTCTGCAGGGCAGTTTGCAGCACTTGTAGCGCCTCGACATGGGGCGCCAAGCCGAAGAAGAAGCCGGTATTTGGCGTCAGCGAAAAGGGCGGCTGCGCCAAATGAAAGTGCTGCAGATACAAACCTCTACTCCTGCTTCTCTTCTGGGTACCAGCGATCCAGCAGAGCCTTGGAGCGTTGCAGCTCGGTCTGCCAGGTCTCGGCGCCCACCACGGTCGGCTTGAGCAGGATCACCAGCTCAGTCTTGCGTAGCGAATTGGAACGATTGGTAAAGGCCTCGCCCAGTAACGGAATATCCCCCAGCAGCGGCACCTTAGAGACCAACTCGATATTCTCACTCTTCATCAGGCCACCTATCACCACCACGTCGCCGGTATTGGCCTTGATGACAGTATCCGACTCGCGGATCTCACTCTGGGCTAGGGGCAGCTCGAGTGTGCTGTCTGACACCTTGATCGACTTGTTCTGCTCCTTGATATCGATGACAGAAGGATGGATGTGCAGCAGCACGCTGCCCTCTTCGTCGATCTGTGGCGTCACATCCAGGGCGATGCCCGAGAAGAAAGGGGTCAATTCCACTTCTGGGGTGGTCACCGGCGTGGTTCCCGCTACCGTGGTCGATGACACGTCGGTCACGAAATACTCGTCGCGGCCCACCTTGATCACCGCCTTCTGGTTGTTGGACGCCGTCACCCTTGGGCTAGAGAGCACATCCACATCCCCCTGGGTGTCGAGCAGGTTAATCATGGTGCTAAAGTCTTTGCCCTTGATCTGCAAGGAGGTGATACCACCTATCGCCGAGGTGATCACATCCCCCAGGCCATCTGGCGCCGGAGAGGTGCCAAACTCGACGCTGTTGTTGCCACTCTGCCCCAACACACTTTCCCAGTGGATCCCCTGCTGATAACCGTCAGACAGGGTCACCTCTAGCACCTTGGCCTCGAGGATCACCTGACGCTGCAGGTGACTCTCGGCGGTCTTGAGGAAGCTCTTCACCTGACGCAGTTCGTTAGGATAGGCCCTGATGGTCACTAGGCCCGCCTGCGGGCTGACCACCACCTGACGGCCATTGCCTGTGCTACCTATGATAGAGACCAGGGTCTCCTTGAGCTCTCCCCAGAAGTCTGTCTTGGTCTTTGAGCGGATGAAGGTACCGTTGGTCGTCTCGTTGCTATTGTTGTTACTGCCGTCGTTGCCGTTGTTGTTGGCGTTATTGTTGTAATTATTGCTGTTGTTGCCGTTGTTATTATTATTGTTGTTGTCTGAGATGCGGCCAGAGTTCACCGAGGTCAGCGACAGCCCCTGACGCTCCATGTAGAGATAATTAAGCGGGAAGGTCTCGGTGCGCATGCCCGCAGGAAAGACGCGCAGAATGCGCCCTTCACGGCTCACCTCGTAGCCATAGATATCTTCGACCACCTGCAGCGCCTCGCTCAGAGTGACCCCCTTGAGGGACAAAGACACACTGCCTGTCACCGCGGGATGCACGGCGACACTCAGGGGCGTGCCCTGCACCAGGCTTGGGAAGAACACCTTGGCATCGACATCCTTGGCCGACACATCGAAACGACGCTCGCTTGGCTGACTCGGCGTCAACGAGCTTAGCAGGGCCGACGATTGCAGTTCGCGCTGCACGGAATCTGGCATCACCGCCGCCGGAGGGGGCGTCTGCGGCTTATTCTGCGCCGCCGCGATCGAGGTATCGATCGCCGATTTCGACTCGACAGGCTGGGGACGATCCGTTGTCTGACAGGCGGCTAACATCAGCACGAGCAGAGGTGTTATGGTTTTCATCGCAGTCATTTATTGTCCCTTTGTCGCAGTTACTTCTGGGTAGAGCTTGAGTTGGCGGCCATCGGCGAGCCAGACCCCCTGCTTAGTGATGCGAGTAATGCTCACACCTTGTACCCTGTCACCTGTGGTGAACATCTTGTTGTTGATAATGGCCGTCGCCGAATGGTCGGTGATCATCAGGCTGTTTAACACCAGCTTCTGACCGCCCTGGTGCTGCGCCGAGCCTTGGGCGCCTACACCCGGCCGGGTCGGATCCCTCAGGGTCTGCGCCGAGGCCTGAGTCAGGCTAAGCAGTGCCAACAGGCAAACACTAATCTTGATTCGCAACACTGATAAAGTCCTTGTTAATACTGAGTGTGTAGACCTCTAACATCACCTCGGCCTTAGGGTAATCACCCACCACATAATCCAGTTGACGCCAGTAGAGTTTATTGGGCATAGACTCGACCGCCTCGATAAACTTGAGGGTAGAAAAGTAATCCCCCTCGAACGCCAGCCTGATCCCGTGGCTGTAGAGATTAAGCTTATTCTCATCCCCCAGGGCCAGCAGCGGCTTAGGCGCCAAAGATTCGAAACTTTGCAGACGTATTCCCTTCACCCGGCCAAGTAGCTCGCCGAGCATGGTCGGCATCTTGTCGGCGGGCACCATGTCGACCATCTGAAACGACAGCTGCTGATCGAGATCCGCCACTTGCTGTTGCAGACTCGCCAGACGCTGACGGTATTCCAGGTCGGGATCGCTCGCCAGCGTCTGTTGATACAGGTCGATCTGCTGTTGGGAGATACGGTTCTCCGCCGTTAAGGCCTTGATATTGCTTTGCACGCGGCTGTTCCGGGTCAGTAGCGACTCCAGCGGCAGATAGAGCAGCATGCCGATCACCACCACGACGGCCAGTGCAATCATCACCCGCTCGCGCTGGCTCAGTTTATTGAAGGCTTCTCCCCAGCGGGCTATCTGCTGCTTCATTTCACCTGCTCCTCATCACGCTTGCTACGCAGCACAAATCCCAGCGGCTGCTTGTCACCCCGGTTCATGGTGAGTGTGCTAAAGGCCTGGCCCTTGAGCGGCTCGACCCCTTGCAGGCGTGCCAGCCACAGCGGCACTGCGTTGGGTGCGGCGCTAAAGCCTTCGAAGACAAACTGATTTTCACTCACCTGAATGCGACTCAGCCAGAGCTTATCGTCGGTCACCCGGGCAAGCCCTGTCAGCAGGGGCGAATAGCCCTTACTGGTCAGCGTCTCCACATGGGTGAGTTCGCCCAGGAGAAGGCGCTTAAGCTCCACCTGCTGTGAGAGGAGATCCACCTCTTGTACCAGAGCCTGAGAGGCACTGCGTTGGGCGATAGCCTGCTCGAGCTGCGCCTTTTGCTGGTCGAAGGCGGCCTTCTCGGTAAGCAGCTGCGCCTTTTCTATCTCCAGGCTACCAAGCTGTACATAGGCCAGTAAGTTAGCCGTCAGCATCAAGACAAACAGGCCGAAACCAAGCTGCAGCAGGCGCGTAAATGAGAGACGCAGCCTGGGCGGTAACAGACTGGCGGTGTAGAGGTTGACCCGCAATTTTGGATTCATCTAGGCAGGCTCCTCCGTTTGACGTTCAAGCTCGACCAAAGCCCACTGGGCCAACTTGTCCTGCACCTGATCGCAGGCGATCACCTCGACAGTTTGGTCAAAGTTCTTACTCAGTAGCTGGGCCAGAATCTGCCGCTCCCCCCCCATCAACAGGGCGATAGACGCCACAGGTGCCTGGCGCAGCTGGCTCTCGAAATAGTCCATGGAACGCTGCAGCTCCAGGCTGAGGTTATCGGCCACGCCGAGCTGAAGATCTTGGCTGGAGACCCTGTCGATCTGGCTGAAGCCGCGAATACGACGCTGCATATAGAGCTGCCCCTGTTTCACTACGGTCAGCAACAATTCGCTCCCCGGCTTATGGCAAAGCACCATGTGCGCCAGCTTGTCCTCGGCGCCATAGTTACTGATGGCCATCTCTTCGATGCTGATCCCGCCAATGCTCACCTCATGCTTGTCGGCCGCCTTGACCAGTGCCTGCAACATCGCCCGGTTCACCACCACCACAGTCACCTTATTGTTGGTGGACTCAGGCGGCTCAAAATAATCCAGATGCAGCAACTCGACAGGTTCTGACACCATATCCTTGATCGACCAGACGAGCGCCTGATGCATCTCCTCGGGCTCGACCATAGGCTTGTCGACCACCAACAGCTGGTAAAAATCTTCGCTCAGCACGAGTTGCAGGTTGGGAGCGGGGATCTTGTCGGTCAGCGCCTGAAATACGCCAGACCAGTCATCACCCGACAGGGGCAGAGAAAAGGAGGTATCGCCATCGCGGTTATAGAAAGTCATCGCGGCGGCGTTGAGGTATACGCCTAAATCGACTCTATCGTGCTTGGTTTGCCAGAAGGCAAATTTACTCAAAAGACTATTTTCCATTTAAGGCATATCCACCAATTTGATACTCACGCGCCATGAGTGTCCCAAATCGCTCTACCTCAAATACAGGGCCGATATTGCCTCGAGGAAAGCGTCAAAATAATAGCGTTATTGTAGCGACTAATCGCCTAATTTTATAGAAAAAATCTAACATCAATCAGATACACTCAGATAAACATAGAACAGTAACCCAGCCCTAACAAGCCCTTATCAGCCCCAACAGAGAGATAACAAAATCACTCTGCCTCGAGCGGTTCGCTAAAGAAACTGCCCTGCCCCGCACTCACCCCTAAAATTTTCAGCGTCTGCCACTCCTCCAGCGACTCGACCCCTTCGGCAAAGACCTGCACCTCGGTGCGATAGAGGCCACCGATAAGGCTTCTGACAAACAGTTGATTTTCCTGGCGTAAATGTATCTGCCGCACGATAGACCTGTGTAGCTTAATCAGATCCACGCGGCAGGATTGAAGATATTGAGTACTCACCACCTGCTGCCCGACCCTGTCGACACACAGGCTGGCTCCCATCTTGGCGATCATATCCAGCGGCGCCTTCAGCTTAGCCAGGTTGTTTACCAGGATATCTTCGTTGATCTCGAAGATGAGCCGCGGCGTCAGATGACGATACTCCAGCAGAGTCGTCTGCAACCAACGGATAAAGGCCCTGCTGGTCAGTGTGTCCAGAGAGAGATTAATACTGTATTTATGCTTGTCCTTGGGTGACTTGGGTAACAGATCAAACAACACGGCCTCGATCACCTGACGTTCAATCTGCGGGATCAGGCCACACTTAATGGCCATCGGCAGGAACAGGGTGGCGCGCACCAGATTGTTGCCGCTGTCCCGCAGACGACAGGAGACCTCACTATGGTGCTCCTTGCCGTCGCTGTCGAGTACCGCCTGCGTAAAGGGCACCACCCGCTTGTTGACCAGGGCATACTCGAGAAAGCTGCGCCAACGCACCGAGCCCCGGGCAAACTCCTCGTCCACCGCGCCCTTGTCGTACATGAACCAGCCACTGTTGCCCTGAAACTGCGCCGCCCGCAGCGCCATCTCGGCCTCCTCGATCAGCTGCTCCTTGCTCTCGCCGACCTTGAAGTAGGCCACGCCGATATGAAAAAAGTCGTCGCGGTTATTCACCCCTTCCAAGGGCTGACTCAGGCAGACCTTGAGCAGCCTGGCCGCCAGCTTCTCGGCATCCGCCAGGGAGATCTGCGGCACCACGATGGCAAACTGATTATAGGAGCGGCGGGAGAAGATGCTGTTGGCCTGGCTGTCCAGCAAGTGGCTGATGCCGCCTATGGTCTGGGTGAGCAGCTCCTGAATGCTGAACTCATCGGCCTCCTGCTGTAACAGATCCAGATCTTCCATCTCCAGCAGCAGGAGCACCCCAGGGGCCATCATGCCATCCTTGTTACTCAGGGCATCCAGACGATTCTTGAGAAATAGGCGGTTACCTATACCAGATTCGGGATCGAGGAAGGTGTTGGAGCGAATAAACTGATCGAACCTGGCGCGCTGCTTCTGGGCGTCATCCAGTTCCAGCAGCATCTGGGTCAGGGCGCGGTTGATCAATCGAGGACGACCGTGGCCCGTCTCGGCCAGGGCCTTGTCATAGTCTCCAGAGAGGATCAGATGGCTGCGCTTGGCCAGATCTTCTATGCCCTGTAACTGCTGCGCCAGCCAGAGATAGCCCCGGCGTACCAGCAGCCCCACGGCGATACAGCCCACCAAGAACACCAGGCTGCCGTGCCAGCTGATGTTATGCAGCAAGAAGGGCTGGGGCAGGCTGATATGAAAATGCAGATCTAGGGTCTGGTTGAGCACCCTGTCGTAGTTGACCACACTCTGATCATGATTGCCCCTATCGAAACGATACAGCGTCTCTTCGCCACGGATCAGGGTAAATTTCTGCGCATCGTAGGCGGCCAAGATCTGTGGCAACCAGATATCCAGATGCTGCAGCTCATGGCGGACCTGATGTTGCAGCAGCATCTCTTCCAGCTCTGTCATCTGCTGCTGTTGGAACTTATAGGTAAGCTGAATAAAACTGACCAGGGCGGTAAGCAGAAAGATGAAGGCGACCGCAGCGAGGGAAAGCAGCCAAAAGCCGGTTAACTTCTTGGTGAGGAGTTGTGTCAATTTCATTTCCGCTTCCTGCAGGATTATTATTATTTTTTACGTCTGAGACCGCTTTATCATCTAGGGTCTGTTTAGCTTTCAGGTTTACTTTTTGTTCAATCTAAACGCGTTTTGCTCAAGGCGCGTGCTGTGCGGCATAGTTATTCTATGTAAATAGCACGCAACAAAGAAATCGTCTGGAACGACTCCTGACCGCTTGCGGTGAAAGGCGTCAACGCAAAGGCTGCATATTAACACTTACCATACAAATAAAGCCGTAAAGGCACAATAAAAAAGGGCCCTGAGGCCCTTTTCTTATCATCACATTCGCCGATTAGGCGCTGTAGTGTTCAGGCAATGTCGGCAAGGCGGCAACACCTGAGTCGATAGCCGCCTGGGCAACGGCCTTGGCCACGTTTGACAGCAGGCGTGGGTCCATCGGCTTAGGGATCACATAATCGGGGCCAAACTTCAGCTCAGACACGTCTGGATAGGCAGCCAATACCTCAGCAGGAACCGGCTCTTTCGCCAGGGCCGCGATGGCGTGTACCGCGGCGATCTTCATCTCGTCGTTGATCTTAGCCGCGCGCACATCCAGGGCGCCACGGAAGATGAAGGGGAAGCAGAGCACGTTGTTCACCTGGTTAGGGTAGTCGCTGCGGCCCGTGCCCATGATCAGATCTTTACGCACATCGTGGGCCAGTTCAGGCTTGATCTCGGGATCTGGGTTTGAACAGGCGAAGATCACCGGCTTCTCGGCCATCAGGGCCACATCTTCAGCGCTCAATACATCTGGGCCAGACAGACCGAGGAAGGCGTCGGCGCCCTTGATCACATCCTGCAGGGTACGCTTGTCTGTGTTGTTGGCAAACAGCGCCTTGTATTCGTTGATATCTTCACGACGGGTGTGGATAACCCCCTTGCGATCCAGCATGTAGACGTTTTCACGCTGCACACCACACTTCACCAGCATGGTCATACAGGCGATCGCCGCAGCGCCGGCGCCCATACAGACAAAGACCGCCTCTTCCAGCTTCTTACCTTGGATCTCCAGGGCGTTGATCATGCCGGCAGCGGTCACGATGGCCGTACCGTGCTGATCGTCATGGAAGACTGGCACGTTACAACGCTCGATAAGCGCCTTCTCGATCTCGAAACACTCTGGCGCCTTGATGTCTTCCAGGTTGATGCCACCAAAGGTATCGGCAATCGCCTCGACCGTGTTGATAAACTCTTCCGCGGTACGGTGCTTCACCTCGATGTCTGTGGCATCGATATTGGCGAAATGTTTGAACAGCAGCGCCTTACCTTCCATCACAGGCTTAGAGGCCAGTGGCCCCAGGTTACCCAGGCCCAAGATGGCGGTACCGTTTGAGATCACGGCGACCGTGTTGCCCTTGGCGGTGTAACGGTAGGCGTCGTCAGGATTGGCAGCAATTTCACGCACCGGCTCGGCTACACCCGGACTATAGGCCAGCGCCAGATCCATGCTGGTCTCTGCGGGCTTGGTCAGGCTAACGGCGGTTTTGCCTGGTACGGGGAACTCATGGTAGTCAAGGGCTTGCTGACGGAAATCGGCCATTATTAGTAATCCTGCAAAAAATGCGACAAGTGTGTTCAGGGTAAGGTCTTATTTGCCCCGCTTCGCTCCCCCAGATTTGGCGAAAAACGACGCGAGCCATTAGGGCGCTAAGATACTCGAAATTATGCGATTTTTAAACAAGATATTAGAAAATTTCAGTTTATTATGAAGCCAAACGGTCTAAGGCTTATTTTGCAAACTTATCTGCGAAGGATGATGGGCAATCATCTGCCATTTTTTGTAGGAATAATACAACTCACCACGCACGACTACCGGACTTTCAAGCAGATTTAGGGTTAAAATTTTGCTAAATTTACCAGATTCTTCTCTAGGTATACCCACATAAAAGTTTTCATCGATAATCAGCCACAATTGCTGACCTTTTCTTTCAAAACCCGTCACTACTCCTCTGACCTCTCGCCAACGGTTGCGATCGTCACGCCCCAGCTCATCTGGCGACTTGGCCTGATAGCTTTTATGGCTCCATAATCCCCGCCTCTCCTGGCGTGCCTGAAGCTCGATATTGGCCAAACACTGCCAGAAATAGTCGTTCTGATAGACTCTCGCCTTAGCGTAGCCCTGACTCAGCATCATCTCCTGTAGATGCTCTCCTGATTCGGTATAGGCATAAGCCAATGTTCTTCCCTGGGGATCCAGGCGTTTACGGTCGAAGGCCAGCTTGAGTGCCTGACCGGGTACCAAGCGCTCCGCCAGAAAGTTGCGAGCCCGATTGGCGAAGGGTTCGGACAGCTCGGGATAATGTCTGTCTATCTCGGGCGAGTCGATGCCGATCAGCCTGAGTTGACGGCCATCTTCCAGCATCAGGGTATCGCCATCGATCACCGAGGCGAAAGTGACCGTCTCATCATAATGGGTCGGCGCACACAGGCTGCCGCTGGCCGTCGCCAGAAAGGAGCAGAGAGAAAGAGAAAGGGCCAGAATCTTATCCATAATAAATCGCTTCCCTAGATTAAACGCTCGGTCGATCAGTTATATCATTACCTTATACCAATCGTAATAAATAATTGATCATGCTAGCTTGTTAAAACGCTCGATAACTGTATTAGTATTTTTAATTGTAGAATAACTACTTATCTAAAAGTCCTGCTTTGTTCTCAAGCGTTTTTCCTGCGCTATTTCTGATCACATGTTTACTGTGATTGGTATTATACCAATCGTAATCAATATTGATCATTCTAGCTTATTAGGCCGAGTGCCAACCGTATTGCCAAGAGCCTGCTTGAGGGGCAAACCAGCACCGAACAGGCAACAAAAAAGGCGCCTTAGAGGCGCCTTTTTCAGAGTTCTTTGCAGAAGTATTACTTCTTGCCAAGCATACCGAAACGCTTGTTGAACTTGTCGATACGTCCACCGGTATCCATAACTTTCTGAGTACCAGTGTAGAATGGGTGACATGCACCACATACGTCCAAGTGCAGTGGCTTACCTGCAGTTGAGTTTACTTTGATAACGTTACCACAAGTACAAGTTGCAGTGATTTCAGCATATTCAGGATGAATGCCTGGTTTCATTGGGATTACCTCAAGTTTAAGGCCATGTCGCACTTCCAACCCGAAGTCGGACACCACATGCAGTTAATAAAATATTTAGGCGCGAGATAGTACAGGATACCACCAATAGATACAAGCATAGCCTGTAACTATTCTGCTGCATCATCTAAAAATATTGCGGATGGGAATAACGGCATCCGGCCCGAATCGAGCCGGGTGCCACGCTTACTCGGCCGACAGGGCCTCGAAGGTGACTCTTGCCGCCTCTGCACTATGATATTTCTGCTTAAGGGCAGCAGACGGACACTTGAGGGTCACATCTGCCCGCAGGCCATTGATCTTACCGCCGTTAAAGGCCCTGGGATTGGCCTCGAAGATGGCCAGCATGGCACCGTAGGAACTCAGCTCCCACTGCTTGGCATAGGCACTGCCGAGTCGCCACAGAGTCTGCGGCGGGGCATAATCCAGCTGACAGCCAGGTAGCACTCTATCGCCGGCATCGACAGTCCCTAAGGCAGCCATAGGTTGACGGATATCGGCAATTCGCGAAGGCTGCGCGGGGGCTTTCACCGGCTTATTCGACTTAGCCGCCTTGACTGATTTATCTGGCTTACTTGGTTTCTCGGCCTTATTTGGTTTATCGACTCTGGCGCTTCGCATGCCGGCATCGAACAATGGCATGCGTTTCACTTCTTGCCAGTTGTTGATCTGATACTCTTTGACCACCAGCTCCGCCTCACTGTCCTGCACATCTTCTACGCCACTGAGCAGCAACATATAGGTGTTCATCGGCTTGACCATCAATCGCTCGCTGCCCGATCGCTGCTCGACAATAAACTGCACCTTATCCAGGTTAACCGATTGGGCGACGATATTGACTCTGAGCGTCGGGCGCTGCCCCAATTCTGACAGCCTTTGATTGATACTGACGTGGGTAAGCTTGGCCCAAGCGGACTGACTCATTAGTCCGGCTTGACTCACCAGTACTAAGCAAAGCATGACCAGATATTGCACTCTCTTCATCGCAACCTTCTTATCCCTGTTTGGGTGAACAGACTCGAATCTTTGACGCCGACCTTAATAGGGCTCAACACGGCAACACTCGCCTCGCCTAACACCCCATTAGTCTATTAGCTATTAAGCTACAAGCTCCTTGATGTTTCAACAATTTTGTCACAAGTCTTAGATCTGAACAGCCTAAGCTTTCCACCGACTCGTGACAGATTCTGGTAGCCCTCGTCAGGCTGTCTGGTTACACTTGCTCTACTATTATTGAAGCCAGCCGAGTCCCAGCCGAACCTATGTCCCTGTTTGTCGAAGTCGCCCTCCCCGTCCCCATGCGCCAGGCCTTTAGCTATCGCGTCAAAGAGGCCGATCTCGACAAGGCTCAGGTAGGCGTCAGGGTCAGAGTCCCCTTTGGCAGGCAGCAGTTGATCGGCCTGGTAACCGGCCTCAGCCAGAGCTGCGACCTGGCGCCGAATCAGATCAAGTCGGTCATCGCCTTTCTCGACCAAGAAGCCGTATTGCCTCCCTCGCTCTACAAGCTGACCCAATGGGCCGCCCGCTACTATTTTTGCAGCCTGGGTCAGATGCTCTCTCAGGCCCTGCCGGTCGCCCTGCGTAAGGGGGCCGAGATAGAGGCGCAGCAGCTGCAGATCTGGCGCGTCACCCCGGCCGGACAGGAAGCGGATATCGATCTGCTCAAGCGCGCTCCGGCCCAGCGCAAGTTGCTACTCGCCCTGTTAGAGACTGAACTCAGCCAGGATGAACTCAATGCCCTGGAGCTAAGCAAGACGGCACTGAAGGCACTGGTGGAGCGGGGCTGGATCGAATCATTTGAGAGACAAGTCGCCTCTGATCTCAGCTGGCGCGATGGACTTGAGCTCATTGAGACGCCCCATCAGCTCAACCCTGAGCAGGCCATCGCGGTTGCCACCCTCAATCAGCAGCAGGGCTACCACTGCACCCTGCTCGAGGGGATCACAGGCTCGGGCAAGACAGAGGTCTATCTGGCCCTGCTGGAAACAGTGCTGAAACAGGGCAAACAGGCGCTGATTCTGGTGCCCGAGATCGGTCTGACACCTCAGACCATCAGCCGCTTCAAACGCCGCTTCAAGGTGCAGGTGGTAGTGATCCACTCTGGGCTCACCGACAATCAACGCCTCGGCGCCTGGCGCCAGGCCAGAAGCGGCGAGGCCGCCATCATAATCGGCACCCGCTCGGCACTGTTCACCCCCATGCGCTATCCGGGCATCATCATCCTGGATGAGGAGCACGACGCCAGCTTCAAGCAGCAGGAAGGGATTGGCTATCACGCCCGAGACCTGGCGGTGATGCGCGGCCATCTGGAAAAGATCCCCGTGCTGCTGGGCAGCGCCACCCCCTCTCTGGAGACGCTACAGAATGCCCTGTCGGGACGCTACCAACACCTTAGCCTCGGCAGCCGCGCCGGCGCCGCCGAGAAGGTGCGCCAGGGAATCATCGACATCCGTAATCAGCCGCTGAAGAATGGCCTCTCCCATGGCTTGCTCAACGAGATGCGAATCCATCTGGATGCGGGCAACCAGGTGCTGCTGTTTCTCAATCGTCGCGGTTTCGCCCCGGCGCTGCTGTGCCATGAATGTGGCCACCTACACGAATGCGACCGCTGTGACGCCTTCTTTACCGTGCATCAGTCTCTGGGGGAGATCCGCTGCCATCACTGTGGCAATCAATACGCCATCCCCAAGCAGTGCCACCAGTGTGGCAGCACCATGTTAATGGGCCAAGGGGTGGGGACCGAGCAGTTGGCCGATGCCCTCGCCAAGGAGTTTCCCCGTTACCCCGTGGTGCGAATCGATCGCGACACCACCAGCCGCAAGGGCGCGCTGGAAAACCACCTCAATGCCATCCATAAGGGCGAATATAAGATCCTGGTAGGCACCCAGATGCTCGCAAAGGGACACCACTTCCCCGATGTTACCCTGGTGGGCCTGTTAGATGTCGATGGCGCCCTGTTCAGCGCCGACTTTCGCGCCCCCGAGCGCTTCGGCCAGCTCTATACCCAGGTATCGGGCCGCGCCGGGCGGGCACGCAAGCCAGGAACCGTGCTGCTACAGACCCACCAATGCGATAACCCCATATTGCGAGAGTTGATGCACAAGGGGTACGGCGAGTTCGCCCGTGGTCAGCTGGAAGAGCGCAAACAGGCCCTGCTGCCGCCCGCCTGGCACATGCTGTTGCTGCGCGCCGAGGCCCACAGGGCCGAGGATGCCGACGCCTTTTTGGCCCAGGTCGCCCAGTTGCTGCCACAAAACGAGCAGTGCGAGATCATCGGCCCCATGCCCGCCCCCATGGACAGAAAGGCAGGCAAGTTCCGCCGTCAACTGATGTTCCAGACCAAGACCCGCGGCCTGTTGCAGCAGGCTTTCGAACAGGCGCTGCCGCAGATCGAAGCCCTGCCCCTGGCCAAGCGATGTCGCTGGAGCCTAGATCGCGACCCGCAGGATCTCTTGTGATCAAAAAATGCAAAAATAGCTCATAAAAATCCGGCAAGAGGATAGCAATTGGCCACCACAAACGGCTAAAATACGCGGTTATCCCTGAATCTTTTTATATTTAGTAACTGTCGATTAAACGCCAATGAAATCACATATTCAATCTTTGCTCGAACAAGCCATTCAAACCCTAAAACAGCAGGCGATCATCCCTGCGGATTTTGAGGCTCGCATTCAGGTAGACCGAACCAAAGACAAAACCCACGGTGATTTTGCCACCAACCTGGCCATGATGCTGACCAAGGTGGCGCGTAAGAATCCTCGTGAGGTCGCGCAGCTGATAATCGATAGCCTGCCGCAAGATAGCCAGGTGGCTAAGGTGGAGATCGCCGGCCCAGGTTTCATCAACTTCTTTATCGATGAGAACGCCCTGACCAACCAACTGATGACTGCCCTGAACGACGATCATCTGGGTGTCAGCTTGCCAGCGCCACAGACTGTGGTGGTCGACTACTCGTCGCCTAACCTGGCCAAAGAGATGCACGTAGGCCACCTGCGCTCGACCATCATCGGCGACGCCGTGGTACGCGCCCTGGAATTCCAGGGTCACAAGGTGATCCGTCAGAACCATGTCGGCGACTGGGGTACTCAGTTCGGCATGCTGCTGGCCTACATGGAAGAGCTTCGCGCTCAGCAAGGCGAGCAAGCCCAGGTTGAACTGGCGGATCTCGAAAGCTTCTATCGCGCCGCCAAGGTGCGTTTCGACGAGTCGGAAAAGTTTGCCACCCGCGCCCGTCAGCTAGTGGTCGAGTTGCAATCGGGCGACGAATACTGCAACAAGCTGTGGCGTGAGTTTAACGATATCTCGCTGAGCCATTGCCACGAGGTTTATGAGCGTCTGGGCGTCAGCCTGACCCGCGCCGATGTGCGTGGCGAGAGCGCCTACAACGACGATCTGGAGCAGGTGGTCAAGGATCTGGATGGCCAGGGCCTGCTGTCTGAAAGTAACGGTGCCAAGGTGGTATTCCAGGATGAGTTCCAAACCAAAGAGGGTGAGCCTCTGCCGGTGATCATCCAGAAGGCCGACGGCGGCTTCCTGTATGCCACCAGCGATCTGGCGGCGATGCGCTACCGCTCAAACGTGCTCAAGGCCGACCGCGCGCTCTACTTCGTCGACCTTCGTCAGGCCCTGCACTTCCAACAGGTGTTCAGCCTGGCTCGCACCGCTAATTTCGTCCGTCCAGAGATGAGCCTGGAACACATGGGCTTTGGCACCATGAACGGCGAAGATGGTCGCCCATTCAAGACCCGCTCTGGCGGCGTGGTGAAGCTGGTTGACCTGCTGAGCGAGGCCGAGACCCGTGCACTGGAACTGGTACGCAGCAAGAATCCAGATATGGATGAAGAGGAACTGGCCAAGATCGCCAAGGTGGTCGGTATCGCCTCGGTGAAATATGCCGACCTGTCGAAGAACCGCGCCAGCGATTACATCTTCAGCTTCGAGCAGATGCTGAGTTTCGAGGGCAACACGGCGCCTTACCTGCTCTACGCCTACACTCGTGTGGCCGGTATCTTCAAGCGTGCAGCCGACGTCGACCTGACCGGTGCCAGCATCAAGCTGGAACACGACAAGGAGAAAGAGCTAGGCAACAAGCTGGCCCAGTTTGCCGAGGTGCTAGGTCGCATGGTGGCCAAGGGGCAGCCTCACGCCCTGTGTGGTTACCTGTTTGAACTGGCTGGCGCCTTCTCAAGCTTCTACGAGGCCTGTCCTGTACTGGCGGCCGATAGCGAAGATGAGAAGAAGAGCCGTCTACTGCTGGCACAGCTGACCGCTAAGACCTTGAAGCAGGGTCTGGATCTACTGGGTATCGAAACCTTAGAACGCATGTAGTATAGGGCGCTAGGATGAGCAATCGCGATTACGCCAACAGAAGACCTGCCTCGAAAGGACGCAAGAAGAGCACCGGTGGCCGACGTAAGTCTGCCCCGGCGCCGAGACGCTTCCCCTTCGTGCTCTCACTGGTGACCTTAGGATTGGTGGGCGGTTTCGGCTACTTCCTCTGGAGCATCAACGACAGCGCCGACAAGGTAGAGACTCAGCCCGAGGTGCAAACGGTTAAGCCTAAGGTGGTCAAGAAGGACCCTAATGCGCTGCCGCCAAAGCCGAAGGAAGAGTGGACCTACCAAGAGGAGCTTGAAAACAAGCAGGTCGAGGTGGATATTCCCGAAAATACTGCGCCGACCCGCCCCTATCAGATGCAGTGTGGCTCCTTCAGGAAAGAGGCTCAGGCTAATGAGATGAAGGCGGTTATCGCCTTTCAGGGCCTAGAGGCTCAGGTGCGTAAAGTCAGCGGCAGTAGCGGTATCTGGTACAAGGTGGTCTTAGGCCCCTACGAGCGTAAACGCCTCGCCGAGAAGCATCGCCATATCCTGCAACGCGGCGGCCTCAACGGCTGTCAGATCTGGTTCTGGGAAGGCAGTTAACCTCAGCAGACTAAAGACGGGCCCTGGCCCGTTTTTTTATGTTTGAGGCAATAAAAAAGCCAGCGTGATGCTGGCTTTTTGTTGTCTGCGTTAATCGCTTAGTTCTGGGTGATGGTTGCCGTGTTACCGAAACCACCGGCCTGCATGATAGAAGCGCTATCGTTCATGCCTAGCTGGTTGATGGTCGCCAGGTTATGTGCGCCATCCTGGCCCAGGCCTGATTGCTCAATCATGGCGTAGTTTTCATCGCCTTGTTGCAGCAACACGGCGTCATTGTACTCACCACCACTCTGGTTTACCCAAGCTTCGTTATCGGCACCGGTCTGATCGATATCGGCCGCACCAAAGTCGCCCATCTGCGTCACGTTCGCGCGGTTAAGCGAAGCCGTCTGGTAAACATCGGCCATGTTATCCGTACCGCTCTGGCTCACCACGGCGGCTTGGTCAACGCCATCTTGGTTCACGTTTACCATACCGCCAATACTGCCAGTCTGATTCACGTCGGCATTCAGTTGGCTACCTGGGCCCTGGGCCACAAATACCGCCGAACCGTTAACGGCAGACTGCATCACAGTCGCGGTAGAGTCTGCAGCTTGGTTCTGCGCCACGACAACGTTACCCGACTCGCTACCATCGATCTGAGCGACAAAGACGTTAGCGTTGTCTGACTCATTAAGCTGGCTCACCAAGGCGATGTTACCATTACCGGCCTGGTCCACGGTCGCCTGCGCCATGTAAGAGGTATCTTGGTTGATGTTGGCATTGTTGAGGTTACCTACTGTGGTCACGGTAGCCGATGCCGGTTCATGGAAACCAAAACCATACTGGCGAACAGTGCTGGTGTTAGAGTCACCGGTTACGGTCACGTTCGCGACGCTGTCATTCACATGCTCTTGATTAACAGAGGCGATGTTAGACGCACCCTCTTGCATCACGCTCAGGCTGGTGTTGATTGCGTGCTGCTGTAGCGTGCTGACCTGGTTAGAGCTGCCGGTTTGCGACACGCTTGCAACCGCATTTAGGCTGTTGTCATCCTGAGTCACGGTCGCCAGGTTGCCGCTGCCGTTGCTTTGAGTGACATCGGCTGTGCCGATAGAACCGTTAATCTGGTTAATGGTGATGCTCGAATCGGCAGAGCCGTCCTGAGTCGCGGTGGCCAGAGAGCTATTAGTGATCTGATTGATGGCAACAACCGAGCGCTCGGCACCGTTCATCTGGTTTACGTTGGCGATGTTATCTGCACCGGTCTGCACCACGGTCGACAGGGCATCGGTAGAGGTATCTTGATCTGAAGTCGCGCTATTGTTGTTACCTGTCTGCAGTATGGTCGAACCGGCAGGATTGTGGATGCCGAAACCATACTGTCTGATGTTGGCGTTGTTGGTGTTACCCTGCTGCTGAACGATCGCCTGAGAGTCGTTAACATGCAGCTGGTTCACATCGGCGTTGTTACTCTCACCGGCCTGGGTCACAGTCGCATGGGTGTTATCCATATGCTCCTGGTTGATGGTGGCATTGTTTGACGATACAGACTGAGTCACCATGGCGCTCGAGTTAGCCACGCCGCCAACCTGGTTGATGGTGGCCGTTTGTGCATCACCGGCTTGGTCTATGTTGGCCGAGCTGTCGAAACCTAAGGCTGTGTTAATGGTCGCGGTATGGTTAGTCCCTGTCTGCACTGTGGTGGCTAGGTTGCCTGAACCATTCTGTGAAGTAGTCGCCGTGCTGTCTGCAGCGTGGGCGGTACCAATTGTCATCGCAATGGCGGCGGCCAGTGGAAGTAGCTTTGTCATGAGTAATATCCTTTACTAAATTTATCTGTCGGGCGCTCAGCTAAAGCGGCCCCCAAGCACACCAAGTCAGGTGGTGCAATCCTATGCAAGTCTCAGCAGTAACATGAAACTGCGATTACCAGATGTCGAATCTTCATCGCCCATCACTGAGATGTTGGCGCATCCAGAGAAGATCCCGACAAGCGTCACCGTGCAACCTCTGGCCAATCGACCCCTACACCGCGAACCGTTTTCCTTTCATCCCCATGTTTGAAACAAGCGGCTTAGAAACAAGCGCCAGCCTTTGCTGGCAGGCAAAAGTATGCGGACAAGCCCCTTCCCCTTCATCCGGCTAAGGTATGAAAGCCCGCCACCAAGCGGCTAGTTTTGCCCTGGAATACCCCCTCTTTAGTATTAGCCTCGGTGTCATACTCAAATGAATAAGGCGATAAAAATAAAAGGCTTTTCCACCTAAGAGGCACAAAACTCGGCTTTTCGCGGATTGCATGGGTAAACCTATGGCTGATCTCCCTTGAAAAACGAAATGCCATCCCCATATCTAAGCTATTGTCCACCGATGAGTTTCCTACTCGTCGGCTTGAGAAGAGGAAATACCGTGACCACAATCGTTTCAGTACGTCGCAACAATCAGGTTGTTATTGCCGGAGACGGCCAGGTATCACTGGGAAATACAGTGATGAAAGGAAACGCTAAAAAGGTTCGCCGCCTATATCACAATAAGGTCCTCGCGGGCTTTGCCGGCGGTACCGCAGATGCCTTTACCCTGTTCGAACGCTTCGAGGCCAAGTTAGAGATGCATCAAGGACATCTGATGCGCGCCGCGGTCGAGATGGCTAAAGACTGGCGCTCCGACAAGGTATTGCGCAAGCTCGAGGCCCTGTTGGCGGTGGCCGATACCGAGTGCAGCCTGATCATCACAGGTAACGGCGATGTGGTACAGCCAGAAAACGACTTGATCGCCATAGGATCGGGCGGCAACTTTGCCCAGGCAGCCGCAACCGCGCTACTGGAAAATACCGATCTCAGTGCCAAAGAGATCGCCGAAAAGTCTTTGACCATTGCCGGTGACATCTGTGTATTCACCAACCAGTTCAAGACGATAGAAGAACTGAATTACTAACACTGAGTCCGCTCATTGTTAACAAATATATGCACCCAAGCATTAAGGGATACTTATGTCTGAGATGACTCCACGCGAGATTGTTCACGAGCTGGACAGCCACATCATAGGCCAGCAAAATGCCAAGCGTTCGGTCGCTATCGCCCTGCGCAACCGCTGGCGCCGTATGCAGCTTGACGCCGCGCTGCGCCAAGAAGTCACCCCAAAAAACATTCTGATGATAGGCCCAACGGGTGTAGGTAAAACCGAGATCGCCCGCCGTCTGGCCAAGCTGGCCAAGGCGCCCTTCATCAAGGTCGAGGCCACTAAGTTTACCGAAGTCGGTTACGTGGGTAAGGAGGTCGAGCAGATCATCCGTGACCTCACCGACGCCGCCGTTAAGCTGACCCGTGAAGAGCAGATGGCCAAGTGTAAGTTCAGAGCCGAGGAAGCGGCCGAAGAGCGCATTCTCGACGCCCTGCTGCCTAAGCCGAAGGAAGACTGGGACAGCGAGCAAAAAGATGATTCAGGCACTCGCCAGGTATTTCGTAAGAAACTGCGCGAAGGCCAGCTGGATGATAAAGAGATCGAAATCGATATCGCCGCGCCTCAGGTAGGCATAGAGATCATGTCGCCACCCGGCATGGAGGAGATGACCAACCAACTGCAGAGCATGTTCCAAAACATGGGCCCCGGCGCCAGCAAACGTCGCAAGATGACCATCAAGGAAGCCTACAAGCTGTTGATCGAAGAGGAAGCCGCCAAGCTGGTAAACCCTGACGATCTTAAGGAACAGGCTATCGAACTGGTCGAGCAGCACGGCATCGTCTTCTTAGACGAAATTGATAAGATCTGTAAACGCGGCGACACCTCGGGCCCAGACGTCTCCCGTGAAGGGGTTCAGCGCGACCTGCTGCCACTGGTAGAAGGCTGCACGGTGAACACCAAACACGGCATGGTCAAGACAGACCATATACTGTTTATCGCCTCGGGTGCCTTCCAGATGTCCAAGCCATCGGATCTGATTCCTGAGCTGCAGGGGCGTCTGCCGATCCGTGTCGAGCTGGAAGCCCTGTCGGCCAACGACTTTAAACGCATCCTCACCGAGCCCCATGCATCGCTCACAGAGCAGTATATGGCGCTGATGGCCACCGAAGGCGTTAAGGTAGAGTTCAGCGAGTCGGGTATCGAGCGCATCGCCCAGGCTGCTTGGCAGGTGAACGAGCGCACCGAAAACATTGGTGCCCGCCGTCTGCATACCGTGATGGAGCGTCTGATGGAAGACCTCTCCTTTGAGGCCTCGGACAAATCGGGCAGCACCACAGTGATCGATGCCGACTATGTCAACGCTCACCTGGACAACTTGGTACAGGACGAAGACCTCAGCCGCTTCATCCTGTAAACTTAAAGGGCCCGTCAGTTCCCCTGCGGGCCCTCTTTTTTTAATCTCCAAGCGTTCCCAAAAGGCAAAGCTATGACTCCTCAAAGCGATACCCCCAAGGTCACAGGACTCAAACTCAAACGTAAGTCGCGTCAGCTGGAAGTCAGTTTCGATAACGGCCAGCAATATACCCTCAGCTGTGAACTCTTAAGGGTTTACTCCCCCTCGGCCGAGGTGCATGGTCACGGCAACCCAGTGCTGGTGACTCACAAGAAGAACGTCAATATCAACGCCATCACCCCCGTGGGCAACTATGCGGTCAAGCTGGTGTTCGATGACGGCCATGACACAGGTCTCTACTCCTGGAAGGTGCTCTATGACTTAGCTACCAATCAGGTGGAGTTATGGGAGAACTATCTGGCCAGGCTGCGCGCCGCCAAGGCCAGCCGCGAGCCGCTGATCGACATGGCCGTGAAGTATCACACCTAGGCCATAAGGCCAGCCTACTTTGTCTAAGCTCAAAGCCGACGTCACCATACTGCAGGCGGGACTCTTCAGCCGTTGGGATGAAGAGAGCCCAGATCTGCCCAAATTTCTCAAGGCCACAGTCCATGTGCCTGCAGAGATAGACATAGAATTTGGTTTTATCGCCCGCATCCGCAAGGCCAAGAATCGCAGGCTAAGCTACTGCATCTATCATCCCCACATTCCCGATCAGCAGGGCAATATTCGTCCGCCCTTCGAGGGTGAGCTGTTCGTCGAGTCTAACGACTGGAAGTTCTATCTGGGTGACACCATCTGGGCCCCCGAGCATGATAAGGTGGGCAAGTGGCGCATGACCCTCTCCCTGGGCGACAAGGTGGTTGCCGAGAAAACCTTTCATGTGCACCTTAATGACGAGGAGAGCCAGGTGGCCAACTTCTGGAAGCGCAGAGGCTTCTAAGACGGTCCGCTCAGCCATCCTCAATTGAGCAATATGAGTCAGGTAAAGCCGACCATCTCGTCGCACAATGGCCTCTCACTTGAAAAGGGATGTATATGAACCGAGCAGCGCACCAGGCCTACAGTCAACGCATACAGACGGTATGCGACTACATCGCCAAACATCTGGACCAGCCCTTGACGCTGGAACAACTCAGCCAGAAGGCGCACTTCTCCAAGTATCATTTTCATCGCCAGTTTCAGGTGTATACCGGCATAACCTTAGGCAGATACATCAGCCTGCTCAGGCTGAAGCGGGCCTCGTACCGATTGGTGTTTCACCCCGAGCTCAAGATCACCGACATCGCCCTCGATGCCGGGTTTGAGAACGGCGAATCCTTCTCGCGTGCCTTCAAGCAGATATTTGCCCAGACCCCATCCCAGTTCAGGTTGACCCCGCAATGGGAGCAATGGAGTCAGGAATATGCCAAGGTGAACTATACAAGGAGAGAAACTGTGCAAATTAAACTCACGCAAAGAGACGATATCAAGGTCGCGGTGCTGGAGCACCTGGGCAGCCCGGCCTCACTGAACGACTCGATTCAACAATTTATCAGCTGGCGTAAGCAGAGCGACGAATCCCCTGTGGCCAGCAGTCTGACACTAGGGGTGCCCTTTAACGACCCCAACACGGTCGAGCCCGAGGCGTTTCGTTTCGACATCTGTGGCTCGGTAGCCTCTGAGGTCAAGGCCAATGACTTTGGGGTGATCACCAAGACGATCCCCGGCGGTCGCTGCGCCGTAATCCGCCACCAGGGGCCGCACGATCAGATGGACGATAAGATCTATCAGTTCTACCGCGACTGGTTACCCGAGAGCGGCGAGGAGCTGAGGGATTTTCCCCTCTACTTCGAGTACCACAACTTCTTCCCCGAAGTGGCGGAACATGAGCTGATCACCGACATCTATTTTTCACTCGTCTAAGCCCATGAGTTCATGGTGCTAACGTCGCTGGTGTTGGTTG
>NZ_JPII01000041.1:0-55338 GCF_000832025.1 Shewanella sp. cp20 | reverse complement strand
TAATTGTAGAATAACTACTTATCTAAAAATCCTGCTTTGTTCTCAAGCGTTTTTCCTGCGCTATTTCTGATCACATGTTTACTGTGATTGGTATAACACGGCTCCATAGGACAGAATGAAAAGCGCCGACAAGGCAGTGCCCAGCACTCGAAAGCTAGAACGAAAAAAGGCTTCCCTTTCTGGAAGCCTTTCCTCTTAAAGTGGCAAAGAGATAGTCGGGCACTCTGTTGAAAGGCATTAGCATTAGGAACCTTGGGTTCAAATAATCCCGATAGTCAGTCTTTAAGTATTTACTCGCTAGAACGAAAAAAGGCTTCCATTTCTGGAAGCCTTTTCTCTTAATATGATAGAGAGATAGCCAGATTTAAATATTAGGAACCCGGCTATGACTCAAATGCTATATGCTAGATAGCACCAAGCCCGCTATAAAGCGGGCTTGGTTAATGTGGCAGAGGGATAGCCGGATCTAAACATTAGGAACCCTGGGTTCAAATAATCCCGATAGTCAGTCTTTAAACATTTACTCGCTAAAACGAAAAAAGGCTTCCATTTCTGGAAGCCTTTTCTCTTAATGTGATAGAGAGATAGCCAGATTTAAATATTAGGAACCCGGCTATGACTCAAATGCTATATGCTAGATAGCACAAAGCCCGCTATAAAGCGGGCTTGGTTAATGTGGCAGAGGGATAGCCGGATCTAAACATTAGGAACCCTGGGTTCAAGTGATCCCGATAGTCAGTCTTTAAGTATTTACTCGCTAGAACGAAAAAAGGCTTCCATTTCTGGAAGCCTTTTTTCTTAATGTGGCGGAGAGATAGGGATTTGAACCCTAGACGGGCTATAAACCCGTGCCGGTTTTCAAGACCGGTGCATTCGACCACTCTGCCATCTCTCCGAACGCCGAGAATAGTAAGGAAATGGACTTTAAATGTAAAGCCTAAATTTCACTAACTGAGCAACAAATAATCCATTAAGGCATTTTTCGACAACAAATGCGTTAAAAACAACCTTTTTAAGCTTGTTTAGGGGATAAAATGCTCGCTCAGGGTGTAGTATAAACACAAAGAAAACTGCAGGTAGCAAGATGAAACCTAACGGATTTACCCTAATTGAACTTGTCATCACAGTGATCATACTGGCGATTCTGGCAACGATAGCCCTGCCACGCTTCATCAATATCCAGTCCGATGCCCGCGTTGCAGCCCTTCAGGGACTCAAAGGGGAGATGAGCGGCACCCTGCCCCTGGTCTTCACCAAGGCGAACCTGGAAAACCTGCAGACTCAGGCCAGCACCAATATCAGCCTCAACGGCGATCTGGTCGAGCTTGCCTATGGTTACCCCTCCGCCGACTCGGCCCACGCCTGGGCACTGTTATTAGAAGCCACCTTTGCCGATGCGGTATTCAATGCCGACGATCCGGCCGATTGGTACTTTCACAATAACAAGGCCGAGCCTTTTATCCGCTTCATGCACCCAAGCAGGAAATCCAGCGGCCAAAACTGCTACCTCAAATACACTCAGGCCCTGAGTACTACCCAGGGCCCGACCTTCGAGATTGTCGATTCAGGCTGTTAGCCCGAATTGAATTAGCCTTTAAGCAGCAGGTGTTGTAGCTCGGTGAGTGAAGTCACCTGATAGTGTGGCGTTATCCCCTCGGGTGCGGGCTGACTGGCAGGGTTCAGCCAACAGGTATCGAACCCGGCATTGAGCCCACCCTGAATATCCGAATGAGGGTTATCCCCCACCATCAACACATGCTCCCTGGGGGGATGAGCCATCTGCGACAAGGCGTGTTCAAAGATCGCCACGTCGGGTTTGGCAACGCCAACCTCTTCGGAGATCACCACGGGCGAAAAGGCATGCAGCAAGCCGGTGCGTTCTAGGCGCACCGTCTGCAGGTCGGTGAAACCATTGGTAATGATCCCCATCTTCACCTTGCCATAGAGGGCGTCCACTAGCTCGGCGGCGCCGGGCAACAAGGTACAGATATCGGCCATGGCCGAAAGAAACGCCGCGTTGAGATGCTCGGCGGTCACAGAGAGCTTCTCGGCCCAACGCTCGAAACGAGTCACCTGCAGGTGGCGGGCGCTGATCTTGCCGTCTTGATAATCCACCCACAAAGGCAGATTAACCGTTTGATACTCTTCGAAATCGCTAAGGGTGAAGTCCACACCGAAACGCGAAAACATCAGCTGTAATCCTTTAAAGGCGTCGAAATGAAACAGGGTTTCATCGGCGTCAAATAATATCCACTGGTACTTCATTCTCTCTCCATGGGATGGCCTCAGGACAAGTGGATGCACTATATCAATGCCACGCTGAGCAGAGCAAAAATATTTGCTTACGCTTATACGCTAATGCGGTTGGAACCACTCGGGCAAACAAGCGTCTGACTCTGCAAGACACTTTACTTTCCAAGGAGTTGGTATGCTAAAAAAAGTGATTCGTTCTATAAAACAACATCGCCAGTTCATCCTGTTTATCGGCCTGATGCTGGTGTTTCGCAGTGCCGTCGCCGACTGGAATCATGTCCCCAGCGGCTCCATGCTGCCCACCATAGTGCAGGGAGATCGCATACTGGTGAACAAGATGGCCTACGATCTGCGTCTGCCCTTTACCCATATCAGCCTGATGAAGCTGGCGGATCCAGAGCGTGGCGACATCATCACCTTCGACTCGGCCGTGGCCGACAAGAAGCTGGTCAAACGCATCATAGGCCTGCCCGGTGACACACTGGCCATGCGCAACAATCGCCTCTACCTGAATGGTGAGGCCTTAAGCTACCAAGAGACGCCCAATAACACTGACGAGCAGCAAGTCTTTGGCACAGAAAAACAAGCCTATAGCGAACGGCAAGAAGTCCTTCCAGGCAAGCCTCACACCATCAGGCTCAATGCCCAACCGTCTAGACTTGCCAATTTTGGTCCTGTGACCGTGCCCGAGGGGCAGTACCTGGCCCTTGGTGACAATCGCGACGCCAGCGCCGACTCCCGCGTCATCGGCTTCGTCCCCCGCGAAGAGATCACCGGCAAGGCCCATAGAGTCGCCTTCTCCAACGACCCGGAACACTACTACCTATTCCGGCCAGAGCGTTGGTTGCAGCCACTCTAAAGCCTAAAGCCTAAAGCCTAAAGCCTAAAGAGTTAAGCCGCGGCGCCTACTTTACAATCCGGTAGCTGTCGCTATTCCAGTCGTAGACATACTCAACGCCTTGCCATTCGTATACCGTCCTACCGTCCTTCACCTTCACTCTGGCATTGGCTGGCAGGCTATGAATCGCATCGCTCTGAGCAAGGCTAGTGGTCACCCGCTGTGGTGGTGCGATAGGTTTAGGCTCCCGGCGCTTACGCGGCTGATAGCGATAGGGGTAACGCCAGTCGTCTCGCCAGTAGCCCCAGTCATTGCGCCAGTAGCCATGGCGCCAGTAGGGAAAACCTGTGCCTATACCGACTTGCCAGCGCCAAGGGTCATAGAAGTCCCGATGCCAACCAGGGCGATAGCCCCACCCTAGACCTACGTATGGATTCAGCTCATATTTGTCTGTCTTCAGCGCCCAAGCGTCGGTAGCAATCGGCGGCAAGGCACCAAGCCACAACAGCCCAGCCAGGAGTAATAAAGGGTTCACATTAAGCCTCATCTTGCCACCTCATGCCCGAGAGATTCACCGCATCTTACCCTTAATTATACGCCCTGAAAATCTTGCCATGCCGGGGTCGCAAAGCCGGTGTAAGGCATTTGGGAATAACGCCCATAAATGGTATAGTGCGCGCCATATCACATTTTTCTCAACGCGAGTATTTCCAAATGAGTTTTAAGGATTTACGCAGTTTTATCGATCACCTCGAAGCCAATGGCGAGCTAAAACGCATTAGCCACCCCGTCGATCCCCATCTGGAGATGACAGAGATCGCCGATCGTGTGCTAAGAGCCAAGGGCCCGGCGCTGCTGTTTGAAAATCCTGTCGGCAAGACCATGCCGGTATTGGCTAACTTATTTGGCACTCCCAAACGCGTCGCCATGGCCCTGGGCAAAGAAGACCCGCTCGCCCTACGCGATGTGGGTGAGCTGCTGGCCTTCCTCAAGGAACCCGAGCCGCCACGCGGCTTTAAAGACGCCATCGCCAAGATCCCCATGTTCAAGCAGGCGCTAAACATGCCACCCAAGACGGTACGCAATGCTCCGTGTCAGGAGGTTGTGGTCAGTGGCGATGAGGTGGATCTCACCAAGCTGCCCATTCAGCACTGCTGGCCCGGCGATGTCGCCCCCTTGGTCACCTGGGGACTCACCATCACCAAGGGACCGAGACAGAAACGCCAGAATCTGGGGATCTACCGCCAGCAATTGCTGGGCAAGAACAAGCTGATCATGCGCTGGCTGGATCATCGCGGCGGCGCGCTGGATTTCAAAGACTTTAAGGCGCAGCATCCCGGCGAACGTTATCCCGTGGTGGTGGCCCTGGGCGCCGATCCTGTGACCATACTTGGCGCCGTGACGCCAGTACCCGATGCCATGAGCGAGTACGCCTTTGCCGGTCTACTGCGCGGCGAACGCACCGAGGTGTGTAAGGCGCTGAGCTGCGATCTCGAAGTGCCCGCCACCAGCGAGATCATCCTCGAAGGTTATATCGAGCCCGGCGAGATGGCCGAAGAAGGGCCCTACGGGGATCACACGGGTTACTACAACGAGACCGACGAGTTCCCTGTCTTCACCGTGACCCATGTGAGCCACAGACGCGACGCTATCTATCACAGTACCTACACCGGCAGGCCACCCGATGAGCCCGCCATGTTGGGTGTGGCACTGAACGAGGTGTTCGTGCCTATCTTGCGCAAGCAATATCCGGAAATCGTCGACTTCTATCTGCCGCCCGAAGGCTGCTCCTATCGCATGGCGGTGATCTCCATCCGCAAGCAGTATCCGGGACATGCCAAGCGGGTGATGATGGGCGCCTGGTCCTTCCTGCGCCAGTTCATGTACACCAAGTTCATCATCATAGTGGATGAAGATGTCAACTGCCGCGACTGGAACGATGTGATCTGGGCCATCACCACCCGGATGGATCCCAAGCGCGATACCGTGATGATAGACAACACGCCTATCGACTACCTGGATTTCGCCTCCCCGGTTGCCGGACTCGGCTCTAAAATGGGGATGGATGCCACCAACAAGTGGGAAGGGGAAACCAATCGCGAATGGGGCACCCCTATCGTCATGGACGAAGCGGTCAAACAGAGGATCGATGCGATCTGGGATGACCTGGGCATAGACGAAGCGCCAACGCTATAATCAATATCAGACATAAACTAATCGTCTGAATTTTAAAAATAAATCAAAGAAGTTAACCCTTTGAATACTTGAACAATTTAATCAGGTATTCAAAGGAGCTAAACCTCCACAGAGAGGGTCTGAAAGGAAAACGAATGAACACCATACGCTGTAAAGTTGAACATGTTACCGCCTTTAATGATGCCGTCTATCAGGTAGCATTAACCCCAGAAACCAGCTTCGAATTTAAGGCTGGTCAGTACCTTTGCGTCGTAATGGGTGAAAAAGATAAACGTCCCTTCTCTATCGCCTCTGCGCCAGGCCAGGAGCAGATCGAGCTGCACATAGGTGCCGCCGTCAGCGAGAGCTACCCCATGCAGGTGGTCGAGCGCCTGCAGCAGAGCGAATATATCGACATCGAAGCGCCGGGCGGCGAAGCCTTCCTACGCACCGACAGCCATAGACCCCGCCTGCTGATCGCCGGCGGCACAGGTTTCTCCTACATCAAGAGCATAGTCGAACAGGCGATCGCCCTTGGGCAGAATGTTGAGACCACCCTCTACTGGGGCTGTCGTAATCAAGACGCCATGTACTATGAGTCGCTGGCACGCCAGTGGCATCAGGATCACCCCTGGCTACATTTCGTGCCAGTGGTAGAAGAGTCGACGCCAGAGTGGCAAGGCAAGACGGCCAACCTGTTGGCGCAGATCAAGCAAGATTATGTCAGCCTCAACGGCTATGACATCTATATCGCCGGTCGTTTCGACATGGTCGGCGCGGCGCGCGAAGTGTTCCGTGAGATAGGCGTCGAAGAGCAGCACCTCTACGGCGATGCCTTCGCCTTCATCAAGTAATGCTATCGCGCTAGCCCTGACCTTTAAGGTCGGGGCTTATGCCCTCACCGTCAGAGGGCTACCTTCTCATACTTGGTCCAGGCGACCAGACTGCCAAGCAATGGCACCACCCAGACCGCAGTGCCGTTGTCGGCATGTATTCGCATGTAAAACAGCTCCTCGTCGCGAATATTATGTTTACGAATCTCACGATAGAAGTGCATCGCCGAGTCACTCACCACCTCTGGCATGATCAGATCTTTCTGCCTGACCTTAACATAAAAGACATCCACATCCAGCTGACCAAGCTGCTGACGATACTGCTCGAACTCGCCGCGGATCTGATACTTAATCGGCGTGGTCAGGCAGTCCTGATCCGTAATACAGGCGCGGGAGTAAAACTTACCACTGAGAGGTTTGTCGTACACTAGGGAGATCCCTAAGTCGGCACGTACCAGCAACTCGTCTGCCACCGGAAAATAAATATCACCATTGTAGTGATGTTCCACCAGCTCACCTTCGGCCTCGCTAGGGGGGATCAGGATACGGTTGTAGCGGATCCTATCTTCCATGCGCTTACTCAGCTCGACAAACTCCACCATGTTGAGGCCGGCAGGCTTCAGGTCGATTTCGGTCAAATTGATGATCTTATCTCGGCGACACTCGCCGTTGTCACCCAGGTCGCATACCGCTACCGAATAGTGGGTGCCATCGGTAAAGGCGAAACCACCAAAATGATTAAATCCCTCAATGCTATTGCTCTCGGGCGCAATATGCTTCTGCCAATTGGAAGGATGTAGACTATCGACCCCTTTAGGGTGGATCAGCGTCAGTGGCCGCTTGGTTCCCCCTATGTTCAGATTGATTTCACTGCCTGACACCCACTTGGCCGCATGTTTCATCACCTTATGATAATCACTCTGATACCAGAGGGTGGCCACAATCCCCAGCACAATCAAGATGCCGCTAATCTTAACCATCAAGGAAACATCGATCAGCGCATCTTTGATCGACTCTGCATCAGTCACCGCCAGCATGGTGACACGGGATTTAGGTGAGACATGTAGCTGGTAGCCACGCCGGGCGACCGTTTTCAGTTGAACTTCGGGGAAAGGCTCCAGCTTCTTGCGAAGAGTGCTGATGCATTGTGTCAGCGAGGTCGCCGCCACCACACGATCGGGCCAGCCAACGGCGATCAGCGCTTCTTTATCACAGATGGCATCAGGCTGAGACAATAGGTGCGCCAACACCGCCGACTCGGAAAAGCTCAGCCCTATGGTGGCACCACAGGTGCGATCATGCAGTTGGTGCGCCTCATCATCGAACTCAAGATATGGCGTAATTTTTAACACCTGACACCTCAATAATTCCTAATCATCAATTAGAAATATCTTATTGTTATCTTTGATATTTTATTAATGTCCCTACAAAATTAACGTGATTATTCACTCAAATACTGCGCCAGGATTTCAGGCAGCCACGAAGAATGTGAACTACCGCCCAAAACCCTGCCCCAATATACTGCGGCTAAGCACTACACTAACTTGGTGATAAATACGCGGCGAGTCCAAAACAGAAGCAGCAATGGCCAGGCAACGCAGGCCCCCAGCAAAAGCGGCAAGCTCCACTCATACTGAGCCAGCAGTCCAAGGCTTCCCAGAGGGGCACCAGCACTCACCAGGTTAATGGCGCGGTAGAGATCGGTTGGATTTAGCAAGATAAGCAGGTTGACCAACCATTGGCTGCCATAGCCGAGATCGGCCACCAAGAGCGCCAACAGCAGCAGATCATAGATAAGCACCAGGGCAAACCAGAGTCCCAATAGACTCCCTACCGCTCTGGCCTTTTCTGCCGATTTCAGGCTCACCAGGTAACTGATCAGAATGAAGATTGTTGCCAGCAGGCAGCTACTGGCAATCAAGAGCACAAAGGCCGACAGTATCTCCTCCCAGGCCTCACCACGACCAAACAGCATCAAGATTGCGGCGCTACTGCCGTAGCTGCTGGTAATGGCAGCAAATGTCACCGTACAGTGGGCCAGCAACTTACCGACAAGGATCTGCGACTTACTCACCGGATAGGTAAGCAGTAAGCAGAGAGTGCCCGCCTCCTCCTCCCCCACAAAGGCATCATGACTGAGCAAAATCGCCGCCAGGGGGATGATAAACACAGAGACAGTGGTCAAGGATGCGATAACGCTACTTAGGCTAGGTAAGGCTAGCGTGCCGCTGACGGCGCTGCCGGCAAAAGTCATGCTCAACGCCAAGACCCAGAAGATGGCAAAAACCACCAGCACCCAACGATTTCTGAGGCTGTCTTTCAGCTCTTTGTTCGCGATCACCCAGATGAGGCCGAGGCTCGGCCGCTTAGCTATGGTCAGCATCAGATATCTCCCGGTGTCAGGCTCAGTCCCAGCTCGTTTAAAACCTGCATCTGAGCCATTTTGGCATGGTACACCTGCGCCAGATCCGGGGTGCTCACCTTAACATCATACAGTTGGCACTCTAAGATCAGATATTTCATCAACACCTCACGTTGTGAGACAGGACAATTTAAGCCGCCGTCTGCGTAAAAAGATTTTAATAGGGGATGGGTCGCTACCAGGCTATCCAGGCGTGGATGCTCTACGCGTAGGTTCATGTTGCCGCTGTGCAGCAGTTCGTCGAGCGTACCGAAGGCAAGTCTGCGCCCTCTGCCGAGAATTAAGGCCAGATCCAGCTGCGATTCCACCAGCTGTAGTTCGTGGGTACAAACAATCACCGTACTTCCCTGTGTAACCAGCTGTTTGATCTTGTGATAGATAAACTGCGACGCCTGCGGATCGAGCCCCACAGTAGGCTCATCCAGCAGCAGCAACCTGGGCCGGGCCAGAATAGCCTGAGCAAATCCCAGGCGCTGTTTCATCCCTTTGGAGTAGTCCTTAACCGACTTGTGCTGCGCATAAGCCAGGCCAAACTCCTCCAGCAGCCGATTCACAGTCTGTTTTGAGATCCCCTTTAACGCCGCAAAATAACTCAGTACCTCATGGCCGGTTAACTTGTCGTAAAAACTAATGTTCTCGGGAAGATAGCCTATTTCAGTCATGGCACCCGATGTCGTCACCGCACGCCCGAATACGCTCACCTCGCCCGAGGTAGGACGCAATAGGCCTAGAATCATCTTGATCAGCGTCGACTTGCCCGCACCGTTATGGCCCAAGAGCGCCATCAATTGGCCGCTCGGCAGCGAGAAACTCAGTTCATTCAGGGCGCAGCGCTCATCAAAGAAATGACTCACCTGCCTCACACTCACCGCTATCTGACTCATAGTGCCTCCCCGATATGCGGCACGAAAGCATTTAACGGCACCATCAGAGGATAGCTGTCTACCACGCCCGCAGAATGCTCGTCTTGTATCTGGTTATCCAACCATTTCAGTAACTTCACTATGGGGCTCTCCATTAAAAACCTTGCCTCCGGATACAGCCAAAACAGACGATCCAAATTATCATTGGGCAGATGCTGACTGTCGCCTATACCATCACCGTCGAGATCCCAGCCCTGATAGTCGCTCCAGTAATTTCCCCGGCCTTGAAAGCTCCACTCTACTCGCTGTTCCCCCACGTAGCGCACCTGGGTCGTATTCGCTAAAAACTGGTTTTGATAAACGGCATTGTCTTCACCGCCTAGCGCCATGGCGATGCCAATCTGATTACCTGTAACTGAATTGCCGATGATTTGATTGCGTTGAGCGCCGTATACAAACAAGCCTTTGCCTTCGCTAAACAGATCGCCAGCCACACTATTGGCCATCTGGGTCGCCTCAATCTGATTGGCTTGGATCTTGGCGTCATGGGTAAGATTGAGCAGCACCCCAAACTCCTGGGCGTGCTGCACTGTGTTTGCGATCAAATGAATACCCTGCGAGTTCATCAGGGCGTAACCACCACTCACCCGAGTCGCCAGGTTGTCCATGGCTTCATCCTGTTGGGTATACATATAGTGCAGGCCATACTGCAGATTGGAGAGATGATTGCTATAGATGCGGCTGCCTATACCCGACTCAAGGTAGATACCATCACGCACCTTGCTGATACGGTTGCCGCGAACAGTAGGATGATTCACCTTCAGCAGATGAATCCCATCGCCGCGATCCAGCAAAAATGTCTGCTCATCTCCCTGTATTTGATTATCCAGCAACCTAAGGTCGCTCACCTCGCTGGCGTAAACACCGAAACTGGGACCGACAAGGCGATTGGCAATAATCGCCACGTCGTTTGCGCCGGGCATCAGGCGAATGGCGGCATCCTTCTCATAGAGATCCTGCCCCCAGTGCTGCACTGTCACCCGGGTAATACTTACCCCCGGCGCACTGACCACGATTGCCGAACCGACTCCCTGAGCATCGAACACCACGCCAGGCGCGCCGATGAGGGTCAGGGGCTTTTCGATGTGAAAGTGCCCCCGATAGAGCCCAGGTTTTAGCCGTATCTCTGCGCCTTGGGGCATGGAGGCCAACGCCGAGTGTAACGTCTCGCTGTCCACCACTGTGACGTGCCGAGTCCCGCCACTGGATTGTGCCAGCACTGGCGCCATAAACAGTAAACCACACAGGCACAGGCCCAATGACTGAGCCAACACAGGCCAAAGGCGTTGCTTAGTCAGTCGAAAGTAACTCAAGAGTGATCTCGTCATATTTGAACACGGCGCCGCCATACTGGCGGGCAAACTCTTCGGCCGCAGTGAGAGTTGAGAAAGGAGCTACGGCAACACCCATCACCGCCTTACGATTGGATCCATAGACATACCAGGCCTTGGTAGCATCGATGAAATGCTCATCGTCCGGATACTGCCAATCTGTTGCCGCCATATCGTGCACCCAAAGTGTCTCGACCTGACGTCGATTCTCGGGCTGCAGGGCAAACATAAACATGTCACGGGTCGAACAGAACTTAGGTTGCAGCTCTCCCCCCTTAAGATGCAGGCTCCCCTTAGGGCCGGGATACTGCTTCACCATCATGCCGCACATGTGACAACGTTCATGGGCGTCGATCATCAGACTCGCGTGACTATGAGTGTCGCTCTCGGCCGCGCCGCACCCCGACATAAACAAGGAACAAATAAAAATGAAGATAAAGGCTCTCATTGTGTCTCCTAAACGGATAATCAGCCCCTGTCACACAGGGGCTGAGCTAAAGGATCAAATCGCAAAGTTTTGACCGGCGTAGAGGATGAACATCCTCAGGCACATCATGCCGCTCACGGCGCACAGGCCCGAGAGGTAGAAGGCCTGGGCCGAATGACTGAATTGCTTACCTGTGGCGAAGTTCAACAGCAAGGGGCCGCCAAAACCCACACCCACGACACCCAGCCAGAACACCATAGACCAGCTGCCGCTGTGGAAGGCCTCGAAGGCACTCTGCGCGCCGGCATTGCCAGTGGCCAGTGACATGATGATCATGAAGAGGAACAAGGCCTCGGCAAACATGATCGGCCACTCGGCGCCGTGCAAAATCTGCATGTCGCTGCTGTGTCTATCTTCCTTAAACAACCCAACCGCCAGCATCTTGGCCGCCGCCGCACCGGCCGACAGACCAGAGGCCACAAACAGCGCAGGCAACACCGAGGTGTTGATGATAGGGAAGCGAATCAAGGCTGAGATTAAGAAGCCTGTATAGGCACATACGGCCAGCGCCAATAGCAACACTAAGGTTTCACTCGCCCGTCGCCAGGGTCTTAACCTGTCGATAAGCGGCAGCAGCGGCGCCAAAATAGGCTGGCGACGGATCTCCTCCTCCAGGGCAAACAAGGCGATCAAGGCGACCAGCGGGATATAGGCCGACAAGGCGATCACCCCGACAGACATCACGGAGTTGAGGTTGTAGTAGACCAAGATACGCCAGAAAAACAGCGGATTGGTCAGGTCCAACACCAGACAAAGCATGCCCAGAGCTATGGTCACGAAGGCAATTAGCGCCGATGCCTTGAGGAAGGGGGTGTTAACGCTCTGCTGTTTATAGAAGCGAATAAACAGCGCGACCGACAGGGCACCGCCCGAGATACCGGCAAAAAACAGGTACACGGCAATGGGCCAGGGCCAGGCAACCCCTTCCGACAAACCTATGGTAAATCCGAGTGTTCCGTCCATCTCTATACCCCCAACTTAACGATAGGAATGTAACGTAGGCTCGGTTCGGTCCCCAGGTGGGCCTTAATTCTTACCGAATCCTTCACCGCCAACAAACGGCTCACATAGGAGTTAGGGTCGTTGGCATCGCCAAAGATCAGGGCGTCGTAACGACACTCCTGCACGCAGGCTGGCAACTCTCCCTTGCTTAATTTGCTCTCGAGGCAGAAGTCACAGTTATCGGCCACATCCGTCTCACTATTGATATAGCGCGCGTTGTAAGGACAGGCGGCGATACAGTATTTACAGCCGGCACACTTACTGGCATCCATGGTGACTATGCCTGTGTTGGGATCTCTGTGAGCCGCCCCCGTTGGGCACACAGACACACAGGGGGCATTCTGACATTGCTGACAGGAGACCCGCACATACTTACGCTGGCAATCGCAATCTGTCTTGCCACAATGGGGGCAAGCCTGCCCCGCAACGGCAGATGACTGCTGCTCCAGTATCACTCGCGAACGTCCCTCGGGCAGGTTGTTGGCCTTATTACAGGCCTCCTTACAACCGCCACACCCCACACATTTATTTTGATCGAACACCATCACATAGTGTGGCGATTCGGTTTGAGCAGTCTGCTCCTTAACGCTGCAGCCCAAGGGCGCCAACATCAAAGAGCCGGCTCCTAAGCATTTCAGGAACCTCCGTCTCTCTATATTTTCACTCACAGCATCCTCCATCCGTCGGCACGCATGCCGACCTCATTGAATCTTTCATCTTGGTGACTTTTACTCAGATGCAGTCACGGTACGGTTAGCCATTTTCTGCTCAGCGTTGACAATCGCACTGTTAATCGATGCTCGGTTTATGTTGGGGTTATCACTGTCCAGTAACTGTTGCCAATAAGCGATCGCCTGTTGAAAATCCCTATTCAAATAAGCGTGGGTCGCCATCAGCAGCAGTGACTGCACTTCCTTAGGATCGAGCGCCAGCGCCTGAGATATTGCAATCGATACCTCCAGACTCATGGCGCGGTTATCACGGTAATAGAGCGCCGTCGCCTTCATGCCAAACAGCTCGGCGTCGGGCGCTATTGCCAGTAATTTGTCTAGTGTCGCTACCGCATCGCCATAGCGACCACCTTCGGCGTAGGCATTGGCCAGATTGAGCAAGGCAAGCCTATCGAGGGGGGCATCATCTAAGATACGCGCATTCTTGTTGATATCGGCGGCAATCAGGTAGTCGATGTTTTCGTCTATCTGGCCTGTGTGCCAGTCGTTAAAACGCCCCAGCAGACCATAGAGGGTCAGTGGTATCAGCAGTAGCATGCCTGTCACCCAAATTGGTGTCTGGATCCGCTTCCTAGCAGGGATGGTCGCATCACCGGCCTTGGCATTCGCCGCCTGGATGAAATAGTGGCGCCAAACAGGCGCAATAAAACAAACAAGCGTGACCGCCATGGCAAACACTAAATGATTCATAACAAGCACCTACTGCCGATAACCTAACCTAGTGACCCATGCCCATAATGCCGCCCATGCCCATACCACTTAGCCCCATGCCATGGGTATTTTCGCCAGGAGCCTCAAGCTTGAGCAGCTCAACATCGAAGATCAGGGTCGAACCCGGTGGGATAATCCCCACCACCTCTTTGCCGTAGGCCAACTCGGCAGGAATGGTCAAGCGATAGGTGGAACCCACGGGCATCAGGGCTATCCCCTCTTTCCAGCCATCAATCACCGACATTAGGGCGAAACGATTGGGTTCATCGCGCTCATAAGAGTTATCAAATTCGGTTCCATCGAGCAGCTTACCTACGTAGTGAACCGTTACCACGTCAGACTCGACAGGTTTAGGGCCATCGCCTTGCTTCAGCACTTCATACTGAAGACCCGATTCGGTTACCGTCACCCCAGCCTTGCTCTTGTTACCTGCCAGATAGGCTTGTCCCTCGGCCAGATGCTTGTTGGCCAAGGCCTCCAGCTTGGCGCTCTTGGCATTGTTGAGCCACTCGGCGCGGGCGTTGAGATGGGTCAGTATCTCCTCATTGGACATCTTGCCCTCACCCTTGAGGGCATCGACGACCCCTTTGACCACAGTGTCGATATTGACCTGGGCACCTAAGTCGACCTGGTTATAGATCTTGCCCGATATGTAATGGCCCACGGACGCACCTAATGCATAGGAGGCATCTTCGACCTCCTGAGGCGACTCGCTGGCCACGGCAAAGAATGACCCACTCAAGGCCAGGGCTAAGGTGGTAACACGACAAGATTTCAGTAGACTCGCTTTCATATTCACACTCTCGATCATCTATTGCTCAAAATGCTTACTGTTCAAAAAGTTATGCAATGATTTGTTTATTATGGTTTTTCAATGGCTCGACCCGACAGGCGCCAGCCATAGATCCCATCGTGCATCTGCATCACATTGGTGTAGCCCAGCTTCATTACCTGATGGGCGGCGATCTCGCTGGCATTACAAAGGCGATTGGCGCAATAAAACACCATACGCGCCGCCTTATCTTCCGGCAGCAGGGTCTTCCAGTTATCGACATTGAAGTAGACGGCCCCAGGGATATACCCCTCGGCCCAAAGCTCTAAGGTATTGACGTCGAAGAAGTAAACATTCCCCTCAGCCAGCAGGGCTTCGGCCTGGGCCAGACTAATAGTGTGCAGGCTATGTTCATACCTGTGAGCCGGTGCCATCTCGGCGCCGCCGCCCGCCTGACTGCATAGCGGAGTCAAGCCCAACAGCAAGGCCAAAGACAGGCCTATTCTCGATTTCATCTTCTCTCTCCCCTAATACCCGGCGCCTGGCGTGGCGCCGGGTGGTTAGTCAATCACGTTATTGTGAGAGAACTAGTTCGCCTTGGCCGAATAGCCACTGCCATCTAAGATCTTCTGCGCTTGAGTCACATAGGTCAGCGCGGCATCCAGACGCTTCTGGCTATAACGGAAGCCATGAACACCCCAAGAACCATCTTGCTTGATCAGATCCACTGTGGCCTGAGCCTTCTCCGCCAACATCAGCACCTGAGTCTTGTCTTCGGTAGACAACTTAGTGACCTCAAGCAGCTGATCGATACGCACCAGCGCCTGCTCAACCTGACCGAAGACCTCTTTGATCGGCTTCTGCCACTTCATGACTTCACCGTAGATCTCCAGCTGATCCTTATAGTGCAGGCCGGTTTCTAGCTCAGATTGGAACTGGCTGTGACAGCCCTTGTTTTCCACCACATCGTGGTCAGAAATTGAGGTGCGGGCACAAGACCACATGAGATCCAGGTAGGTACGTCCCTCCTCGTTCTTGGCCACAGTCCAGCCTTTAGCCGCATCAGGTCCCTGAGTTCTAGGCGCTCCCTCTGGTGGGTTGAGCGTCTTGCGCACAGGGTCGACATCAATCTTCCACATGTGTGACTTACGAACGGCGTCGAAGCCTGCTTGATCGGGGAACTGCATCGCCTTGAAGTTTTCACAGCTACCCATGTTTGGCATGTGACAGCTCTGACAGGTCTGGTTGGCGTGAGTGTCTGTGTTACTGGCTATCACAGTCTGCGCCTCGTGACAGTCCTTACAGTCTTTCTTCAACTTAGGCTTAGTGATACCCGACAACCAGGAACCATCGGTGACCTCGTGAGGGTCGTGACAGGTGGTACAACGCATGCCTTTCTCATAGTGCGCCGAACCATACATCTGTGAGCCTTCGGTACCACAAGAAGGACATAGCGACTTCATCTTCACGCCAAAGGCCAATTCAGGTTTTTCCTGTGCGGCTGGCGTCTCGGCCATGACAGGATCGTATTGGAAGCGTTGATGACAACGTTCGCAGTTAGACTGCATACCGCCAGTACCGCCATCTAGGTGGCCACCAGCACCGTGGCACTCCTCACAGGCAATGCCCTTACTGATGGTGTGTTCCTGCAGCTTCTTAGGATCGCCCAGGGCATCGAAGTACTCTTGCTGAGACTTAAAGTCGAACTTGAAGGTATGACAAACTTCGCAATAAGAACTTGCTGGCTGGAACAACATCTCTTTACGGTACTTGGCGCCGTAAGAGCTCATGCCCCACTGATGAGACCCCGAGTCACCATATGCAGCTAAGGTGGTAGGGAACTCAGGGATCACGGCGTTGATCTTCTTAGCCATCTCAGGGGTTAACCACTCGGCCCAACCACGAGAAAACTGGTTAGCACCGGCAACCATCTTGCCGGTACCATCCTTCAATAAGCCGCCTTCGATATGGTAAGAGCCACGCACCAACCAGGCATCGATGAAGCCATATTTGGTTCTGGGCGTACCCACGGTCGCATAGATCACATCCGGCGTGATGCCGTCGGGGAGAATAGAGGTGTCTTTAGTGCCATACATTGTCTTGTTGAGGTCGTTGTCCACCTCGGGATGTTCCCCAGGGAAACGAACTGTCTTGGCATGACGTGAACGGCTCCACTTCTCATACTGGGTCGCATGACATTCGGCGCACTTTTCCGGGCCGACAAAATTGTTGGGAAAATCCAGGATAGACTTGGCACCTAGCCTGTACTGTACGGCTCTGGGTTTACCCACTTTCTTGCTGTAGTCAGGGCTATGGCCGGTATCCAGATACTCTTCGCCACGATCACTGACATGATAATCGCCAACCAGATTGCCCGCTTCCTGGTATTTGAACATAGGGTGGTTTTCAAACAAGAAGTCAAATAACGCGGCTTCTTGAACTACATAGTCCTGAAGGGTTTTGACGCCGTTGACTTTTTCCATGCCCTGATAGTTTGCGATCGCGCCTTTGGCAGTTTCGCCCATCTCAGGCACGCTGTTGTATTTACCACCAGCAGCGTTCACATTGGCAATGGCACCGAAACAAAATAGCGCACTCAAGGCTACCTTGTGTTTCCATCGTCTCATCATTCACTCCTAAATATTTTTAGTTTTATCTGTTTATGCTTAATTCCAGATCGGCTCATCCTTTTCGCTGACGGGAATTAAAGGGAATAAACCTCATCGTTAACCGAACGACTTTACAGCTGAGCAGCTTCAGTATTTTTCACAGACCAAAGACAAAAAAGTTGAGCTGGCGCACAGGGAAAAAACCATGAGTTGTGAACAGATATAAAACAAATAAAAACATAGGTTTAAATGTTTTCAGTGTTTTCTTTTTTAGTTCTAAAACCGGTATTTTTAGATCTCAAAAAACCTCAAGTCGCTTTTTGAGTTATGAAAAAGATTGAGGGAGAAAAGGGGTAAAACGGACCCTGCCACAGCTCACAGAATTCATGAAGAAGTTCACCTAAGGTTAGGCTCAATCAGAGACAAACTTACCCATCACTATTAGTTAGACGAATCATTTTGTTCGATTGGTTTAAGGCGAGGCGATGAACGCAGAAATTGGCTTATTACTTCTTACTATCTCACTGACGCTATGCTTGCTCATGGCCGCGATGCCTGTTGCGCAGGCCTGCCGTTGCCGCGTGGCACTGCAGGACTACCTGTCTCTCTTTATTAAGCTAAACACGCTGGCGCAACTGGCTAGCCTATTGATCCTCGTTTTCCTCTTCCTGGATAACGACTTTTCTGTGGCATACGTGGCCAATAACTCCAACAGCCAACTGGCCAGCCTCTATAAGGTCGCCGCCGTCTGGGGAGGACACGAAGGTTCTATGTTGTTTTGGGTTGCCGCCATCGGCATTTGGAGCTGGGTGATCAGCTTGAAGTCCGATGCCACCGCGCCCTTTTTTCACTACCTTCACGCGGTCCTAGGTGCGATTCAAGCCGGATTAATCGCCTTCCTCCTCATAGGTTCAAATCCCTTTGCCAGGCTATTACCCGGCATCCCAGTCGAAGGGCGGGATCTCAACCCCATACTGCAAGATATCGGTCTTATCCTGCATCCACCTCTGCTATTTGTGGGATATGTGGGGCTGGCTGTCTGTTTCGCCGCGGCTGTCGCCGCCTTGTTAGACAATAGCCAATCTATGAAGCATCACTGCCGAGTGATGCGCCCCTGGGCCATTCTGGCGTGGGCCATGCTAACCGGTGGCAACGCCTTCGGCTCCTGGTGGGCATATAACGAACTGGGCTGGGGCGGATGGTGGTTTTGGGATCCGGTCGAAAACGCCTCGTTTATCCCCTGGTTAGTCGCCACGGCGCTAATGCACTCACTCATTTTAGGCGAGCAAAGGGACAGGTTTCACGGCACCAGCCTGTTTCTCGCAATACTCGGCTTCAGTCTTTGCCTGCTGGGCACCTTTCTGGTTCGCTCGGGCGTGGTGCAGTCGGTACACGCCTTTGCTGCCGATCCCCTGCGTGGCGCAGCCATGCTCACCCTGTTCGCTCTGGTTTCTATCTGCGGCTTTACCCTGCTGCTGCACAGATTACCAAAACTCATCAGACCGATAAGCACTCAAGGGCTGAGCCGGGAAAACCTGATGCAACTTGGCAACCTATTACTGCTGGTTGCCGCGCTCTCCATCTTGCTGGGCACCTGCTATCCATTGCTGTATGAAGTCGTCACGGGGCAAAGCATTTCGGTGGGGGCGCCTTACTTTAATAGCCTCTTCATTCCATTAACTGGGATCGTCAGTCTCTTCATGGGCGCCGCCCCCTTGATGGGGTGGCAGGCATCGCGTCAAGATGCGATGAAACCACTCGCGCTGCTGGCATGCATCTGCATAGTGGTCAGCTTCAGCCTCAATTATCTAATGCTGGGTGAAATAGATGCTCACTTTATGCTCGGCAGCTTCGCCAGCCTCTGGCTGGTCTCCTGTACAGGCCTGTATGTACGTAATCATCTGAGAAAAATGACGCTCCCTGTCGGCAACAGACGCTTTTACGTCATGTGTGTAGCCCACCTAGGTGTGGCGTTGAGTATCTTAGGCGCCACCTGTTCAAGCTACTTTCAACAGGAAGAGCTACTGAGGATGGGACCAGGTCAGGGGAAGGTCGTAGCGGGCTATACCTTTATCTACCAGGCAACAGAAACGGTCTCGCACACAAGCTACAGTGCGCTACAGGCCAAGATAGAGGTGAGAGACAAACGCGATCAGCATCTGACCTATCTCTATCCGCAGCGCCAGACCTTTAATAGCAACGCCATGCAGATCTCCGCTGCGGGGATCCATCGTAGCCTGTTTGCCGATCTCTATATCTCCATGGGCAACCAACTCAGCGAGAAGGAGTTTTTAATCCGCATCAGCTACAAGCCACTCGTCGGCTGGATCTGGATTGGCGCCCTCATCATGATGTTTGCCGGTCTCAGCCTGTTGCGCCCGAGCGACGCCTGCAGACAAGCCCGCGTGTCGCCCCCTCAACTCGCGGTAAAAGGAGCCCGATGATGACAAGCATTAAGCGACTAATTCTACTTGGCGTCACGCTCACACTGCTCCTCGGGCAGGCACAAGCAGAGGTGCAGACTAACACCTCCTTGCAGGCACCGGCGGTGCTAAAGCGCCAGGCCATAGAGATTGCAGCCACCCTACGCTGCCCCATGTCCACCAATCAGAACCTGCTGGACTCACAAAGCCCGATCGCCAGCGAACTCAAGGCGGAGATCTATCTGCAACTTGAACGGGGCAAGACGAGCGATGAGATTGTCGACTTTATGGTCGCCCGTTACGGTGAGCGGATCCGCTATATGCCCAGCCTGACATCGGGTACCGCACTCCTCTTTTTTATGCCGCTCGGGCTGCTTGCCGCCGTCCTATTCTGGTACCTGCGACAAATGCATACGCGCCGACCATTACCCCATAGTCAGGAACACAGATCATGAGAAAATTACCACTTCCCCTGCTCGCCTTTAGCCTAATGACGCTCAGCCTACCTTCCCTGGCTGTCATGCCAAGTGCCAAGGTGTATGACACAGGTGAAAACTTACCCAAGCCAATGATCATGTCGCGCTTTGTGGAGATGACCAGCGCCCGCAAGGTCGACGAGGCCACATTCGAGGATCTCAATGGTCATCAGGTGAAGCTGAGTGATTATCGAGGCAAACTAGTATTAATCAACCTCTGGGCTACCTGGTGCGCTCCCTGCATCAAGGAGATCCCTATGATGGATAAGATAAGACGGGACAATCTCGACAAAGATCTGGTAGTGCTGCCCCTATCCATCGACGAGGCCCATGGCGAGGTCGCGGCCTTTCTGGCCCGCCATCAGCTGGCAGGCTACCCGACGCTAATCGACCCCAAGCAGCAGGTGGAAACCATGCTGCCGGCCAATATTGTTCCGGCCACCTACGCCTTCGATGGCGAGGGCAACTTGGTCGGCTTCTTACGCGGTTACCTCGATTGGGGGGATAAGGCGGTTCAGCCCTATCTGGAACAACTAACTGCTAAGTACGCCAACCCTGACACGGCAAAAAATCTTCATTAAGCAATCGCGTCATTCGGCGCCGTACCCACCATCACACTTTATTGCTCCCGCCCGGCATCACGCCAGTCACTTCGCCGGGCGGATTTTTTTAATCCGGCTCAAAGCGGGTTATGCCGCCAAATTAAGCCACGGCCTCCATGGCTTCACTCTCTGCCAGTCGCTCAATCTTGATGTCATAGTGGGCGTACGCCGCGCTGATGAAGGGACAGATGAGATTGAAGAAGGCGAAAGGCAGATAGGCGATGGTGGCCACGCCTAAGGTGCTGGCCATGTAGGCACCGCAGGTATTCCAGGGCACCAAGGGACTGGTGATGGTGGCCGAATCTTCCAGGGCACGGCTCAGGTTAACCGGTGCCAGGCCATGTTTTTCATACTCGACCTTGAGCATACGACCCGGCAGCAAGATGGCAATAAACTGATCGCCTGTGATCAGGTTAGCGCCGATGCAGCTGGCCAGGGTGGTGATGATCAGGCTGCCACTGGATTTCACCAGACGTAGCACCCCTTGCAGCAACCTTTGTAGCAGGCCGGTTTTCTCCATCACGCCACCGAAGGCCATGGCACAGAGGATCAACCAGACGGTATTGACCATGCTGCTCATGCCGCCGCGGCTCAGCAGGCTGTCGAGCGTCTTATCCCCCGTGTTGGCAGTATAACCATCGAACATCGCCACCCAGATCCCCTTCACTAGGGCGACCATGGTGGGCAGGCTGTCGTCGTTGACGAACTTGATCACCCCGTCGAACTGGAACAGCGCCGCACAGATGGCACCGGCCAAGGTGCCGAGAATCACGGTCGGGAAGGCGGGCAGCTTCTTGTAGGCCAGCACTAAGACCACCAGCAAGGGCAGCAGCAGATGCAGGCCCGGGTAATACTGAGCCTCGATGCGTGACATGGTCGCAGCAAGATCCGTCACCGCGCCGCTGCTGTCGCTGCTCAGGCCGATAAACAGAAAGCCTGTCAGGGCCAGCAATATGCTCGGCGTGGTGGTCCACACCATGTGGCGAATATGACCAAACAGCTCACTACCGGCGACGGCTGGCGCCAGGTTGGTGGTGTCGGACATGGGCGACATCTTGTCACCGAAATAGGCGCCACTGATGATGGCACCTGCGGTTATCTCGACGCTGAGCCCCATGGCACCGGCGACGCCAATCAGCGCGATACCTAAGGTACCGGCGACCGTCCAGGAACTGCCGATACTCAAGGCCACAACCGCGCACAGCAGACAGGAGGCGGCGTAGAAGTAATCTGGGTTTAAGATCTTCATACCGTAGAAGATCATGGTGGGCACTGTGCCGGCCAAGATCCAGGTACCGATCAGGGAACCGACCGAAAACAGGATCAACAAGGCGCCCGTGGCCAGGGAGACGCTCTTGACGATCCCCGCCTCCATCTCCTTCCAGCTATAGCCGTTCTTCACCCCGATAACCAGGGTGATACAGGCCGCCATGATAAGGGCAATCTGATTGGCGCCATAGGAGCTGTCTGAAGAGAACAGATACACTGATGCCGTTAACATGCAGACCAAGGCAAAAATGGGGATCAGGGCATCTAATAGCGTCGGCTGCTTGTGTGTGGTGCCCGACGCGGGACTCGAATCTCTGCCAGGCTGTTCTGGCGACTGCGGATGAGAGGTCATGGATAATCCTTATTATAATTATGGGGTTTCCTATTTTTCTCCCCGCCATCACACCGGCCCTATTAATTCGGGCATCAAAGGTTTAATCCTCAGGCGGGCCGAACATAGTTACACATTTTTAACAATCCAGTCCAGACCGGCCTGGGATGCCGATACGCCCAAGGCGCGGCAAAGCCATGCCGTTGAGCGTATAAATTCATCACTAAGGCGGTTTTGAGCGTGGTTATGCATCTATTGCACATATATTCTGGCTTTTAAAAGGATGAAAAAAGTCCCTAATACTCGCTGACTTTGCGCCTGGAAGTCAGCTTTCAATTACTGCGCCGTTAAATTAAAATTGCCGCCACGCATTTAGACATTCAAGACCCAGAAGGCACACAGATGAAACTGACCGCACTCGATCAGCCCCTTTACGACCACCTCTACCGCGACATCCACCAGTTCCGCTCTACCTTCGATCTGCCTATCGAAGATGAGACCAGCCTGGATGAGCAGGCCGATACCCTGCACACCTCTTTGGCGATCGAGGAGTTAACCGAGCTGGCCGAGGCTGACAGCCGCGTCGAGCAGGCCGATGCCATCGTCGATTCGGTTTATGTACTCATGGGCCGCCTGGTACATCTGGGGGCTAAGCAAGTAAATGATCGCCTGGAGATCAGCTATGTGATCGATCTGCTGCTGCATGTCGCCAAGAACCGCGACATCGACTTCATCCGCTGCTGGGACGAGGTACATTCGAGCAATATGAGTAAGGTGTGCCGTAACGAACAGGAACTGCAAGAAACCATCGCCCACTACGCCAAGCAGGGTGTAGAGATCATCGGCAGTCGCAAGGGCGACTTCATCATCGCCAAGTGCGCCAAAGATGTGGAGATGGCCGGTAAGGTGGTGCGTCAGGGTAAGGTGCTCAAGTCTGTCTACTATCGCCCAGCGGATCTCGCCAAGCTAGTCGCCGCCTAACCACCTCGCGCCCCGCAGGGTTAACACCTTGTTGCCGATAGCGGAAAAATTCTGCAATTTAGCGACAAATGTGTGAAGCCCTGCGCCAAGCAGACCATCATGGCGTGATCCAGTTAACAGCTCGCCGCATTGGCGCTACTCTCGGTGCAACTTAGATGATTGAATAGCATCAGAATGAAATGAATGCTCAATTCTGGTTTTTGTCTACGGGCCTGAGGTACTATTTATGACCAATAATATTAAAGCATTACTTGCCACCACAGCGCTGTTCTTTAGCACTCAGGCACTGGCAAATAATGGCTGTGCATTTGATGAGAAGCAGGAAGGCTTTATCGCCACCTGCAGTGAGGAGAAACAGGAAGTGATACTGACAGGCGAAGTACAAGCCCAGACCTTAGTCACAGAGCTTGACGATTTCACCCAGGGTTATAAGAGCTATCAGGTCGACGAGGCTGCCATCGCGCCAATCAAGAACCTACAGACACCAACCGAGATCGTCGTCATCATCGGCACCTGGTGCCCAGACTGCCACCGTGAGACCCCGCGTTTTATCCGCATCATGGAGGCGGCCAACAACGCCAACATCAAGGTGACTTACATAGGCGTGGATCGTAAGAAACAAGACCCCGAAGGTCTGGCGGCCAAGTATGACTTTACCCGCATCCCAACCTTCATCGTGAAGCAAAATGGCGAAGAGATTGGCCGTATCGTTGAGCGCCCAGAAACCTCACTCGAGGTGGACTTGGCGAAGATCCTCAACTAAACCCGCTTCAATAAAAAAGGCCGCAGATGCGGCCTTTTTTGATCTTAATCCCGATTAAAAATCGTAGCGTATTGATGCACGTACATATCTTGGCGTCTGGAAGCTGTCGGCATAACCGTAGCGAATGTTCTTATCGCCACTGTCTAGCTCATACTGCTCATCCACACCTGTGATGCCGTCGAAGTTAAACAGGTTGTACACGTTCAACTTGAAGTTCAGGCGTCCCGCGGTGTCGAAATCCATGGTGTAAGACAGGTTCAGATCTATGTTGTAGACCCAATCTGTGCGACCCATGCTACCACGCGGTGCCGCCTCGCCATTGGCGTAGAAAGATGAGGCGCCGTACCAGTCACGACCATAACAGGTGCCGTCGATGGCGATCGCCTTCACACAGTAACCCTGATCTGCCGGATGCAGGCCGAAGGCGTTGATCGGACGACCCGACTGCAGGTAAGAGTTAAAGCCGACACTCAAGTCATCAGTGATGTGATACACACCATAGAGCTTGAAGTTATGGCGTCTGTCGTTAGGCAGATAACCATCGCCATTATCCATCAGCTCTGGGTAGTCGAATGAGGTGGTCCACCCCGGATCGGCCTGCTCGTTGTCCGAGCGTACCAGACCCTCTGTGTTACCTTCACTCTTAGACCAGGTATATGAACCGTTGAGGGTAAAGTCTTCGGTCACATTACCGCTAAAGCTCAGCTCGACCGCCTTATAGGTACGCGTCGCCTTAGGGAAGCCCATCTGATCTGCGGTCACGTTTACCGTTTCCTTCACACCATCGCCGTCGACATCATAGTGGATCTCAGTACCTATGCCTGGGTTGGTTAGGGTTGGGAACCAACCACCGACGAAGTAATCTTCGGCGCTGGTCTCACCATTGCCGGCATACCAGGAAGAATCGTAGTTTTCCTTGATCCACTGGTTCATACCATAGTTAAAGGACACGTCTTCAATCGACTGCTTAAGGTCGCGATAGACACCGCGAATACCCACGGCCCAGTCGTCGTTGAGCTGCTGCTGGAAGCCCAGGGCAAACTCATCCGAGTACATAGACCCAGCCTTGTTGTTAAACAGCTGGTCGGCATCTGGCACAGTGCCATCGGCCACCACGCGGCGAGAGATCTCATCCCCCAGGATTGGCGAGCCATCGGCATTCACACCATTAAGATGGCTGACGATGTGCGAATCGTAGGCGGCAGAGGCCATACGCAGGTTGGTGTTTGGCGATACCGGCTGGAAGTAACGGCCATAGGAGGCGTAAACCTTACTTGAACCGTCACCGATCACATCCCAGGTGACGCCTAGGCGTGGGGCAAACTGACCATCGAGATCGACATACTTGTCGCCAGAGCCTGTGGTGTTGCTGAACTCGCTGTAACGCACGCCGGCATTGACTGTCACAGTATCTGTGACCATCCAGGTGTCAGACACATACAGGGCGGTGTGCACGTTTTCTGTCTCACTCGCCTTACCCCAGATACGCAGATCCGCGTATTCCGTGCCTTCGGCCAGACCATAGGCGTTATCGGCACCTGCGGTGTAATACTCATACCAGCCGTCACCGTGCGGTGTGTAGAAGTCGGCGATTTCGAGGCGCTCATAGTCATAACCGGCGCGCAGCGTGTGATCGCCAATGACCCAGTCCAGGTCGATACGATAGGTAATACGCTTATCTTCTGTCTCGGAAGAACCATAGCCAACCCAGTCACCCAGACGCTGATAGCTACCGGAACGGTAATCTTCATAGGTGGACTGATCTAGGGTGCCCGAGTTGTCCTTGGTGGATTGCGTGATCTCACCGTACATGGCCGACAAGGTGATGTCGTCGGTCAGATAACCCGTATATTGGGCGTTCCAGCCTATGCCGCCATAGGTGCTCTCGGTAAGACCGATGGCATCACCACGGCTACCATCCTCTGCACGGCGATACTGAGTGCTGGCATAATCCCCTTCGTTGCTGAAGGCCATCACGCCAATTGAGTGATCCTCGTGAATGAACCAGTCCACCTTGGTAAACCAGCGGTTGGTATCCCACTCTTTGTCACGCAGCGTGGTCTCGCCATAGGCGGTCGACTCTTCGCCATAAGGGTTCCACAAACCATAGAAGAAGAGCTTGTCTTCGATCAGTGCACCCGAGGCCCAGAGGTTATATTCGGTTTCCTGCCAATAGGCATCTGAAACGGTTTCTATGCTGCCATCGTCTTTCATGCGCGGCATAGGTTCGGCCAGGGCATCGGGCGCAACTTCAGCCTTGGCACCAAATTGCCACTCGTTGTCACCCGACTTGGACACCAGGTTTACGACGCCACCGATGAAGCGACCATATTCGGCCGACACGCCACCTGTCTGTACCTCGGTTTGCGAGATGGCTTCCCAGGGCAGATCGATATCGCCCATACCTTTACGTAGGTCGGTAATATTCAGTCCGTTCAGGTAGTAACCGTTCTCGGCCACCGAAGACCCGGCAATGGCCACGCCACCGAAACCGTTATCGCCCGCTACTGCGCCAGGGCTCAGCAGTGCAATGGAGGTGGAGTCTAACTCTACCGGTAGCTGGTTGAGCTCTTCGATAGAGATCACCTGGGAGTTAGTGGTGCTCGAGGTATCTACGCGGCTGATGCGGGCGCCGGTAACCGCGATGCGCTCCACTTCATTGTTCTGTGCATCCAGTGCCACATCGAAGGTCAAGGCATTACCCACGGTCACGGCAACGTGCTGCTCTTGTACCTGATAGAAACCATCCTTAACGATAGTGATGGTGTAATTACCGATCGGCAGACCCTTCAATGAAAAGCTACCGTTGGCGCCCGTAGTTGTCTCCTTGACTATGCCTTTGCTTTCGTGACGAATGATCACCTTGGCATTATTCACATCGGCGCCGACAGCACTTGTGATATGCCCTTTAATCGTGCCCAGACCATCGGCCGCCATCGCGGCTGGCGCAGACATCATAAGTACCGAACCGACAGCGATTGCCGCCAGGGTCTTTCTCGGGACAAAACGCTTAGTAGCGTTACTTCCTGACATAAGTTTTATCTCCCTTCTCTTTATTATTTTGCTGACGTCCGAGGCAATGAATTTAAGGTTTTATGGGTACAGCCCCCGAACGCAACAAAAACATAACACAAAAGACATATTTTATACAATCTTCAATATACAAAAGTTCTTCATGCAGAGCAGTTGAGAGGGAGACAGGCAATGCCGGTTCGCAAGCCTATGAAAATAATTAGATTATTTGAGTTTCGTCAGGGAAAGGAGGAGAGATACCGAAGGCTAAGGGCGTTAATTCAATGTTGGCCATCGCCAAGCTACGATGGCATTAGGCGGGTAAAACTCGCTGGGCAAGTTGATGCAGCACGCCTTCTCTCAGGGCCCCGCCGGAGAGGTTGAGGGACTGTATGTCGAGTAGATTAAACAGGGCCGATAAGATGGCTAAGCCAGCGGCGAAGGTAGGTGCGCGCTCGCTATGCAGGCCGCGAATGTCTCTCAGGCTCACATCTGTCTGCGCCAGCACCTCGCCCCTGAGATCACTGAGCACCGCCGGGGTGATGGTTTCACTGGCGCCGCGATCATTTAGTAGCTCCACCACAGACTGCACCGTACCCGAGGCGCCGACCACACAGTGCCAGCCATAATCGGTCAGCTGTCTGCGATAATCCCCCAGGGCGGTTTCGACCTGATGCTGAGCCGCATCGAAATCCAGTTGCTGAAATGGGAAGCTGTTGAAGAATTTATCGTTGAAGGTGACGCAGCCCATGGGCAGGCTGGTCTTAAGCAGCACCTTATTGCCATCCCCTATGATGAACTCGGTACTGGCACCGCCGATGTCGATCACCAGGCGTCGCCCCTCGCCCTGGGTGGTAGCAACCATCCCCTGATAGATGAGCTCCGCCTCACGCAGGCCAGAGATGATCTCTATGGGTTGTCCCAGGATAGGCAGAGCGGCCTCACAAAAGGCCTCGGCATTGCTGATACTGCGCAGGGTCGCGGTGGCGATAACGGCAATATGCTCGCGACTGACCCCGTCCTGGTCCAGCATCTGCGAAAACATCTGCAGACAATCCAGGCCACGGTCGAACACCTCGGGGCTGAGCACGCCATCTGCACCTATCCCCTCGGCAAGGCGTACCTTGCGCTTATACTTGGCCACTACGGTCGGCTTGCCGGCACGGGTTTGCGCCACCAGCATGTTAAAACTATTCGAGCCTAAGGTAATGGCCGCATACAAGGGACTGACGCCAGAGTGCTTCATTAACTGTGTCTACGGGTCCTGTCGTGACGTCTTGGACGAGCACCTGGACGGCCACCCTGAGGTTTACCGCCACCCGAACGACCCGCTGGACGTGGCGAGTGCTTACGATGAATTCGCACCGGTGGCGGAATATCATCAAGCAGCGCTTCGCTGTCGTAGTTAGTCACAGGGATGCTATGTTGAATATAGCTCTCGATAGCCGGCAGGTTCAGGGCGTACTCTTCACAAGCGAAACTGACTGAGACCCCTTTCTGACCCGCACGTCCGGTACGACCGATACGGTGCACATAGTCTTCACAATCATCGGGCAGGTCATAGTTATAAACATGAGACACGTCCGAGATATGCAGGCCGCGCGCAGCGACGTCGGTGGCCACCAGGATATCCAGCTCACCCTTGGTGAACTGCTCAAGAATACGGATACGTTTCTTCTGCGGCACATCGCCGGTAAGCAGGCCAACCCTGTGACCGTCACCTTCCAGGTGGGCCCAGAGGTTTTCACAGCTGTGCTTAGTGTTAGAGAACACAATCGCCTTCTCTGGCCAATCTTCTTCGATCAGGCTCAGCAGCAGGCGCATCTTATCTTCCATCGACGGATAGAAGATCTCTTCGGTAATGTTCTTGGAAGTCTTCTCGCTTGGCGCGATCTCGACCTTCTCAGGATCATTCATATGATCGTAGGCCAGCTCCTGCACCTTCATCGACAATGTTGCCGAGAAGAGCATGTTCAGACGATCGTTGGCATCTGGCATGCGTCTGAAGAGGAAGCGAATATCTTTGATAAAACCGAGATCGAACATGCGATCGGCTTCGTCCAACACCACCGCCTGAATGGCGCTGAGGTTGATCACCCCCTGACGCACATAGTCTATGATGCGTCCGGTAGTGCCTATAAGGATATCGACCCCTTTATCCAACACCTTACGCTGTACTTCGTAGCTTTCGCCGCCGTAGACAATACCCACCTTCAGGCCGGTATGCTTCGCAAGCAGCTCTGCGTCCTTGGCGATCTGAATAGCCAGTTCGCGGGTCGGTGCCATCACTATGGCTCTAGGCTGGTTGAGTTGACGTCCGTCGGGGATAGGTGTGGTTAAGAGATGATTGAAGGTGGCGACCAGAAAAGCCAGGGTTTTACCTGTACCCGTCTGCGCTTGGCCTGCGATATCTTTATGTTGGAGTAAAATCGGTAATGATAATGCCTGGATAGGCGTGCAATATTCAAAGCCGCTTTCGACTAGTGCCTGTTGTATCTCTGGATGCAGAGAAAAGTCGGCAAACTTTTGATTAGTTAAATGTGTTTCGCTCATAGCGCAAGCATACCAGTTAGGGTTGCAATAAGGAACTCGATCGTTTGAAATAACGGCTAATAAAAAAAGACCGTTGAAAGCCGCGAATAACTCTTGAAAAGCGAATTTCAGACCCAATATACAGGTTAAGCCATTAACAAACCAGCAATGGCACCCTAACTGGAGAACATCATGAGCGATAAAATTATTACCCTAAGCGACGACAGCTTTGAAAACGACGTTTTAAAATCAGACCTCCCAGTCCTCGTTGATTTCTGGGCAGAATGGTGCGGCCCTTGCAAAATGATCGCCCCTATCCTGGATGACGTTGCAGACGAATATGCCGGCAAGGTAACTATCGCTAAGCTAAACGTAGACCAAAACAACGCCTCTCCGGCTAAGTACGGCGTACGTGGCATTCCAACACTGCTTATGTTCAAGAATGGTGAGCTTGCCGACACTAAAGTAGGCGCCCTTTCTAAGACTCAACTGAAAGAGTTCATCGACGCACAACTATAAATGCATCGATCCCTATGACATTTTTGTCATAGAAAGTGATTCTCGACACAGCTTAGTCAAGTAATTGTGTCGAGGGTCGCTAAATTTCTAGACGCCCTGCTCCTATAGTGCTACTTTAATAACCAGAAACTTTCTCATTAACCACACCTCGCTATTTCGATTAATATCCAAACAACTTTATGCTATTAGTCCTAGAATAGCTTTGTCTCGCAATATACAAGACCCACCACAATGAATTTATCAGAATTAAAAGAGAAGTCGATTTCAGACCTGGTCATTCTGGCCCAGGATATGAAAATCGAGAACATGGCCCGAGCCCGCAAACAGGACATTATTTTCGCAATCCTTAAAGCCCACGCCAAAAGCGGTGAAGATATTTTCGGTGGCGGGGTACTCGAAATCCTGCAAGATGGTTTTGGTTTCCTTCGTAGCGCAGACGGTTCTTACCTTGCAGGTCCAGACGATATCTATGTTTCACCGAGTCAGATTCGCCGCTTCAACATGCGCACCGGTGATACCATTTTTGGTAAAATCCGTCCCCCGAAAGAAGGTGAACGTTATTTCGCGCTACTGAAAGTCAGTGAAGTAAACTTCGACAAACCCGAAAACTCCCGCAGCAAGATCCTCTTCGAAAACTTAACCCCACTTCACGCAGAAGAACGCATCCGAATGGAGCGTGGTAACGGTTCGACCGAAGACATTACCGCCCGTATTCTCGACCTCTGCTCGCCTATCGGTAAGGGCCAGCGTGGTCTTATCGTGGCACCGCCGAAGGCTGGTAAGACATTGCTGCTGCAAAACATCGCCCAGAGCATCACCTACAACAACCCTGAAGTTGTGCTCATGGTACTGCTGATTGACGAGCGTCCGGAAGAAGTGACCGAGATGCAACGCCTGGTGAAAGGCGAAGTGGTTGCCTCGACCTTCGACGAGCCAGCCAGCCGTCACGTACAGGTAGCCGAAATGGTCATCGAGAAGGCTAAGCGTCTGGTTGAACACAAGAAAGACGTAGTGATCCTGCTCGACTCTATTACCCGTCTGGCACGTGCCTACAACACAGTGATCCCATCATCTGGTAAGGTACTGACAGGTGGTGTTGACGCCAACGCACTGCATCGTCCTAAGCGCTTCTTCGGCGCGGCACGTAACATCGAACACGGCGGCAGCCTGACCATTATCGCCACCGCGCTGGTCGATACGGGCTCTAAGATGGATGAAGTGATCTACGAAGAATTTAAGGGTACGGGTAACCAGGAACTCCACCTGTCTCGTAAGGCCGCCGAGAAGCGTGTCTTCCCTGCCATCGACTTCAACCGCTCGGGTACCCGTCGCGAAGAGAAGCTGACCACACCGGACGAGCTACAGAAGATGTGGATCCTGCGTAAGATCCTCAACCCGATGGACGAAGTCAGCGGCATGGAGTTCCTCATCGACAAGCTTGCGATGACCAAGACCAACGAAGAGTTCTTCACCGCAATGAAACGCGCTAAGTCCTAAAATCTTAAGACTTTAGCAATAAAGAAAAAGCCGCAAACATGCGGCTTTTTTTATACCTGCTCGGCAAGCCTCTGGGCGCGCTGAGCACAGCGCTGGCGCAGCTGATCCCTCAGGGTCAGCACCAGAGGCGTCACATGTTGCCGTCCTGGGCAGACGAGATAGAGATCGGCGCTCTCGCCACTGTACTGAGTCAATAGTGGCACCAGGGCGCCACAGGCCAAATCATCCGCCAGGTCCAGTGATGACTTGTAGACGATCCCCTTGCCCGCCAGCGCCCACTTGCGGGCCACCTCGGCGTCGTTACAGGTGCGATTGCCCGACACCCTCACCCTATGTGTCTGACCGTCGCGATAGAAGCACCATTGGTCATGAGTCTTCTCATCTAACATGAAAAACAAGCAGTTATGCTTCTCCAGATCGCTCAGGGTTTCGGGGCGACCATGACGGGCAATATATTCCGGTGAGGCACACAAGATGCGCTGGGCCGAGCAGATCTTAAAGGCCACCAGGCTAGAATCTTTCGGGGTGCCGCTACGCAGGGCGACATCTATCTTGTCGTGATAGAAGTTGGTCAGGCTGTCGGCGAGATGCAGCCTCAGCTGCAACCTGGGATATTCGTCCATCAGGTGATCCAGCCAGGGCAGAATATAGTTACGTCCCGCATCAGACGGCAGGGCGACGCTCAACTTGCCGGCAATCTGCGACTTGGCGCAGGCCAGCGCCTGCTCCCCCAGGCGCAAGTCCTCCAGTGCCCGGCGACAATAGCTCAGGTAGCGCTCGCCGGCATCGGTCAGGCGCAGGCTTCGGGTACTGCGGATAAAGAGCACGGTATCCAGCTCCTTCTCCAGCCGCTTCAGGCTGGCGCTGGCCACCGCCGCGGAAATCTCCAACTCCACAGCCGCGCCGCTCAGGCTGCCACAGTCGGCGACCCGCACAAATAACAATAGATCATTGACCTGCATGACTTACTTCCTCGCCCTCTTACCGCATCTCTCGCGAAGCTTCTCTTTTGTGCGCCTCACTTAATGAGCCCCTTTTTAAGAGCCCTTTTTTATTCGCTTCAGTTAAGCATAGACTGGCTAAAAACCTTACCTTTATCAAAATATTTTTGATAAAAGGCAGACAGAGAGACAATAAAAAAGCCTGCATGGGCAGGCTTCTTTAGGTATTACGCAGACGCTTTAGCACTATCGGCTTAGAGCCTTTAGACCAAGGCGGTCGCCATCTTGCGTCTGAGGTAGGCGATCTGCTGCATATGGGGCAGATCCTTAGGGCAGTTGTCCTGACAGCCCAGCAGGGTCATACAACCAAACACCCCATCCTGATTACCGATCACATGGTAGAAGTCTTCCACGCTGCGGGCATCGCGACTGTCGAGTTCGAAGCGGGCGATCTTCATCATGCCCACGGCGCCGACGAAGGTGTCGCGCATCTGCTTGGTGGCACAGGCCGAGACACATACACCGCATTCGACGCAACGCTCCAGCTCATAGAGCTTGGCCGCCTCCTCGGGATCCATGGGCGCCTCGATGCGATGAATGTCGACCTCGTCGTTTCTCGGATGCAGCCACAGCTTGAGACGCTCCGCCAGTTCGCGCATAAACTTGCCCGTGTTGACCGAGAGATCGCCGATCAGCTCGAAGCCCGGCAGCGGCATCAGGGTGATCTCGCCCTTGGGATACTTGCTGGTCAGGGTGCGGCAGGCCAAGGTGGGATAGCCGTTGATCACCATGGCGCAGCTGCCACAGATCCCGGCGCGGCAGACGAAGTCGAACTGCAGCGAGGGATCCTGCTGTTCCCGCAGCATGTTGAGCGCGATAAACACCGTCATGCCCGGCGCCTCTTCCAGCTGATACTTCACCATCTTAGGCTTATCGTCCGGCACCTGAGGATCATAACGGAAGATATTAAAGGTTAGTGTACGACCCTGACTCATTTGCTCTCTTCTCCAAGCTGCTGACTGTTTCCGAGCGGCTTATCATGCAAACGCTCATTCTTCTCTCTAAGGGATTCTGGTACCTCGAACGGCATCAAGGCGTGCTGGCGCTCGTGACGATCGGCCTCTTCTCCCAGGTTACTCAAGATCTCGGCGATCTGTTTCTCACGCTTCTCGGTATCCGGATGGGCGATGGCATTGTTGATACCATAGCCACGATAGCCAGGCGGCAGCTCCATCTTCATCACGTCGAGCGCTTCATAATCCAGCTGCGGGCGCGTTGCATCGGCGCTCGGCCAGGAAGAAAGCGTGCGGTTGAGCCACTCTTTATCGTTACGCTGTGGATAGTCTTCGCGGGCATGGGCGCCGCGACTCTCGGTGCGCGCCTCGGCGCCGCAGGCCACCGTCAACGCCACCTTGATCATACGCTTGACCCTCAGCGCCTCCACCAGCTCTGGATTGGCATGACGCTTCTTGCATTTAAGGCCGAGGTTACGCGAACGGAGCAGCAAGGCTTCCAACTCCTCGACCGCCTTGGTCAGCTCAGGACCATTACGGAAGATCCCCACGTAATCCATCATGATGCGCTGCATCTCGCGCTTAAGCTCATAGGCCGACTCACTGCCCTGGCCTTCGACTAGGCTGTCTATCTCATCGCGCACCTGAGCCACGAAACGCTCGGCCAGTGCGGTATCTATCTCGAGTGTGTTCTCCTCGCAGAAATCGGCGACATACTTGCCGATAATCATGCCGCCCACCACGGTTTCCGCCAACGAGTTGCCCCCCAGACGGTTGAAGCCATGCATATCCCAGCAGGCGGCTTCACCCACACTGAACAGGCCTTTTAGCTGAGGACTCTGTCCCTTGGCATCGGTACGTATACCGCCCATAGAATAGTGCTGAGTTGGACGCACAGGGATCCAATCTTCGGCGGGATCTATGCCGAGGAAGTTCTCACAGATCTCCTTCACCTCACGCAGATTGGTCTCCACGTGCTTGCGCCCCAGCAGGGTGATATCGAGCCAGAGGTGTGGCCCGTATGGGCTATCGACCCCCTTACCCTTGCGCATATGTTCTGTCATGCGGCGAGACACCACGTCCCGCGAGGCTAGCTCTTTCTTCTCCGGCTCATAGTCGGGCATGAAACGATGGCCATCTTTGTCTCTGAGCAGGCCGCCGTCACCACGGCAACCTTCTGTGGTCAGGATCCCCACGGGCACGATGGCGGTCGGATGGAACTGCACCGCCTCCATATTACCCAGTGTCGCCACGCCGGTTTCCAGCGCCAACGCCTGGCCTATCCCCTCGCAGATGATCGCATTGGTAGACACCTCGTAGATACGGCCATAACCGCCGGTGGCTATGGTGGTGGACTTGGCCACATAGGCACGCAGTTCACCCGTGATAAGGCATCTGGCCACCACCCCATGGCAACGCTTGCCATCGTGGATCAGCGCCAGCGCCTCTACTCGCTCGTGCACAGGAATGTCGAGTGAAATCGCCTTGTTGTCGACGGCATAAAGCAGCGAATGGCCGGTACCGTCTGCGGTATAACAGGTACGCCACTTCTTGGTGCCGCCGAAGTCACGGGCGTTGATCAGGCCATGGGCCTCTTCGGCTTCTTCGATGGTGACCTTCTCGGCATTCACCACCACCTGTCGTGGCCCCTTGGTGACTCGCGTCCAGGGCACGCCCCAGTTTGCCAGCTCACGCACCGCCTTGGGCGCACAATGCGCAAACATGCGCGCCACTTCCTGATCACAGCCCCAGTCCGATCCCTTTACCGTATCCTGGAAATGGACGTCTTCATCATCTCCCATGCCTTTGACGGTATTCCCCAGGCTGGCCTGCATGCCGCCCTGGGCCGCGGCCGAATGAGAACGCTTAGCGGGGATCAATGACAGCACCAGGGTATCCAGGCCGCGTTCCTTCGAGGCTATGGCGACCCTCAGTCCGGCCAGTCCTGCGCCCACGACTAAAGAATCGGTATATATCAGTTTCACACTTGCTCCTTACGAGGGATAAGAGATCAAATTTAGCTTCTAAGTGATTAGCTGGCGTAGGGCAGGAAGGCGAGCAGAGACGCCAGACCTATGACCACAAACACCACACTCACTATGGTTTTTATTTTTCTAATTCGGGCGCGGGCATCGATGGCGCGTTTTGCTCCCCACTTGATGGCCACACGATAGATGCCGATGGCGGCATGTAACTCGACGCACAAGAGCAGCGGCAGATAGACCATCCAAACCCCTTGGTTCCAGATACGATCGGCGCTGCCAACCGGACCTATGGTTTCTGGTGCACTACCGATCAACCACAGATGCACAGGCAACAGCAGGAAGATGCCCACTCCGGTGATCGCCTGCCACACCCACAGCTTGGTATCGTCGTGGTGGATCACGCTCATCTGCTGACGTAGCGCCCGCTGCTGCTGCAGGTTAAGCGGCATCTTGTGAACCGCAACCAGGACATGTATCAAGGCCAATAACGCCACTATGATGGCGATACCCGACACCACCCAGGGATAGCCATGACCATCGGCGCTGAGAAAACTCAGCTCCATGGTGCGCGCCACAAAGGTCATGGCATCAGCTCCCAGGAGGATCGAGGAAACCAATACCAGATGTGTCCAGAGAAACAGTGCCAAGATGACGCCCGAGACACTCTGACTCATATCGAGCCAACCGCTTACATTATTATTTTTCTTCGCCAGCGACATAGGCACTCCTGTGAATAGTGGGATAAGGGGCAAGACAGTGCAAAAGCTAAAAATAGTTAGCCATAATGTCGCTCACAAACCCAACAAAAACCGTGAGATAGATCAAAACAAAACCCTATACTTTATAGTTTGCTAATCTATCTCGCGCCTACACAGTTAAGGCACAAACGGCGTAATTGGCAACACCAGTGATCTGCCTATCATGATGTAAGAGATAAGGCTGAGGATCCCAAGCGTCATCAGATAGATGATCAAGACCTTGATCGCCTTTCTCAGTCCCTTGCGATGACGGATCAGTCCCCACTTCACCGCCACGCGGTACAGGCCGATCATGGCGTGCACCACCACGGCGGGCAGCAACAGGGCATACAGCAGCCAGGCATTGGCGTGATAGACGCGTTCGGCCGACAGGTGCGGACCAATTTCTGGGTTGGTGATCATGGTAAAGATATGCACAGGCGCCAGGAAAAACAGGATGAAGCCCGTGACCAACTGCCAGAACCAGGCATGGCTATCCTTATGTTTAATCCCCTGCATGTGATTACGCAGTGCGCGCCATTGGCCCAGCTGCGCCGGGAAGCGACGCAGAGCCACCGCCGCATGCAGCATCACCACCACCATGATAAAAATGGAAAATACCTTGGTCACTATCGGCATGCCATGGCCATCACTGCTAAACATGCCGCCTTCGAGAAACTGCACCACCTGATAGAAGGTCTCTTTACCAAAGAGGATGCTCGACTCGAAGTGCAGATGCGCCAACAGGAAACATCCCAGTAAGATGCCGGTGGCACTCTGTATTCTGTCAGCCTTGGCCGACCAGGGACTGCCCAAAGCAGCGTAATGTGTGTGTTGGTACTGCAAGCTGTTAACCTTCATGATCTTTCTGCGCCTAGTCTCGGGATCTACACCATACCAACAAGTTTTGAGCTGCCTATACGGATGCCTAAAAAGCGTGAGACACCTCACCATGCCAAGGTAGAACATTTGACGCCGATCACAAACAATATGCCAACAACAAAACAAAGGTAAAACCAATTAACCACTATTAATCAGTAATTTAAACAACCATTTCAAACAATACAATCAATGACAAATCGGTAAAAATAACCAATTGAATTTAGATGCTAATTCCCTCAAATCTCAGTTTCAGCACAGATTCCTCGGCCTTTGCCTTAGGCTTGGTTTACAATAGGGCCATTATTGAACTTATATTGACCTTAGAGAGAAGATCCCATGGCCTGGATCCAGTTAAAGATAGACACAGATAACCAACACGCCGAGCAACTCAGCGACATGCTGATGGAGCTGGGTTCGCTGTCGATCACCTACGAAGATGGTAAAGACACCCCGATCTACGAGCCTAACCTGGGCGAGACTCCGCTATGGAGCCATACGGTGATCACCGCCCTGTTCGAGGCAGACTATGATCTGGCGCCTGTGGTGGAGATGCTTAAGCTACAGCCTTATTTAGGCGCAGACTTTAGCCACAAGATAGAACAGGTCGAAGACAAAGACTGGGAAAGAGAGTGGATGGACAACTTCCACCCCATTCAATTTGGTCGTCGCCTATGGATCTGCCCAAGCTGGCGCGAAGTCCCCGACCCAGACGCAGTCAACGTCATGCTGGATCCCGGCCTGGCCTTCGGTACCGGCACCCACCCAACCACGGCCCTGTGCCTCGAATGGTTGGACAGCCTAGACCTAAAAGATAAAGAGGCGATCGATTTTGGCTGTGGTTCAGGCATTCTCGCCGTCGCAGCGCTCAAGCTGGGCGCCGCCAAGGTTACCGGTATCGACATCGACTACCAGGCGATCGAGGCCTCTAAGGCTAACGCCGAACGTAACCATGTGGCCGACAAGCTAGCCTTGTACCTGCCAGAGGACCAACCGGCCGATCTTAAGGCGGAAGTCTTGGTTGCCAACATCCTTGCCGGCCCGCTACGCGAACTGGCACCGCTGATCGCCGAAAAAGTACAACCGGGCGGCTTGCTCGCACTCTCTGGTCTGTTAAAGGAACAAGCCGACGAGATCAGCCAGCATTATGCCCAGTGGTTCGACATGGACGCACCAGCTCACAAAGAAGATTGGAGCCGCTTGACAGGCAGACGTAAATAGGGGTAAAAGCCAGCGGCCGCAAGGCCGCCACAGACTTCTCAGCTCGCAAAAGTCAAGCAAAAAAGTTGCTCTCAGGTCATTTATTGACCTTTTCACCGGCTTGAAAAAGGCGTACTATAGCGCCCCTTTGAAGCGCAAGGTGTAATGATTAATGCAGATTGGACCCTATCAACTGAAGAATCAGCTGATCGTGGCTCCTATGGCAGGAGTCACCGACCAACCCTTCCGAAATCTCTGTTTACGCTACGGTGCCGCCCTGGCCGTATCGGAGATGCTTTCGTCTAATCCCGAGGTGTGGGACACAGACAAGAGCCGACAGCGCATGGCACACGCTGGTGAAGATGGGATTCGCTCAGTACAAATTGCAGGTGCCGACCCCGATATGATGGCCCATGCCGCCGTTGTCAACGTACAACAGGGCGCACAGATCATCGATATCAACATGGGGTGTCCTGCAAAGAAAGTGAATAAGAAGTTGGCAGGTTCGGCACTACTGCAGCAACCAGAGCAGGTAAAAGCAATTTTACAGGCTGTCGTTGCCGCTGTGGATGTACCCGTCACCCTGAAGATTCGCACAGGTTGGGCACCAGAACACCGAAATGGCGTTCAGATAGCCCAAATTGCGCAAGATTGTGGCATTGCCTCGCTCGCGGTCCATGGCCGTACGCGACAATGCATGTACAAAGGCGATGCCGAGTACGACACGATTCGTGCGATTAAACAGAATGTCTCTATTCCAGTTGTCGCAAATGGCGATATCTGCACTCCAGAGAAGGCACGTCACGTGCTGGACTATACGGGGGCAGACGCCGTGATGATAGGAAGAGGCGCTCAAGGACGACCTTGGCTATTCAGAGAGATCCAACATTACTTGGAAACAGGTAATAAGCTAGCGCCCATTGAAGTGGACGAAAAGCGTCAAGTGATGCTGGAACACCTCAAGAATTTATATGCATTATATGGTGAATACAAAGGGTTACGTATCGCCAGAAAGCATGTTGGATGGTATCTGGACCAAGAAGCGCAGAGATCTTTCAGAGCCGACTTCAATCGGCTGGAAACTGTTGAAGAACAACGTTCCATGTTGGAGCGTTATTTTGATGAATTAGTAAAGAATTAATAAAGAGCAGAATACGAATGTTTGATCAGACAACTCAACCAGAAGCTCATCAGCTTACCGTAGGCAAAATCGAAACCGCTAACGGCACTATCAAGCCTCAGTTACTTCGTGACGCAGTGAAGCGTGCGGTAACTAACTTTTTCGCTCAAATGGACGGCCAGGAAGCCGAAGAAGTTTATGAAATGGTGTTATGTGAAGTTGAAGCACCTCTACTAGATATCATCATGCAACACACCCGTGGCAACCAGACTCGTGCTGCCAACATGCTAGGTATCAACCGTGGTACTCTGCGTAAGAAATTAAAGAAATACGGCATGAACTAAGACCTTCTTAGTTAGCTGTATTAAACGGGCTCACCAGCAATGGTGAGCCCGTTTTGCTTTCAGCCACTTAATGCAAGCCCAACCGTACGAGCCTTCATTCTATTCCACCATCTCGTGCTAGCGCCTTAGCGCACAAATCATGATCTGCCTCAACAAACCCGACTAAATTACTCAAGTTTACGTTGAATTTAATCGGCAATCTCTCTACCATCAAAAACACGCTTATTAAATACATCTTTTTAATGTTGGAGTCACCATGTCTTTATCTACACAGTCCCCACTGGCCTCAGAATTTGCCGACGAGACGGTTGGCAGCTTAGTGGCTGGCGACTTTCGCCGTGCCCATGTATTTAGCCAATTTGGCATCGATTTCTGCTGTGGCGGCAAGCGCACCCTGGCAAAGGCCTGTGATCGAGCGGGCATAGCACTGGTTGAGGTAGAGGCGGCGCTCCAGGCGGTTAAGGCTGAAGGGATGCAGGAAGATAGTCTGAATCAACTCCCTCTCGCCGAGTTGATCGACTATATCGAGACGACCCATCATGACTATGTTCGTGAGAAAGCCCCCCTGCTGATCGAATATAGCCAGAAGATGGTACGCGCCCATGGCGAACATTATGACGAGATCAAACCCTTTGCGGGTTGGGTGCGTGCCCTGATAGAAGATCTCATGCCCCATCTGATGAAGGAGGAACAGATCCTGTTCCCGGCTATCCGCGCCATGGCCAATGGCGAACAGGTCAGCGGCTGCTTTGGTCACATAGGCAACCCCATCAACGCGATGGAACATGAGCATGATGAGGCCAGCGAGATCGTCGAGCGCCTGAGAGCCCTCACTAACGACTTTACCCCGCCGGCACACGCCTGTACCACCTGGCGTATCTGCTATGCCAGCCTAAAAGAGTTTGTCGCCGATCTGCACCAGCATATCCATATCGAGAACAACATCCTTTTCCCTAAGACCCTGGCTATTTAAAAGGGCTTCTCTCGGGGCTCTGCCATCGGAGCCCCGCTATACCAAGCCTTTAAAATCCGGCGATCAGGTAACCACCCACCAAGGCAATCACACCACCGCTGAGGCGCAGAAGCGGCAGCTTACGGCTAAGGTGTTGCATTATGATGCCGAGCGCCACGCCTAACAAATGGATCACCGCAGTACCAGTGAGGAAACCTAACGCATAGAGCACTGGGCTGGCTAACGCCGGCATCTCGGCACCGTGAGCGTGGCCATGAAAGATGGCAAACAGCCCGACAAATCCCATGGCGAGCAGCAGCGGAATCTGTCGCCCTAAGGCGATCGCCAGACCAAGCAGCAATACAGACAAGGCAATCCCCAACTCCACCAGTGGCAGCTCTACCCCATAGAGTCCCAGTATTCCGCCAAATAGCATGAAGGCCATGAAGGCCAGCGGTACGGTCCAGATCGCTCGCCCACCCAGCTGAGTACTCAACAGGCCCACGCTAAGCATGGCCAGGAGGTGGTCAAAGCCCAATACGGGATGATTAAAGCCTGTCATGAAGCCGGCACCATGAGTGATGCCATGAGCAAATACCGGCGTTGTCCACGCCAGCAGCAATAGGGGAAGTAACCTTGTACGCATGAGTCCTCTCTATCCTTGAAATGATAGCGCTGACAATAGAGGAAATAAGATTAATGGACTGTGACGCCTAGCTAAAAAGTATAAATAAGTGCCCTAGTCAATAAGCGCTAGGAGAACGTCCAAACTGCTACAGGTAATATGAGGGAGTTGCCCCTGGGCGTTTTTCTGTGGCTCCCGTCCGACCGCAGGGTTGAGCCAGGCAGATTGACACCCCGCTCGGCGCGCCCCCTGAACATCGGCCTTAAAGCTATCGCCCAGGTGTAAGAGCTGATCACAATCGATATCGAGCCGATGACAGGCCTGGTAGAACATATCGGGATAGGGTTTCATGCGGGTGCCATTGCCTGGGTGCAGAACAAACTCAAATAGCTCGCCTAAACCAATGCGATGAGCGTCCACATTGCCGTTAGTGATCCCCACCAATCGATAAGATTCGGCCAACCTGGTGAGCAGTGCCAACACCTCAGCTGGGACCCTAAAGTCTGAGCGCTGCTCCACAAAATAGGCTAAGGCCTGCTGCGCCGCCTCTGCTGCGACTTTCCTGGCATAACCTAAGGTCATCAATCCCTGCTCCAGCGTCGCCAGACGCGCGGCCGAGGTGTCATGGGCCAACATGGGCGCTTGCTGGATAAGCTGGCGCTTCAAGGCCTGCCAGTCGTCCAGGCCCCAATCTTGGGTTACCGGATGCTTCTCGGCCAGGTAGCTCAGCAGGCGCCTCTCGGCCGTCATGATGATGGGCCGATTGTCATACAGGGTATCGTCCAGGTCGAAGCTGATCGCCTTGAAGGGGCGCAGACCTATGGCCACACTAACCATTGCCACCTCGCTTCTTGGCCCTAGGATGGGCGCCGTCATAGACCTTGGCAAGATGTTGAAAATCCAGGCTGGTATAGACCTGAGTCGTCGACAGGTTGGCGTGGCCAAGCAGTTCCTGCACCGCCCTGAGATCGGCACTGGATTCCAGCATGTGAGTCGCGAAGGAGTGACGCAGTTTGTGGGGATGCACCCGGGCATTTAACCCCTGCTGCTGACCCCACTTGTTTAGCCTGGCCTGAATGCTTCGGTGGGCGAGGCGTTTACCCTTGGCGGTCACAAACAGGGCATCGTCCTCACAGGGCAGGCTTGCTCGCACCTTGAGCCAGTCGTCGATGGCAGTCAGCGCCATGCTACCTATGGGCACGATACGCTCCTTGCTGCCCTTACCCATGACTTTCACCTGATGCTCACCGCTGGCAATATCCCGGGTATCCAGGGCCGCCAATTCCGCCAGGCGCAAGCCGGATGAGTAGAACAGCTCCATGATCGCCTTGTCTCGCAGCGCTAAAGGATCGTCTCCCTCGATAGCCAGAAGATGGGTCACAGAGTCGAGATCCATGTTCTTAGGCAGGGGCTTTTGCTGTTTGGGGGCGCTGAGGTTAAGGCTGGGATCTTTACTGATATAGCCCTCTTGCAGCAGATAGTGACAAAACTGCTTAAGGGCCGAAAGCGTCAGGGCGATTGAGCGAGGCCCGAGCCCCTTACGGTGCAGCTTATTGAGCACGGCTTGCAGCTGCTCGTCACTCACCTCGCCCCAGGCAAGATCTTGAGGTAAGAGCTCGCCGAGCCGGTCGAGCTCGAAGCGATAATTTCTGACCGTGTGGGGAGAGAGCTGCCGCTCGTTCGCCAGAAAAGAGACAAATTCCTTCACCCAGTCGACAGACATAGCGATATCACAACTTAGGTAGCAGGTGATCGAGCAACTGTTTTAACTGATCCAGCAAGAGGTTATCCATTTCGGGATGAAAATGCATAGGGTCCTGGCTGGCGATGGCAAAGATCACCTGACCACACTGCTGTGACAGGCGAGACAGCGCCACCGAGCCCACTTCACAGCCAAACAAGCGCTTGGATTCGGTTTGAGTGAGTCGGCCAAAATAGTAACCCTGTTTCAGGCGCTCACTCCAGATATTCGACAATTCGCTGTCGATATCATGAACGGTGATCAGTCGCACATGGGTAAACTGAAACTGCTGTTGTAATTCGCTCGACAATATCTGTCTCAAGTCGCCCAGGTCTTCGGCCTGCAACAGCTTGAGCGACAAGGCGGTATTGAACATATAGATCTGTTCGTTACGCGAGGCCATGGCCAGTAGCGAGGTGATCTCCTCTTCGAGTTGCGTCACCCTGGCTCTCAGCATCTCCTGGCGACGCTCCACCAGAGAGACGGCGCCGCGCTGCTCATGGGGGATTCGCATCGCGAGTAGTAACTCTGGGTAGCGGGCGAAGAAGTCGGGATTGTCGAGCAGATACTCGCGGATCAAGACTTCATCGAAGGGCAACTCGGCTTTTTTGTTCATCGCATCATTCATTGCTGTATCTGTCCATCGTATACATGTTCAGCAGGCCCCGTCATCCATAGGGGCTTACCCTCGCCTTCCCAATTAATGGTTAAGCTACCACCGGGCAGGTCGACCCGCACGCGCCTGGCCAGCTTGCCTTGCAACTGCCCCACGACCACGGCCGCACAGGCACCGCTTCCACAGGCCAAGGTTTCGGCCGCGCCGCGCTCATATACCCTAAGTTTAATATGGTTTGCATCGACCACCTGCATGAAGCCCACGTTCACCCCCTTGGGGAAACGCTCATGCTTGGTCAGCAAGGCACCGATCCGCTCGACCTCAGCATTCGCCACGTCATCGACCTCGAGCACGCAGTGGGGATTACCCATAGACACGGCGCCACACAAGAAGGTTTGCATCCCCTCTGGCTGCTCGGCCTGCAACAGGTAGGTCTTTTCCGCCTTCTTGGCGTTGAAAGGAATCTTGCTGGGTTCGAGCACAGGGATACCCATGTTGACCGTGACGCTACCGTCGCGCTCCAGCCTCAGGGTCATCTTGCCCGATGAGGTGCTGACCTTAATCTTCTGCTTATGGATCAGCCCTTTGCTCTTGACGAAGCGTGCAAAACAGCGGGCGCCGTTGCCACACTGTTCGACTTCGCTACCATCGGCATTGAAGATGCGATAGTGAAAGTCCAGGTCAGGATCATAAGGCGGCTCCACTAACAGAAGCTGATCGAAACCTATGCCGAAATTGCGATCCGCTAAGCGCTTTATCTGCTCGGGCGAGAAATAGACATTCTGCGTCACGCCATCGACCACCATAAAGTCATTGCCTAAACCATGCATCTTGGTGAAATGGATCAAAAGTGTTTTCCTTCAATAAATAACCGGCCTCCCTTGCTTAAGGGAGGAGTTGTTCACCTTGCCACAATTGAGCGATTTTTTCTCGCTCTCTCACCAAATAATGACGATCGCCATCCACCATCACCTCGGCGGCGCGAGGACGGGAGTTATAATTTGATGCCATGGTAAAGCCATAGGCGCCCGACGAGCGCACCGCTAGAAGATCGTTTGCGGCGATATTGAGCGCCCTGTCTTTACCTAAGAAGTCGCCAGTCTCACACACTGGGCCCACCACGTCATAATGACGGGTCTCACCCGGGCGAGGCACCACGGGAATGATCTTCTGCCAGGCGCTATACAAGGAAGGACGGATCAGGTCGTTCATCGCACCGTCGACCAGAGCAAAATTCTTATCGGCATTCTCTTTCAGATAGAGCACCTGAGTCACAAAGATACCGGCATTTGCGGCGATGGCGCGCCCCGGCTCGAAGATGAGTTTCAGGTCGCGTCCCGCGAGCTTGGCCAGTAAGGCACTAGCATAGGCACTTGGCTCAGGCGGCTGTTCACCATCATAGGTCACGCCCAAGCCGCCGCCCACATCAAGATGAGCAATCTTAACGCCCTGCTCTGCCAGGCGGTCGATAAGGGCTAACATGCGATCCATGGCATCGAGGAAGGGTTGCAATTCGGTCAGCTGTGAACCGATATGACAATCGGCGCCCTTCACCGCCAAGCCAGCTAATGTATTGGCCCGCAGGAAGATCGCCTCGGCTTCCTCCATGGCGATGCCAAACTTATTCTCTTTAAGACCGGTGGAGATATAGGGATGGGTACCGGCGTCCACATCAGGGTTCACCCGCAGCGACACAGGCGCGACCTTACCCAGCCTCAGGGCGACCTCGTTTAGCTGCTCAAGCTCAGCGGCCGACTCGACGTTAAAACAGTAGATCCCCGCCTCCAGCGCCATCTCCATCTCGGCAACCGTCTTGCCGACGCCGGAAAAGACCACCTTACTCGCCTCTCCACCTGCTTCTAATACTCGAGCGAGTTCGCCGCCGGAGACTATATCGAAACCACTGCCCAGCCGTGCTAACACATTCAACACCGCCAGATTCGAGTTGGCCTTTACCGCATAGCAGATCATGTGCGGATGGTCGGCGACCGCCTTATCGAAGGCATGCCAGTGACGCTCTAACGTCGCGCGCGAATAGATATAGAGGGGGGTGCCATAGGTGTTGGCCAGTTCGGCAACGGCACATTGCTCGGCATGGAGCTCGTCTTGTTGATAAAGAAAGTGATCCACTTGGCTTAGTCCTTATTGTTCTTCTGCTGGGTTGCTGATGTGGGCTGTTCCACCTGCGCCTTCTGGTTGTCTTCCTGTTCTGGCGATTTGTACAGAGGCCCCTTCTGTCCGCAGGCACTCAGCACAACACTCGCCAACAACATAAACAAAATCGGTTTCATCTTATTCAACATCAGACATTCCAGTATCGAGGGGATCACACACGGTAGCCAAGGGCTCCGCACCTTTTTTAATCATGTTTCTCATGATTGTATGCGCTATCTAGGCTAGAGGGGAGAAAAAGATGATTTTTACCCCAAACAGGATAAATCCCCGCTAAAGCCTATAAAAATCTATATTTCATATGTCTGCCATCATCAGGAAAAAACGAATTCCCTAAGCGGTACAGGCAGGCATTATCACCATCAAACAGTGTGCTCACCCGGCTTGGGACTCGCCCTTGCACAATCAATATAGAGGCTATCTGATGTTTGCAGAGATAGGGTTAAAACGTCAAGCTTAACCCAGACTAAAAACCCCGAATATGAATATTTTTATTCATTCTCGTGCCAAGGGCAGCCAGCCCTTATCCCAGAGTGGTAAATGAAACTCCTGTTCCACATAAAAACCTTAACTGCACCCAGACCTGGCCAAAGTTAGATATTTAGTAAAATTGGTATTACTATGTGGGCTCTGCAACAACCCACTCCACTGAAGGATGCCCAGATGGCAATGACAGATTCCGAGTACCATAAGCTCGCCGACGAAATGTTTAACGCCCTTGAAGATGCCATAGAGAACGCAATCGATGAGCAAGATGCCGATATCGACATCGATGCCTCAGGCAATGTTTTGCAACTCGAGTTTCAGGACAAGTCCAAGATCGTCATCAATAAGCAAGAGCCCCTGCATCAGATCTGGGTGGCGACACAGTTTGGCGGATACCATTTCTCTTACGTCGATGGCAAATGGTTAGATGAGCGCAGCGATGCAGGCGAATTTATGCCCTTCGTGCTCGCCTCTATCCTGCGTCAGGGTGGTATAGCGCTGAGCCTATAATCCGGCGTTAAAATTCGATGGCTGCCTCATCGGCGTTGACCCCAAAGGGCTGCGCCTCCAGTCGGCCATCGACTCTTACCAGACGGAAAAACTGCGGTAGATTAAAGCGTTCGTTATCCAGATAAGAGTCGGCAAAGGCGTGATGATGGCTCACCTGACTCACCAGCTCCTCCAGGTTATTCCCCGGCTGAACATAATGATTCAGCTCATTTTTTTCATCGAGCACAAACACGTCTATCCCTTCCTTCCCCGACCGCAGGAAGTATTGAATCGCACCTATGGCGGCAAAATCTTGGATCACCTCAGGGATCTTACTAAAAGGCTCGTTGCCGAGATCCGGCCGCGGCAGCTCCAGCATACGTTGCTTGGAGAGTCGCTGATAGAAGGCCGTTGACTCACTCAGATCCTGATACACCATGCCCTTAGAGTTGAAAAACAGGCCATATTTAATGCCACCCACCTGAAGCGGATGCACCATGGTCGACGAGGTTTTCGCCTTGGTACACATGCGATTTGCTCTGTGAACCAGCTGGCTGATGCTGCGCTCGATCTGCGAACTCAACCGGCTGGAACAGCTCACCACATCCACCTTCACCGGCTGGGGCGCCCTCTGCATGCCGGGCGTAATATGAACCAGGGCATCTAAGATGGCCTCGTTGCCTTCAAAGTGATGGCAATGCCATTCTCCCCAACTGTTTTGGCAGATCACATCCAACGACTGCACCATGTTTTTATGATGGCGCCCCATGGAGAAAATATTGGCATTCATGTAGTCGAAAATGATCTCCTGCCCCCGCCACAACTCGGTCTCGTCGCGATTAAAATTAATCAGAAACAGCAGCTGGCGAAAATGCCATGGCTGACACAGATCCAGCTTGGATGCCCGCCAGCGACGCTCCGACATGATAGTTGGCAGACGCTTGGCCGCCTTGGTGAGCGCCCTGTCACGCCCCTTACCCTCGCCGAAGGCATACCATTGTGTTTGAGCGGTCGACACACCATTCAGGCTGGCCCAAATCAATAACTTAGCCTTACTATGAGAGTGGAATACCGCGCGATTCCCCATGAAGTTTTTCGACTCTGGCGTGCAGCGATAGAGGTAATATTCCTTGGAGTTGTGGCTATAGATCACCGTCAGGTGCGCCTCGGCCACGGATCGCGTCCAGAGCCGATTGAGGCTGATGATCTGCCTATCATCCTCACTAAAATAGGTGTGTAGCTTACGGGTCAACAGGCCCAGCTCGGAGATCTTCAGGCTGTCGCTCAGCTTGTTGGCCGAGGCAAATTGCAGCAGGGTCTGATAGCAGCCAAGCATCAACTCATTGAGTTGTTCGTTGAACCACTGTAACTGGCCACAGTGCCAGCTGGCGCACTGATCTAAGGTGCGCAGCAAATTGTCAGACCAACCCCAACGCGTCACTAGCGACTGCAACTTGTAGTAGCGCCAGTCTTTAGGGTGTTCGACGACCGTCAGCCTGATACCACATTTCAAATAGAAACACCGGCGTACAATCTCGAGGCGCCGCCTATCCCCCTTGTATTCCAGATAATGTTCGATCGATTGATACAGCAGAAAATAGGCATCGTTGAAGGCCGAAAAATCCCCTGCCAGGGTGCGCTGCCACACCTGGGTGGTCACCAGATTACTATTGGGATAATCGCTGGCATAGGCCTCCAGCAGCATTACCTTGAGCAGCGCCTTATGGGGTTTATCCAGTCCTTTATAGAGCTGCCACAGGGAGGCGCCAAAGTACTCACTGGCGGGTAAGTTACTCACGTCGCCCAGGAAGAGATGACTCTCTATCGCCTCCGCCCCCGGCCACCAGGCGACCCGCTTACCGCCGAGGCAGATGTGGCTGCGGTAAAACTCTTCGAGCAGCAACCAGTGCTGCACACTGCCACTGTTTTCACAGCCGAGGCTGGCAGCCTGATATACGCCTTCGCCACTACTGGCAAGAAACTGTTTCGGATGAACCAGATAGATATTCACTTCGAGGTCATGTTGGCCAAACCAGGCCGTCAGTCGCTGGGACTTTTCCTGCAGGGAGGCAATTTCATCTTCGGCCAGGGTCGGGTCATACACCAACCAAACGTCGATATCACTCTTAGGGTTCTGGCCAAAACTGGCGGTGCTGCCCATGGTATAGACGCCATAGATGGCACTCTGCTGCTGGTGAATCACCTGTGGCTCGCTGAGCCCAAGGGTGTCGCAGGCCTCGAGGGCATCATCACTGGGAAAGTATTCGAATATGCCGCTAGGCGTCATGGGGCCGTTGTAGCCGGGATAGTCGCTACGATGATAATGAAACAGCACAGGGATCAGTTGCATCAAATGACGCTGCAGGGGCGTCAATATGGCAAGCGCACGTGCTAAACGTACCTTGTTTAAGCGCTCCGCCGTTGCGATAAAATGCTCTTGCTCTTTCAATTTCAAGCAACCTAGTCAATTTAGCTCACCTATAGCATGCTAACAGCTTAGACAAAAACAGCAAGTATATGAGAGCTGGATCACACTTTTTCCTCATGGCGCTAAAACGGTAAACGGGTGAACTTCAAAGAATCGACAGGCATTTCTTACATATAGCAATAAGCAATGTTAGCATTAGCGCAACTATGGCCTCTGATGGAATATCGAGCATGTCTCAAAACGTCATTCGTATCGCTACACGTAAAAGTCCACTGGCAATGTGGCAAGCTGAATTTGTTAAAGCCGAACTAGAAAAAGCCCATGAGGGATTGGTCGTCGAACTCCTACCTATGAGCACCAAAGGGGATGTCATTCTGGACACACCATTGGCAAAAGTAGGTGGTAAAGGCTTGTTCGTTAAAGAGTTGGAAGTTGCCATGCTAGAAGGCAAGGCCGATATCGCCGTGCACTCGATGAAAGATGTGCCGGTCGACTTCCCCGAAGGCCTGGGACTGCAGGTGATCTGCGAGCGCGAAGATCCACGTGATGCCTTCGTCTCTAATACCTATAAAAATATAGAAGAGTTGCCACAGGGCGCCATCGTCGGCACCTCGAGCCTGAGACGCCAATGCCAGATCCGTGCGGCACGTCCTGACCTAGAAATTCGCGACCTGCGCGGTAACGTCGGCACTCGTCTGGCGAAACTCGATGCCGGTAACTACGACGCCATTATCTTGGCAGCCGCAGGCCTGAAACGCCTGAAACTTGAGGAACGTATCGCCAGCTTTATCTCGGCGGAAGACTCGCTACCTGCTAACGGCCAGGGCGCCGTGGGTATCGAATGCCGCACCGACGATGAGCGCGTCAAGGCACTGTTGGCACCACTCGAACATACAGAAACCCGCTATCGTGTCATCGCCGAGCGCGCCATGAACACTCGCCTTGAGGGTGGCTGCCAGGTACCTATCGGCGCCTACGCCGAAATCGACGGCGACACCCTGTCGCTACGCGGCCTGGTGGGTAACCCAGATGGTAGCCAGGTGATCCGCGGCGCGACCAGCGGTTCTAAGCAAGATGCGGAGCAGCTGGGTATTGCACTGGCCGATGAGCTGCTGTCTAAAGGCGCCAAAGCCATCTTAGATGCGGTATACGCCAAGTAAAAATGAAGCTACTACTGACGCGCCCAGAAGGGCGCAATCAGTCTATGGCCGAGGCATTGTCACAGCGTGGCGTGCCTTTTACCATAGCGCCGTTACTTCAGGTCGTCGCTAACGACGCCGCCGACCATGAGCACAAGAAAAAGCTATTTCATCAGTCTGATATCATCATCTTTATCAGCACCAACGCGGTAGAGTATGCCGATATTGCCCTAACGTCAGATTGGCCGAAGGATAAACAATATTTTGCGGTCGGTCAGGCAACCTACGCCGCCCTGCAAGCCAAAGGCATTACCGCCACCGAGGCTCCCGAGTCTTGTCAGCAAACCGAAGGCCTACTCACCTTACCTTCACTCCAGGCCTTAACGGCTAAGCGGATCACCATAGTCAGAGGCGTTGGTGGCAGAGAAGTCCTGGCTAGTGCACTAGCAGAGCGAGGGGCACAGGTGGACTACTGGGAGGTCTATCGCCGCGCCTGCCCTGAATTCGATCCCAGCACCGCCTTTGAATGGCAAGCGCAAGCGATTGACACCATAGTCATTACCAGTGGTGAAATTCTGGCTAACCTAATTACACTTGTACCTAAAGAATTATTTGCTTGGCTGCACGCATGTCATATTATAGTGCCCAGCGAACGTGTCTATGACCAAGCCATCGCGGCAGGTTTTACACGGGTCACCAATGCAAAAGCAGCAAACCGCGACGCAGTACTCACAGCCTTAGGTTTACAGGATTAAACCTTCTTACTCAGCTGCTCGCCGATGTCGCCCTCGTCTTCAAGGATCTGCCCAATGGACAAAAATACCCAAGAGAGTAAAGCGGTCGCCACCACAGAGCACGATGAGTCTATCGATGCGACCTTTACCGAGACGCCACAGGCCAAATCGACGGCCCCTCAGGAGGCCAAGCCTCCTCAGTCTAGCGGCGGGGTTTCCTGGGGGTTTCTCTTTAATCTGGTATTTATCTTGTTGCTCCTATTTGCCACGGCAACAGGTGGTTTCTACCTGTATCAGGAGTTAACCCAGCAACAGGAAAAGACGGCCGCGCTGGCTAAGCAGTTGCAACAGGGTCTCGACGACCCGCGCACCCGCATCACCCATCTGGAACAGCAGCAACGCACCTCAGAAAATCAATTTGATCAAAAACTTGCCCAGCTACAGGCTAAGCAGAGTGAGGTGCAGGACCAGGTCAACAAACTGGCTCAGCGTAATCCTAATCATTGGATGGCAGAAGAGGCCAAGTATCTGGTCAGAATGGCAGGCAATAAACTTTGGTTAGAGAAAGATCCCCAGACGGCGCTGAGTCTGTTAGAGGCCGCCGACGACCGCATCGAAACCATGAAAGATCCTTCGCTGACGCCGATCCGCAAAGCCCTGGCACGGGACATGAGCGATGTCGCCGCCATCAAGAGTACCGATGTCGCCGGCACAGTGCTTAGCCTAGACACCATCATTGAGCGCCTGCCGAAACTAAAGGTTAACCGTAGCGAATCCAAGATCAACGCCAGAGACGATTCCTTGCAAGTCACCGAGTCTATCGACGACTGGCAGACCAACTTGGCCAAGTCCTGGCAGGCACTCATCGAAGAGTTTGTCATCATACGCAAGCGCACTACTGATCCAGCTCCCCTATTGGCACCCGATCAACAATGGTATCTTGTTGAAAATATTCGCAATAAACTCCTACAGGCCCAGTTGGCCCTATTCCGTCAGGATCAGGTGAACTATCGTCAGTCGGTAACCCTCGCCAGAAAGTGGATATTCCAGTATTTCGCTCTCGACGATAACAAAACCGAGCAGACACTGGCCGCCCTGGATGCCTTGGCCACGCTGGAAATCCAGTCGCCCACCATAGAACAATTTGCCACCACGCCGCTGCTACAGCAACTGGTCTCAAACGGCAGCCTGATTAAAGATCGGGAGACATCGCTATGATAAGAGCCTTGATCTACCTGGTAATCGTCATCATAGGGTTAATCGCCAGCCCCTATCTGTCCTGGCTAAAGGGCTATATCTATATCGCCATCGGCGACTATGAACTGGAAACCAGCCTAGTATTTGCCATGTTTGCCGCCGTCATGTTTTACGTGGGCCTGGTCTTGCTGGAAATGCTGGTCGTCTGGAGCGTGAACCTGGTCCTAAACAGCCGTCTGTTACCGGAAAAGTGGCGCCGTAAGGCGGCCAGAAAACATACCCTGACCGGTGCCCTGGCGTTGGCAGAAGAAGACTGGTCTACCGCCGAGAAAGCCATGGCCCGCGGGGCTGACAAGGGTGAGATCCCGGCTTTGAACCTATTAGCTGCAGCCCGCGCCGCCCAACATAGAAATGATCATGACGCCCGCGACCATTACCTCAACGAGGCGGCAAAAGACCCCGCCGCATACAAGGCTGTACTCACCACTAGGGTTAGATACCTGCTACAACAGGGTGAACTCAGCCGGGCACGCGCACTGCTGGACGAGCTCAATCCAACCAGCAAGAGTAAGCCGCCTGTGTTAGGGTTGGCGCTCGATCTCTACCGTGCCCAGGAAGATTGGTCAGCCCTCAAGCTGTTGCTTCCCATAGTTAAGAAGCGCGGGATTATCGACGAGACAGAGCATCAGCAGCTCAACGCCGAAGTGAATCTGGCCCTGCTCAGGCAAGCTGCCGGCCAGAACGAACAGGCATTAGAAAAAGCCTGGCACTGGCTTAGCCGTGCAGAACGCAAACAAACCGAGTTTATTGCACAATATGCCCTGGGCCTGGCCAAATTCGAGCGTAGAGACGAGGCGATCAAGCTCTTGATGAAGCAGGCAAAACAGCAGCCGACGCAGGCGATCTTCGACGCTCTTCCCCAGGTGTTAACCCCCGCCGATCTCGACGCAAGAAAGCAACTTTTTGAACTTGAGAAGAAACTCGGCGAACAGACCGAATACCAAGCCTGTATCGCCGCCCTGTATGATCAGAGCAAGGAGTTCAGAGAGTCACAGAAATGGTGGTTAAGAGTCTGTCAACAATCCCCCACTAAACAGCGTTGGTTGGCGCTTGCCGAGGCCTGCGAACACCTGGGAGAACAGAATCAAGCGCTACAAAATTACCGTAAAGCGGCAATTTTTTGACGCTTTCTTATACTGTTTTTAGATAAGAAACCACCATCACTGGTGGTTTTTTGTTTTTAAAGGAGTCCCCAACTTGCTTCCTTCCATATAACCCTCTCTAAAACAATCAATTAGTTGTACTTTTATCAAAACACTGTATTTGCCCCTATTTTTCGCTTAATTGCCGCTATTTGACAGCTATTCAATGCCAACCACACTTAAAGAGATAAACCAGGTGGATATACCAATAGCAAGCGCAAAACAGAACTCTTTTGCTCTTGATTTTACACTTAGTAGAGCGAGAAATGATTATGGGTGCTTCAATCACAACACAGGATGCAGTAGTTGTTAACCTTGTAGGCGAACTCAAGGTTAAAGATGAACAAGGAAATATCAGAGAGGTAAAAATAGGCGACCTGATCCATGCCGGGGAGCAACTTATATTTTCACCCAATGTTAAGTTTAATCTTGAATATGAAGATGGCTCATCAACGACCCAAGCCAACTTGATGCAAGATACACTTAATCAAGACACAACGCTCAGCAATGCTACCAGCCAGGGACAACAGAATGACGCCGCGCCCGAAACCGATACGCCAGTAGCTCTGGATCCCGAAATCGCCGCGCTGCAAGCCCAGATACTAGCCGGTGATGATCCGACCCAAGGACTGCCAGAAACAGCGGCCGGAGCCGGTACTGGCGGTAATGAAGGCGGATCCGACTTCGTCTCCGTCGGCAGAGCCGGCGATGAGACACTTGCCGATGCGGGCTGGGACACAACAGGTTTCCCACTGACATCGGATACCACGGTTGAAGAAGTGATCATTCCCGAGCTTCAACCCACGCCAACAGTATCCTCTGCGACCTTCTCGCTATTTGAGGCCAACCTGGCGCAGGGCAGCTCACCGTCTGCCCTATTAACCAGTTTTGCCAACAGTATTCAAACCGCAGCAGATGCAGGCATTAGTAGCCTCACCATTAATGGCATCAACATCATTAGTGGCGGCCAATTTGCCGGTCCTATAGTGATCAATACTCCAAACGGTGTCCTCACTATTACAGGCTTTGACAGCGCATCGGGACAATTTACCTACGACTATGCTTTCAATAGCGCAGCCGATCACAGCGCAGGCGATCAACTGCAATTCCTGTTCAACATCGAACTGATCGATAATCAGGGCGCTGTCGCCACAGGTACCATTACAGTCAATATTATCGACGATCAACCTACAGGACTCGCCGACAGTAACGCCGTCACAGAAGATGCGGCTACCGTGGCAACAGGCAACTTGCTCGTCAACGACACCCTGGGTGCAGACTCAGCCCAGGTTACAGCCGTCACCAATAGCCAAGGCACCTCCATCAACCTTGGTGATACCAATAGCATCCAAGGCCAGTTCGGGGTACTCACCCTGTTTGCCGATGGCAGCTATAGCTATCAACTCAACAATGGCTCCAACTCAGTACAATCACTTGCGCTCGGTGAGCAAATAACAGAAACCTTTAATTACCTGCTAACCGACAGCGACGGCGACGCGGTACTCGTCCCACTGACCATTACCATCACGGGTACTAACGATCTCCCAATACTGACAATTGACGGCCTAGGTGGCGTAATAGAAGATGCCAGCAACCCTAACCTGACCGACAGCGGCGCACTGAGCTTCACCGACGTGGATGTCAACAACACCCACAGCGTCACCGAGGTCTACAACAATGACATCAGCTGGAGCGGTGGTGACCTGACCAACGTACTCAGCGCCGGCCAAATCCAGAGCCTCATCGATGGCTTCAGCGTCGACAGCGACAGCTGGGATTACAGCATCCTGAACAGTGATGTGCAGTTCCTCGCCCTAGGTGAGACCATCACCTTAAGCTTCGAGGT
>NZ_JPII01000040.1:0-206 GCF_000832025.1 Shewanella sp. cp20 | reverse complement strand
ACTAGGGCCTGTTGATCTTTGCCGTTTGTTTTTGCAGCAGTTTGAAGGTGATTTATACAAGGCAGAGCCTGTGTCGTGTAGTCTTCTACACAAACTGGCGATAACGCAGTAGAAATGGCCTACAAACGCTGCCCAACGGGTTCATCTAAACGCGCGCTGCACTTTGTTGTTCGCCATTCACATAGAGTAACTATGCTTCATGGCTC
>NZ_JPII01000039.1:0-292 GCF_000832025.1 Shewanella sp. cp20 | reverse complement strand
TAGGACGTTGATAGGCAGGGTGTGTAAGCGTTGTGAGGCGTTGAGCTAACCTGTACTAATGACTCGTGAGGCTTAACCATACAACCCAAAAGGGTTTTACTGCAAAGTAAGTAATGGTTACTGAATCAAAAGAATACAGAAGTACTTGATTGAAGTGCGAACTCAGATTGACTCTTAGATAGAGTACAGCTTTCCGAATTTACAGTTTTGTCTGGAAACCATAGCATTGTGGTCCCACCTGATCCCATCCCGAACTCAGAAGTGAAACGCAATCGCGCCGATGGTAGTGTGG
>NZ_JPII01000038.1:0-202 GCF_000832025.1 Shewanella sp. cp20 | reverse complement strand
TGAGAGTCCATAGCAATATGTACAAACATCCTTAGATTCTTCCGAGTCTAAGTGATGAATCAGAATTCATTGAGTCGCTTCCTTTTGAATAAAGAGTGGAGCACAAAAACTTTTAATTGAAGAGTTTGATCATGGCTCAGATTGAACGCTGGCGGCAGGCCTAACACATGCAAGTCGAGCGGTAACATTTCAAAAGCTTGCT
>NZ_JPII01000005.1:0-2452 GCF_000832025.1 Shewanella sp. cp20 | reverse complement strand
CAACCCAAAAGGGTTTTTACTGCAAAGTAAGTAATGGTTACTGAATCAAAAGAATACAAAAGTACTTGATTGAAGTGCGAACTCAGATTGACTCTTAGTTAAGAGTACAGCTTTTCGAATTTATAGTTTTGTCTGGAAACCATAGCATTGTGGCACCACCTGATCCCATCCCGAACTCAGAAGTGAAACGCAATCGCGCCGATGGTAGTGTGGGGTCTCCCCATGTGAGAGTAGGTCATTTCCAGGCGCTAATTTCGCTTAACCTTTAAGGTGTAAGCAAAATAACCAAGCGCATTTTAGAGTAAGACGCATAGTTATTTAACAGTTTTGTGCTGATATGGCTCAGTCGGTAGAGCGCATCCTTGGTAAGGATGAGGTCCCCAGTTCGATTCTGGGTATCAGCACCACTAAATTTGTCTGGAAACCATAGCATTGTGGTCCCACCTGATCCCATCCCGAACTCAGAAGTGAAACGCAATCGCGCCGATGGTAGTGTGGGGTCTCCCCATGTGAGAGTAGGTCATTTCCAGACGCTAATTAAGTGAAGAAGCCACCTGAATAAGGTGGCTTTTTTGCGTTTGGGGTTTATGAAATTATCGACGCTTTCTCTCAAAACAGCCTTAATTAAAGTCAGGTGGTTTATTCACTTATGTAGGCATGAATGCCTACTCCCGATGTCGGTCGATAAATGCTCCTTCAATATCGACACTTCCTCCATCCATGGCGGTCGCCCACCGCTGAGCGGGCTCCCCAGTTCGCAGCCTAGCTGCTTCGCGCCCCAGTCATCCGTCAAGCTTTGCTTGATAAGTGATGCCTTTTGCCTCCATCTGAGAACAGTCTGTATGCCCTTTTACATGTCGCCGCATGCTTTCCAGGTTTCTTTGTTTGATGGCTAGTGTTGGTGCAGTTGGTTATCTATATTGGCCAGGAATGTTGATTTCTATGTTTGTCGACAAATGCCAAGCAATATCGACACTTCCGTTACCACTTGTGATCGCCCACTGCTCAGTAGAAGGTTGTGGTAACCCGCCTCTCGTATCGCAAAACCCTTGGATGCTGTGCATTCAAAGTAGATCTTTTTTCCCTCATACGCATCCAGGCAATAATAAATAGTTGGTGATTTGATTCGCCTACTCGGATATGGGCAAGAGAGTACTGAATGCATGTTATATATGAGGGGCATGCGAAGAGAATGGTTTGAAGATCGTTGTCGATGATGCCGATCTCATAAAGAGTAGTGATGAGTCACCTCAACCAGCGGCTGTAATTTGTATAGAGCTTTTTAAAAATTAGCGCATGTTCGCCATGTTCTTTAGGTAAGAAGGCTATCTGCTTATGTAAGCTGAATTTATACCGCCGATGTCCATTGATTAAATGTTTCTTGGAAATCACTCCCCTTATCACTATAGATATATTTATACTGCTGCCCATGACGTACTTTCCACATCAATGTCTGTGGTTGCTCGAATTGCTTTATATTAAGCATGGAGAGTTAAGTCCATTGTTTCTCGGTGATTTCAGTTATTACAATTCATGAAGGCAGATATGGGCCTTGCAAAGCCAAGCGCCAATTGAGAGGCTAGACTGATTCTTCTTGATTAGCAGATCGGCAAGAGAGTGAACCTTCCAGTGCTCAGCAGATTTGCTCCCGTCTATTTCTGCTATTCCGTACTCTTTTTCACATCTAGAGTGAAGCCCCTATAGCAGGAGAATAAATGAGGTCTTCTATGCTGGTGTCGTGAATAGAGAGGTTGAACTGGTCTCTCGATTTCATCTCTATGGGGATTAGAACCTCGCTTGAGTTACCTAATACGCTATCGCATATCTGTTTTGTTCAAGAGAAAACATCGCGATTGCTAGGTAGCTACCGGTTACCCAAATTTTTACTTGAGAAAGATGGTGGTTTCATCTTCCTCGTTACATCGAAATATAGGTTTACTTAAGATTTTAGAGGCTTTCGTTGGTAAGTATTGAGGTAGTTTGAATATCTGGGCGATAACAATGATGAGGTAGATAAAACGTATAAACAGATGCCTTTGTGGATAACTGTGTGCGTAATTGGTGTAAAGGATGTGCTTATATCAGGTATAAAAAATAAGTTCATTTTTATTGAAAAAAGCCCTTGCACAAAAGATTTGGCTCCCTATAATGCGCTCCCACTGACACGGCAAACGGCGCTACTTAGCGAAGCGAGTAGGCAAGCTGGTCGAGTCAAGGTAACAAGCGGTTCAAGTTTTTAAACCGGTGGTTACAGCGCGATAGCGCAGTAATTAACCACTTAGAAATCTTTTGAAAAAAGCGCTTGACGCCGACAGGGAGAAGCGTAGAATACGCAGCCCTAGCCCGCTGGACTCCAGTATGAGGCGAACGTTCTTTAACAAGATAAAACAAGAAATCTGTGTGGACACTCACAGGTATTGAGTTAATCGAAAACGATTTAAATCTCAATGCA
>NZ_JPII01000037.1:0-2756 GCF_000832025.1 Shewanella sp. cp20 | reverse complement strand
AAGGTGTAAGAGCCATCGGCGTTGATCACCAGGCTGCCACCTTCTAGCTCGACGCTGGTGCCGGCGTTAACGGTTTGACCGTCGACGCTGAAGCTGACTACTGATAATTCGGTATCGAAATCAAGATCATTGTCTAAAACGTTGCCAGTTGCGACTTCATCTTCTGCGATAGTATTAGTGTCATTAGCGGTAATGGTAGGGGCGTCATCACTACTAACGGTAAACGCTTGAACTGTAGGCTGTTCTACAGAGAATCCAGATGTAGTATATCCGGCGCCAGCGATTGTTTGTGCGCCAGTTCTGCTAACGGAAATAAAGCCAGAGTCACCTTCACTGGTGGCAGTATTACCCGCGGCGGTTTCTGGTAATTCGGCTGTTGGGTCTTCACCAGATGCGATCAGTGCTTGAAGTTGTTCAATTTCATTTAATGCATCAGCTTCAACAGCCGAAGTGTCATTGAGACTTTGACTTGTAAAAGAAGTGCCGTCTGCAAACTCAAGCTCTAAATCAGCCTGCTCAGCAATGAGAATAGTGCTTCCTTCGGGAATCACTTCACCGATAGTTACTGCTTTTTGCTCGCTTTCTGTGACCAAAGAAACCTTCCCTTTTACATCTATAACTTGTCCATTTTTGGTGGTAACTATCGATTTCATACCTGCCCCCGCAGAATTAAATGACACAACTTGATTTTAAATGTTGTAACTGTTAGCGCGTTTTTTCGCCAAGTGTTGAATGTTATCAATAGTCTGTACAGTGGTCAATTTTTTGACACGCAAATAATGCTAAAGGTAAGGTATGCTCGCAGTTTGTAATGCTTGTGATTGACAAATAAAAAGGTCAAACCACTAATTATTAGGGTTTGACCTTGTAGGGTGTCGCGACAATGTCGGCTGTTATGGAATTGTATCAATAATCAGGTTTTCGTTGCCGAGTAGATTGTTGATGATCTGTGTATCGCTTAAGGTGTTGTTATTGGTTAAGTCAACATTGTTCAACACGATCGTGAGATCAACGATTCCATCATGGTTGGCATCGACAGAGATCTCAGTATTCCCACCGCTGAAATTGAATGCTAAGTATTGATCTAGAGAGTACATACCATTCTCTTCGTCGACTAAGATTGCTGACAAATCTAACTGATCCATACTGATGTCGAAATTGAGCACAGTATCTAAGCTATTATCGTCGGAACCAACATCCCAAACCAAGGTATCTATATCGCTATCGATACCTGCATCTATGGTATCGCTACCTGCACCACCAATGAGGATATCGGCACCTGTGCCACCATCGATAGTATCGTTTCCTAAGCCTCCTAGAATGATGTCATTACCACTTCCACCTTGGATCAGATCGTCACCGGAACCACCGATGAGTTGATCGTCGCCTTCCAAGCCGAATATAGAGTCGTTGCCTTCTCGACCATATATTTCGTCATCGAGGTTTGCCCCAGTTAGAGAGTCACCCTCTGTGGTACCGAAGATTAGGTTATCTACATTATCCGTACCAGTTACGGTTACGGCGGTATCGGGGAGTTGCTCATGGGTAAAGGTGGCCTGAACAAAACGTGCCTGATATGAGCCACCATCGTTATCCAAGTAGGTGATGGTCCAAATATCACCGGGATCGACAGGATTGGCACCAAGATAATCGGCCAGCGTGATGCTATTGTTAGATTCCATCAGAATGTTTGTATAAGAGATATGGGCACTCATCAGACCCGAATTAGCATCATAGAACCAATCTGTTACGCCATTAGCTGCCGCTATCACAATGAAGGTGATTCCGTTGATGGTCAGCCTTACAGATACTTCTTCCTCCCTTTCTATACCTGTCTGTCCGCCAATTTCGCTGTTAGGAATTGGGATATCGAAAGGCGATTTTTGGAAATCAGTAAACAGATCTAATGCACCACTGCTCGGATCTAAGTTGATGGCGCTGGCAAATGCGCTACTAACGGTCAGGAAGGCATCTTGATCATTGCCTGAAGTCAGTGGTGATGAACCATCACCGATAAGCACAGTATTTCCACCTAGACTGTTGGCGGGAACCGTGTGGATGACAAAGTTACCATCGACACTGTCGGAACCTGAGTTAATCGTAAAGGTTAGATTAATATCTAGCTGATCGTCTATGCCGGCGTTGTTTCCAGGCACATATACTAAGCTACCGAGCTCAGAAGCTGAAAGTACGACAGGGTTATCGAAGTCATATAGGGTTAATACCCCTGTATCATCATCCAGATACCAGATCTGGCCTATTTCTGCTGTCTCGTCAGGATCGACGAAGGATAGATTTAATCCTGTGATAGTGATGACATCTGTGTAGTCTTGATCCGTTGGTATATCAATGTTGAGTGGATAACCATCAAGATAAGGTATGGCTATTTCAGCAAGCGATGCCGGTACCCAGATCTCTTTAGCAAATTCGCCTTCAATTGGATCGTTAGTTCCATTGATGGTGATTGTGACTGTTTGAGTATCCGTCCCACCGTCATTATCAGTGACTGTGACATTGAAACTCAGAGTGATGGTTTCATCTTCAGCAAGGAACTGCACCAGAGAGTTGAGGATGCTGTAATCCCAGCTGTCACTGTCGACACTGAAGCCATCGATGAGGCTCTGGATTTGGCCGGCGCTGAGTACGCTGGTCAGGTCACCACCGCTCCAGCTGATGTCATTGTTGTAGACCTCGGTGACGCTGTGGGTGTTGTTGACATCCACGTCGGTGAAGCTGAGCGCGCCGCTGTCGGTCAG
>NZ_JPII01000036.1:0-363 GCF_000832025.1 Shewanella sp. cp20 | reverse complement strand
GAACTAGCTGAAGCACTAGACACTTACATCCCAGAGCCAGAGCGTGCTATCGACGGTGCATTCATTCTGCCAATCGAAGACGTATTCTCAATCTCAGGCCGTGGTACTGTAGTAACAGGTCGTGTTGAGCGCGGTATCATCAAAGTTGGTGACGAAGTAGAAATCGTAGGTATCAAAGAAACTACTAAGACTACTTGTACTGGTGTTGAAATGTTCCGTAAGCTGCTTGACGAAGGTCGTGCAGGTGAGAACTGTGGTGTACTACTACGTGGTACTAAGCGTGATGAAGTTGAGCGTGGTCAAGTACTGGCTCAGCCTGGTTCAATCACTCCACACACTCAGTTCGAATCAGAAGTATACGTA
>NZ_JPII01000035.1:0-349 GCF_000832025.1 Shewanella sp. cp20 | reverse complement strand
TACGTGGTACTAAGCGTGATGAAGTTGAGCGTGGTCAAGTACTGGCTCAGCCTGGTTCAATCACTCCACACACTCAGTTCGAATCAGAAGTATACGTATTGTCAAAAGAAGAAGGTGGTCGTCACACTCCATTCTTCAAGGGCTACCGTCCACAGTTCTACTTCCGTACAACTGACGTAACCGGTACTATCGAACTGCCAGAAGGCGTTGAAATGGTAATGCCTGGTGACAACATCAAGATGGTTGTTACCCTAATCTGCCCAATCGCGATGGACGAAGGTCTACGTTTCGCTATCCGTGAAGGTGGCCGTACAGTTGGTGCTGGTGTTGTTGCTAAGATCATCGCTTA
>NZ_JPII01000034.1:0-24089 GCF_000832025.1 Shewanella sp. cp20 | reverse complement strand
TGGCCGTACAGTTGGTGCTGGTGTTGTTGCTAAGATCATCGCTTAATCGCGTTTGATTTTATAAACACACTGAAAAAGGCAGCTTAGGCTGCCTTTTTATTGCCGGTAATTTATTCGGTAGATGAGGCTAGCTTTTCTGATCGGGATAAGTATAATACTCGCCACTTTGAGAGTTAGCACTTCACTGCTGTTAATTCGTTCAATGGGCTTGATCTCCAGCTTGAGATCAGTATAATAGCCCCTCGCCTTAACCATTAGGCGAAGTTTGTCGGTTCTCGAAACCGACGTAAAATAATACAGCGACTCCGATTTGGAGTCGAACGGTTAAATCATCTCGCTCTGCTTTTCCAGTAAGGAAGAAGCTAGAGGGTGATTTTTTATGTGTCCATTTTAGGAGCTCTGGTCAATGCAGAACCAAAGAATCCGTATCCGCCTGAAAGGATTTGATCATCGTCTGATCGATCAGTCTACAGCGGAAATCGTTGAAACTGCTAAGCGCACAGGCGCCCAGGTACGTGGTCCAATCCCACTACCAACGCGTAAAGAGCGTTATACCGTTTTGATCTCTCCACACGTTAATAAAGATGCGCGTGATCAGTACGAACTTCGTACTCATAAGCGTCTTGTTGACATCGTAGAGCCGACTGAAAAGACTGTAGATGCACTTATGCGTCTAGATCTTGCGGCAGGTGTTGACGTTCAAATTAGCTTAGGTTAATTGAGATCCTTAGAAGAGGTTTGAGAGATGGCTATCGGTCTTATCGGTCGTAAAGTAGGTATGACTCGCATCTTCACTGAAGATGGTGCGTCAATACCTGTAACAGTAATTGAAATTGCAGCTAACCGCGTTGCTCAAGTGAAAACTTTAGAAACTGACGGTTACCGTGCACTTCAGGTTACTACTGGTACCAAAAAAGCTAATCGCATCACTAAACCAGAAGCAGGTCACTTTGCTAAGGCTGGCGTTGAAGCTGGTCGTGGTTTGTGGGAAATGCGTCTGGCTGACGGTGAAGGCGAAGGCATCGAAGTAGGTGCTGAGCTTAATGTTGATATCTTCGCTGACGTAGCGAAAGTTGATGTTACTGGTCAATCAAAGGGTAAAGGTTTCCAAGGCGGTATCAAGCGTTGGAACTTCCGTACTCAAGATGCAACACACGGTAACTCATTGGCACATAGAGCTAACGGTTCTATCGGTCAAAACCAAACACCTGGTCGCGTTTTCAAAGGTAAGAAAATGTCTGGCCACATGGGTGCAGAGCGTGTTACTACCCAGAATCTAGACGTTGTACGTGTAGATGCTGAGCGTAACCTGCTATTGGTTAAGGGTGCAGTTCCAGGCGCTACTAATGGCGACCTGATCATCAAGCCTGCCGTTAAAGCTTAGGTCTGAGGAGATAGTAATGGAATTGGTATTGAAAGACGCACAGAGTGCTCTTGAAGTTTCCGAAACTACCTTCGGCCGTGACTTTAATGAAGCACTGGTTCATCAGGTAGTTGTAGCATACGCTGCAAACGCGCGTCAGGGTACTCGTGCTCAAAAGACTCGCGCAGAAGTAACTGGCTCTGGCAAAAAGCCATGGCGCCAAAAAGGTACTGGCCGTGCTCGTGCTGGTACTGTTAAAGGCCCAATCTGGCGTGGCGGTGGCGTATCTTTCGCTGCTAAAACCCAAGATCACAGCCAAAAAGTTAACAAGAAGATGTACCGCGGAGCGCTTAAGAGCATTCTGTCTGAATTAGTACGTCAAGATCGTCTTGTTGTTGTTGAGTCATTCGGTGTTGAAGCTCCTAAGACTAAAGAGTTGAAGGCTAAGCTGAAAGACATGAAGCTGGAAGACGTATTAATTGTGACTCCAGAGATTGACGAGAACTTGTTCTTAGCTGCACGCAACCTGTACAAAGTTGACGTTCGCGACGTTGCTGGTATCGATCCAGTAAGCCTAATCGCGTTCGAAAAAGTACTGGTTACTGCCGATGCTGTTAAGCAAATCGAGGAGATGCTGGGATGATAAGCGAAGAACGTTTGCTAAAAGTTATTCTAGCGCCACACATCTCTGAAAAGAGTACTGTTTGCGCTGAAAATAACAACACGGTCGTTTTCCGTGTAGCTATCGATGCAACTAAAGCTGAAATTAAAGCTGCAGTAGCTAAGTTGTTCGAAGTTGAAGTAGATTCAGTTCGCACTCTAGTTAACAAAGGTAAGACTAAGCGTCACGGTGCCCGTACTGGCCGTCGTAGCGATTGGAAAAAAGCCTATGTGACTTTAGCTGCTGGTGCTGACATCGATTTCGTCGGCGCTGAGTAAGCAAAGGAGAATTATCATGGCAGTTATTAAGTGTAAGCCAACCTCTGCTGGTCGTCGCCACGTTGTTAAAGTGGTAAACAGCGATCTGCATAAGGGTAAACCCTTTGCTGGCCTGTTGGCGAAAAAAGCTAAGAGCGGTGGCCGTAACAACACCGGTCGTATCACTGTTCGTCACGTAGGTGGTGGACACAAGCAGCACTACCGTATTGTTGACTTCAAGCGCAACAAAGACGGTATCCCTGCTAAGGTAGAGCGTTTGGAATATGATCCAAACCGTACCGCTAACATCGCACTTGTTTTGTATGCTGATGGTGAGCGTCGTTATATCCTTGCTGCTAAAGGCATGCAAGCTGGTGATCAGATCCAGTCTGGTATCGATGCTGAAATCAAAGTGGGTAACGCTTTGCCATTACGCAACATCCCAGTAGGTAGCGTTGTTCACGCAGTTGAAATGAAGCCTGGTAAAGGTGCTCAGCTAGCGCGTTCAGCTGGTACTTATGTACAAGTTGTAGCTCGTGATGGTGCATACGCAACTCTACGTCTTCGCTCTGGCGAAATGCGTAAAGTTCCAGTAGATTGCCGCGCGACATTAGGTGAAGTTGGTAATGCCGAGCATATGCTACGCCAGTTGGGTAAAGCAGGTGCTAAGCGCTGGAGAGGCGTACGCCCAACAGTTCGTGGTGTTGCAATGAACCCAGTAGACCATCCACATGGTGGTGGTGAAGGCCGTACTTCTGGTGGCCGTCACCCAGTTTCTCCATGGGGTGTCCCAACTAAGGGTTATAAGACCCGTAGTAACAAACGCACCGACAAGTACATCGTACGTCGTCGTAACAAAAAGTAAGAGGATTCGCCATGCCACGTTCTCTCAAGAAAGGTCCATTCATTGACCTACACTTGCTGAAGAAGGTAGAGAAAGCGATGGAAGCGGGTGACAAGAAGCCTATCAAGACTTGGTCTCGCCGCTCAATGATCATTCCTAACATGATTGGATTGACCATCGCTGTCCATAATGGTCGTCAGCACGTACCTGTGTTCGTAACTGACGAGATGATCGGCCACAAGCTTGGTGAATTTTCACCAACTCGCACTTATCGCGGCCATGCTGCTGATAAGAAAGCGAAGAAGCGTTAATACGGGAGACTCGAGATGGAAGTTTTAGCTAAACATCGTTTTGCCCGTACGTCGCCTCAAAAGTGTCGTTTGGTTGCAGATCAAATTCGTGGACTGCCTGTTGCTAAGGCTCTTGAAATTTTGACTTTCAGCCCTAAGAAAGCAGCTGTACTTGTTAAGAAAGTACTAGACTCTGCTATCGCTAATGCTGAGCACAACGAAGGTGCTGACATTGACGAGCTGAAAGTTGGAAAAGTCTTTGTAGACGAGGGTCCAACTATGAAACGTATCATGCCACGTGCTAAAGGCCGTGCTGATCGTATTATCAAGCGTACCAGCCACATCACTGTGGTTGTGTCAGATCGCTAGGAGTTAGCAATGGGACAGAAAGTACATCCTAATGGTATCCGTCTGGGTATCACTAAGCCTTGGATCTCGACTTGGTACGCTGATAAATCAGATTATGCCAACAATCTGAGCAGCGACTGGGAAGTGCGCAAGTTTCTAGAAAAGAAGCTTAAGCAAGCCTCAGTTTCTAAGATTGTTATCGAGCGTCCAGCTAAGAGTGTTCGCGTTACTATTCACACTGCCCGTCCAGGCGTTGTGATCGGTAAGAAAGGCGAAGATGTTGAAAAGCTGCGCAACGAAGTTGCCAAGTTGACTGGTATTCCAGCTCAAATCAACATCGCTGAAATCCGTAAGCCAGAGCTAGATGCGAAGCTGGTTGCCGAAGGCATCGCTTCTCAGCTAGAGCGTCGTGTAATGTTCCGTCGTGCTATGAAGCGTGCGGTACAGAACGCTATGCGTCTAGGTGCTAAGGGTATCAAAGTTGAAGTGAGCGGCCGTTTAGGCGGTGCTGAGATTGCGCGTTCAGAGTGGTATCGTGAAGGTCGTGTGCCTCTACATACACTGCGTGCTGATATCGACTATTCTACTGCAGAAAGTCACACTCAATACGGTGTGATCGGCGTTAAAGTTTGGGTCTTCAAAGGTGAAGTTCTAGACGGCGTTGTACCTGCGCTAGAAGAGCCGAAACAGCAGCCGAAGCGTAAGCCTCGCGGTAAATAGGAGAGCTGGCAATGCTGCAACCAAAACGAATGAAGTTTCGTAAAATGTTCAAAGGCCGTAACCGCGGTCTGGCGAACGGCACTGAAGTAAGCTTCGGTGAGTTCGGTTTGAAAGCTGTTGGACGTGGCCGTCTGACTGCTCGTCAAATCGAATCTGCGCGTCGTGCTATGACACGTCACATTAAACGTCAAGGTCAAATTTGGATCCGCGTTTTCCCTGACAAGCCAATCACCTCTAAGCCTCTTGAAGTGCGTATGGGTAAAGGTAAGGGTAACGTTGAATACTGGGTTTGCCAGATTCAACCTGGTAAGGTTCTTTACGAGATGAATGGTGTATCAGAAGAGCTAGCGCGTGAAGCGTTTACTCTAGCTGCGGCCAAGCTTCCAATTAAGACTACCTTCGTAACTAAGACGGTGATGTAATGAAAGCGAGCGAACTAACTCAGAAGAGCGTTGAAGAACTGAACGCTGAACTGCTTGGTCTGCTGCGTGAGCAGTTTAATCTGCGTATGCAACACGCCACTGGTCAGTTGACTCAGACTCACCAGCTCAAAATCGTGCGTCGTAACATTGCGCGCGTTAAGACCATTATTACTTCTAAGGCGGGTGCATAATGACTGATAAAATCCGTACTTTGCAAGGTCGTGTACTTAGCAACAAGATGGACAAGTCTATCACTGTAGCTATTGAGCGTAAGGTTAAGCACCCTCTATACGGGAAGTTTATCAAGCGCACTACTAAGATCCATGCACATGACGAAACAAATCAGTGTAATGCTGGCGATATCGTGACTATTCGCGAATGCCGTCCGCTGTCTAAGACTAAGTCTTGGACTCTGGTTGAAGTAGTATCAAAAGCCTAATTTTATTAGGTGATTAGCGAAACGGCTCCTAGATTTGGGGCCGTTTTTATTTTTAATACTATCTATTCCTATTTTGCGGTGTTATACTTGCGCGCCATTTTAGACGTTATTTGGTCTAGAATGGTTTAAAAATGCCCCAAATTTGGGATTAGTGAAGTAACGATAGCGGAGCACTTAAAATGATCCAAATGCAATCGACTCTAGAAGTCGCCTGTAACAGTGGCGCTCGTAGAGTTCAGTGTATTAAGGTCTTGGGTGGCTCTCATCGTCGTTATGCCGGTATCGGCGACGTCATCAAGGTTTCTGTAAAAGAAGCAATTCCTCGCGGTAAAGCGAAGAAAGGTGACGTGTATAACGCGGTGGTAGTCCGTACTAAGAAAGGCGTACGTCGTCCAGATGGTTCTGTCATTCGCTTCGATCGCAATGCAGCGGTATTGCTAAACGCAAACCTTGCACCGATTGGTACTCGTATCTTTGGACCAGTGACGCGTGAACTGCGTACAGAACAATTTATGAAAATTGTTTCTCTGGCACCAGAAGTACTGTAAGGAGCTTCAAAATGGCAGCTAAAATCCGTCGTGAAGACGAAGTAATTGTACTAGCAGGTAAAGACAAGGGTAAGCGCGGTAAAGTTACCCGAGTACTACCTACTGGTAAGTTAATTGTAGAAGGCATCAATCTGATCAAGAAGCACCAGAAGCCTAACCCACAAATGGGTGTGACTGGTGGTATCGTTGAGAAAGAAGCGCCAATACAAGCATCAAATGTAGCGATTTTCAACTCTGCCACTGGCAAAGCTGATCGCGTTGGTTTCCGATTTGAAGACGGTAAAAAAGTCCGTTTCTTTAAGTCGAACAGTGAACTCGTTAAGTAATTGGAGTAAACGATGGCGAAACTGCATGATAAATATAAAGAGACTGTTATCGCTGAGCTTTCTAAGAAGTTCGGTTATACCAGTGTCATGCAAGTCCCTCGGATTGAGAAAATCACCCTTAACATGGGTGTTGGCGAAGCTGTAGCAGATAAGAAGGTTATGGAGCACGCGCTTCGTGACATGACTGCTATCGCTGGTCAAAAGCCAGTTGTAACTGTTGCTCGTAAATCAGTTGCTGGTTTTAAAATCCGTGATGGCTACCCGATTGGCTGCAAGGTAACCCTACGTGGTGAACGTATGTGGGAATTCCTTGAGCGTTTAGTTGATATCGCAATCCCGCGTATCCGCGACTTCCGTGGTCTGAGCGCTAAGTCGTTCGACGGACGTGGTAACTACGCAATGGGTGTACGTGAGCAAATCATCTTCCCGGAAATCGATTACGATAAGATCGATAAGATCCGCGGTATGGATATTGTTATCACTACTACTGCGAAGAATGACGAAGAAGGCCGTGCTTTACTAGACGCCTTTAACTTCCCATTCAAGAAATAAGGGTAGCGAAATGGCAAAAAGTTCAATGAAAGCACGTGAAGCAAAACGTGCCAAGCTCGTGGCTAAGTATGCTGAAAAGCGTCTAGCTCTTAAGGCTATCATTAGCAATCCAACTACTTCTGATGAAGATCGTTGGGATGCAGTTCTTAAGCTGCAAGGTCTACCACGTGACTCAAGTTCTGCGCGTCAGCGCAATCGTTGTAGTCAAACTGGTCGCCCACATGGTTTCCTACGCAAGTTCGGCCTTAGCCGTATCAAACTGCGTGAAGCTACCATGCGTGGTGAAGTTCCTGGTCTGCGTAAGGCCAGCTGGTAATACTTGTCACGGAGTAAGCTAATATGAGCATGCAAGATCCAATTGCGGATATGTTAACTCGCATTCGTAACGGCCAAGCTGCTAACAAAGTATCAGTATCTATGCCTTCTGCTAAGCTGAAAGTTGCTATCGCACAGACGCTTAAAGAAGAAGGTTATATCACTGACTACGCCGTAGCAGGCGAAGCCAAGCCGGTTCTGGAAATCACTTTGAAGTATTTCCAAGGCCAACCAGTCGTTGAGACTATCCAGCGCGTAAGTCGTCCTGGTCTTCGTATTTACAAAGGTAAAAACGATCTACCAAAGGTGATGGGCGGTCTGGGTGTCGCAATCGTGTCCACTTCTAAAGGTTTGATGACTGATCGTGCCGCCCGCCAACAAGGCATGGGTGGAGAAGTTATCTGCTACGTAGCATAAGGAGCTAGCAATGTCTCGTGTCGCAAAAGCACCAGTCGCTATCCCTGCAGGCGTAGAAGTGACTTTAAACGAACAAACTATCACCGTAAAAGGTTCTAAAGGTAGTTTGACTCGAGTAATTAACGCTGACGTTTCTGTTGTTGTTGAAGACAACGAAATCAAGTGTTCTCCAGCTGAAGGCGTAACTAGCGCTGCACAAGCTGGTACAGCTCGAGCACTAATCAACAACATGGTTGTTGGTGTTAACGAAGGTTTCGAAAGAAAGCTGACTCTAGTTGGTGTTGGTTACCGTGCAAAAGTTGCTGGTAACGGTATCGACCTGACTCTAGGTTTCTCTCACCCTCTAGTTCACCAGCTTCCAGACGGCGTAACTGCTGAGTGTCCTTCACAGACTGAAATCGTACTTAAGGGTACTGATAAGCAGCTTGTTGGTCAGGTTGCAGCAGAAATTCGTGGCTACCGTCCACCAGAGCCTTACAAAGGCAAGGGTGTTCGCTATGCTGATGAACAAGTACGCCGTAAAGAGGCTAAGAAGAAGTAGGTAACGCGATATGGATAAGAAAACATCTCGCTTACGCCGCGCGACTCGCGCCCGTAAGAAGATCCAAGAGCTGGGCGTTAACCGTCTGGTTGTACATCGTACACCACGTCACACATACGCACAGGTTATTGATGCCAACGCGCAAGTTGTGGCGGCAGCTTCTACTGCTGAAAAAGCGGTATCAGAGCAGCTTAAATACACAGGTAACGTAGAAGCAGCTAAAGCGGTAGGTAAGACTATTGCTGAGCGTGCTATCGAGAAAGGCGTAACTGTAGTTGCATTCGATCGTTCCGGCTTTAAGTATCACGGACGCGTAGCTGCCCTGGCAGACGCTGCTCGTGAAGCTGGCCTACAGTTCTAAGGAATGATTAAAAATGGCTAAATTTGAAGCTCCACAAAAAGACGATCTGCAAGAGAAGTTAGTTGCAGTAAATCGTGTTTCTAAAGTAGTTAAAGGCGGACGTATCTTTAGCTTCACTGCACTGACTGTAGTGGGTGACGGTAACGGTAAAGTCGGCTATGGCTATGGTAAAGCGCGTGAAGTACCTGCTGCAATCCAGAAAGCAATGGAAAAGGCTCGCCGTAACATTGTTTCTGTTGAACTTGTAAATGGTACTTTGCACCACCCTGTTAAGGGCCGTCACACTGGTTCGCGTGTTTACATGCAACCAGCTTCTGAAGGTACTGGTATTATTGCCGGTGGTGCGATGCGTGCCGTATTGGAAGTAGCAGGCGTTCATAACGTACTGTCGAAAGCATACGGTTCTACTAACCCGATCAACATCGTTCGCGCAACTGTAGACGCGTTGGTGCACATGAAGTCACCAGCACAAATTGCAGCTAAGCGTGGCCTGAATGTTGATGAAATTCGAGGTTAAGCACCATGGCTACTAAAACATTAAAAGTAACTCAGACTAAGAGTTCAATTGGACGTTTGCCTAAGCATCGTGCCACTTTGACTGGTCTAGGTCTACGCCGTATTAATCACACCGTTGAGCTGGAAGATACTCCTGCTGTTCGCGGTATGATTAACAAGGTTTACTACATGGTTAAGGTGGAGGATTAATCAATGAAATTGAATACTCTATCACCTGCTGCAGGTGCAAAATCAGCTGCTAAGCGTGTAGGTCGCGGTATCGGTTCTGGCCTAGGTAAGACTGCTGGTCGCGGTCACAAGGGTCAGAAGTCACGTTCAGGTGGCGGTGTTCGCGTCGGTTTCGAAGGTGGTCAAATGCCACTTAAGATCCGTTTGCCTAAGTTTGGTTTTACTTCGCGTAAAGCGATGGTAACTGCCGAAATTCGTGTAAGCGAACTGGCTAAAGTTAACGGTGATGTTGTCGACTTGAATGCACTGAAAGATGCGAATCTTGTTACTCGCAACATACAGTTTGCTAAAGTCGTTCTTTCAGGTACCATTGAACGCCCAGTGACCGTTAAAGGTCTTAAGGTAACCAAAGGTGCACGTGCAGCTATCGAAGCTGCCGGCGGAAAGATCGAGGAATAATACGTCGATGGCAAAACCAGGACTTGATTTAAAAAGCGCGAAGGGCGGTTTATCGGAATTGAAAACCCGCCTACTGTTCGTGATTGGTGCGATTATCGTCTTTAGAGCCGGTTCGTTCGTACCAATTCCTGGTATTGACGCAGCTGTATTAGCAGAGCTGTTTAATCAGCAGAAGGGTACCATCTTAGGCATGTTTAACATGTTCTCTGGTGGCGCCCTTGAACGTGCTTCTATCTTTGCACTTGGTATCATGCCGTACATCTCGGCATCGATTATCATGCAGCTATTGACTGTGGTACATCCTGCACTGGCCGAACTGAAGAAGGAAGGCGAGTCAGGACGTAAGAAGATCAGTCAGTATACGCGATATGGCACATTGGTCTTGGGTACATTCCAAGCGATCGGTATCGCAACGGGTCTGCCAAACCTGGTTCCTGGTTTAGTTGTAAACCTGGGATTCGGTTTCTACTTCGTTGCAGTTGTGAGTTTGGTCACGGGAACCATGTTCCTGATGTGGCTGGGCGAGCAGATCACCGAACGAGGCATAGGTAACGGTATCTCGATTCTTATTTTCGCAGGTATTGTAGCCGGTCTACCTTCTGCTATCGGCCAAACGGCTGAGCAGGCGCGTCAAGGCGACTTGAACGTACTAGTATTATTGTTGATTGCAGTGATCGTATTTGCTGTGACCTACTTTGTTGTGTTTGTTGAGCGTGGACAACGTCGTATCGTTGTTAACTATGCTAAGCGTCAGCAGGGCCGTAAGGTGTTTGCCGCGCAGAGCACTCACTTACCGCTTAAGGTCAACATGGCAGGTGTGATTCCACCAATCTTTGCGTCAAGCATCATTTTGTTCCCAGGCACACTGGCTCAGTGGTTTGGTCAAAATGAAGGCTTGTCTTGGTTAAGTGATTTTTCACTTGCAGTATCGCCAGGTCAGCCGCTTTACTCATTGTTGTATGCAACAGCGATTATCTTCTTCTGTTTCTTCTACACTGCGTTGGTATTTAACCCACGTGAAACAGCAGACAACCTGAAGAAGAGTGGTGCGTTTATTCCCGGGATCCGTCCTGGAGAACAGACTTCGCGTTATATAGATAAAGTAATGACTCGCCTAACACTGGCCGGTGCATTATATATTACCTTTATCTGTTTAATTCCGGAGTTCATGTTAATCGCGTGGAAAGTACAGTTCTATTTTGGCGGTACTTCACTACTAATTATGGTAGTCGTGATCATGGACTTCATGGCTCAGGTTCAGACCCATATGATGTCACATCAGTATGAGTCTGTGATGAAGAAAGCTAACCTAGTGAATAAAGCGAACTTAGATCGCTTTGGTCGCTAAGTAGCTTTACGGAGTGATGAAATGAAAGTTCGAGCTTCCGTGAAGAAGATCTGCCGTAACTGCAAGATCGTAAAGCGTAGCGGCGTTGTACGCGTTATCTGTGTTGAACCAAAACACAAACAGCGTCAAGGCTAAAAACTTTTTGACCAGCTCAGATTCTGAGCTGGTCAAAATATTATTTGCAAAATCGTCATCTGTCGAGTATCCTACCGGGCTTTTCACAGATGGCCTTTAACTTATGAGGAGTGCATAGTGGCCCGTATCGCTGGCATTAACATTCCTGATCAGAAGCACACAGTCATTGCATTGACTGCTATCTATGGTATTGGACTTACTCGCGCACAACAAATCTGCGCGGCTACTTCAATTGCTGAAGATGCTAAGATCAAGGAATTGAGCGAAGCTCAAATAGACACACTACGCGAAGAAGTTGCTAAATACATTGTAGAAGGTGACTTGCGTCGTGAGATCTCTATGAACATCAAGCGTCTGATGGACCTTGGTTGTTATCGTGGTCTCCGCCACCGTCGTAGCCTGCCCCTTCGTGGGCAACGTACCAAGACCAATGCGCGTACTCGCAAAGGTCCACGTAAGCCAATTAGAAAGTAACGGGAAGGTAAACCAATATGGCTAAAGTTCCGTCACGTTCAACGCGCAAGCGCGTACGTAAACAGGTTGCTGATGGCATGGCTCATATCCATGCATCTTTCAACAACACCATTATCACCATTACAGATCGTCAAGGTAATGCACTTTCTTGGGCAACTTCTGGTGGTTCAGGTTTCCGTGGTTCACGTAAATCTACCCCATTCGCTGCACAGGTAGCTGCTGAGCGCGCAGGTGTTGCTGCTCAGGACTACGGTGTTAAAAACCTTGAAGTTTTCGTGAAGGGTCCAGGTCCAGGACGTGAGTCAGCTATTCGAGCGCTGAACGCGGTTGGTTACAAGATAACCAACATTACCGATGTGACGCCGATCCCTCATAATGGTTGTCGTCCTCCTAAGAAACGTCGCGTGTAATCGCCCCGTTTTTAATAGGATAGTTGGAGAAAGAACATGGCAAGATACTTGGGTCCAAAGCTCAAGCTCACTCGCCGAGAAGGTACTGACCTTTTCCTGAAAAGCGGTGTGAGAGCAATTGATTCGAAGTGTAAGCTTGAAGCTGCACCTGGACAACACGGCGCTCGTAAAGCACGTTTGTCTGAGTACGGCGTTCAGCTGCGCGAAAAACAAAAAGTTCGTCGTACTTATGGTGTGCTTGAAAAGCAATTCCGTAACTACTACAAAGACGCTGCACGTCTAAAAGGTAACACTGGTGAAAACCTGCTTACTCTTTTGGAAACTCGTTTAGATAACGTTGTTTATCGTATGGGTTTTGGTGCTACCCGTGCTGAAGCACGTCAGCTAGTTAGCCATAAGTCAATTATGGTAAACGGCCGCGTTGTTAACATTCCATCATTCAAAGTGTCTGCGAATGATGTAATTAGCGTTCGTGAGAAGTCTCAAAAGCAAGCTCGTATTAAAGCTGCTCTAGAGGTTGCTTCTCAGCGCGAAAAGCCAACATGGGTTGAAGTAGATGCCGCTAAGATGGAAGGTGCTTTCAAGCGTCTGCCAGAGCGTAGCGATTTATCTGCGGATATTAACGAACAGCTGATCGTCGAGCTTTACTCTAAGTAAAGCTAATAAACAAGAGAGGACACAATGCAGGGTTCTGTTACAGAATTTCTTAAACCGCGTCTCGTTGATATCGAGCAGGTTAACCCAACACGTGCCAAGGTTACACTGGAGCCGCTAGAGCGTGGTTTTGGTCATACTTTAGGTAACGCGTTGCGTCGTATCCTATTGTCGTCTATGCCCGGCTGCGCGGTTACCGAAGTCGAGATTGATGGTGTACTGCACGAATACAGCAGCAAGGAAGGCGTACAAGAGGATATCCTAGAGATCCTTCTAAACCTTAAAGGTTTGGCAGTGGTTATCGAGGGTAAAGACGAGGCTATGCTTACTTTAAGCAAGTCAGGCGCAGGCCCTGTTACCGCAGCAGATATCACGCACGATGGTGATGTTACTATTATGAATCCTGATCATGTTATCTGTCATCTGACTGGTAACAATGACATTAGCATGCGTATCCGCGTTGAGCGTGGTCGTGGTTATGTACCAGCTTCGGCTCGTGCACAGACCGAAGACGACGATCGCCCAATTGGCCGTCTGCTAGTGGATTCATCTTTCTCACCTGTCGCGCGTATTGCTTACAATGTTGAAGCAGCACGTGTTGAACAGCGTACTGACTTGGACAAACTCGTTATCGATATGACCACCAACGGTACTATCGATCCTGAGGAAGCGATTCGTCGTTCTGCAACCATCTTGGCTGAACAGCTAGATGCGTTTGTTGAGCTACGTGATGTCACTGAGCCAGAACAGAAAGAAGAGAAACCAGAGTTCGACCCAATTCTGTTGCGTCCTGTCGACGATCTAGAGCTAACTGTACGTTCGGCTAACTGTTTGAAAGCCGAAGCGATTCATTACATCGGAGATCTGGTACAGCGTACTGAGGTTGAGCTACTTAAAACACCTAACTTGGGTAAGAAGTCTCTTACCGAAATTAAGGATGTGTTGGCTTCTCGCGGACTTTCATTAGGTATGCGTCTAGAAAACTGGCCTCCAGCCAGTTTAGCAGACGACCTATAAGTCCTAGTTTGTACAGATTTAGGTAATAAGGATTAGGTCATGCGCCATCGTAAGAGTGGTCGTCAACTAAACCGTAACAGCAGTCATCGTCAAGCTATGTTCCGTAACATGGCAAGCTCATTAGTCCGTCACGAAGTGATCAAGACTACTGTAGCTAAGGCGAAAGAATTGCGTCGCGTAGTTGAACCTCTAATAACACTTGCTAAGAGTGACAGTGTTGCAAACCGTCGTTTGGCATTTGCACGTACTCGCGACGCTGAAGTCGTAGGTAAGTTATTTAATGAATTGGGTCCACGCTACCAGGAACGTCCTGGTGGATACACCCGTATCCTTAAGTGCGGTCTTCGTACTGGTGATAAGGCGCCTATGGCGTATATCGAACTAGTAGGTCGTCCAGAAGCTGCTGAAGCTGTTGAAGAAGCTGCTGAGTAACACTTAAGTTCATTGTAAAAAGCCGGGCATTGCCCGGCTTTTTTATTGCTAAAAATTTCTATTCCACCCAGTCTGCCTTTTTGGCTATCTCCTTAGGTATCGAAAGGTGCCATCTTGCGACGCCCGACAGGCTAAACCGAAAAGTCCCCTTACTGTCACTGACATAGCCAAGTTGGCTGGCTTGCTCACCGGCTAAGAGTCGATTGATCAGTTTGCCCGCCAGTAGGCCGTGTTCGTAGCCGTTGAGCACATAGCCGCCTAGATTGGCTCTCTTGCCTACCGTGAAGTCCCAGAAACCAAAGTGGGGCACGGGGGCATGATCTGCCGTCCAGGCAATGATCTCTTCCGAATCCATGTATTCGCCACTCACCGTGATTAAGGTGTGGTATAGCCCGGTAAATATCCCATGGTAGCCCGCCTTTTTGGCATCGCGCACCGTCTGTTTCCACTCCTTAGCCGAGTTGGTCAAGGTGAAGGCTATGGTCAGCTTACCTATCTTTATTGGCTTAAAGTCGGGGCTGATAGGGCCGAAGGCCGCCCGTGCGGTCGCGCTATTGTCAGAAAGGATCAGCAGTTTGGTGTCTTCATTTCCCGGTAACAGACAGTCGACTAGCAGGAGTGAGCGTTTGAACAAAGGTCGCTCGAGTATGCCGGTAAATTGCTGATAGGCCTGTAGTCCATGATCTCTGGGGTTGGTATTGAGGCCGAGAAATACCACTGGAATCTTGGTATCTGCTATGCGCTCGCTAAGCAGCGAGATGGCGTTATCGTCGGCGAGTATGATGATGTCTGGCTTATGGCGTTTAACCGCATCCCAGGCTTCTTCAGCGCGTTTGACATAGGTGTCGCGAGGTAGTCGCTTGGAGTCGAGGTAGATCTCCGTCAACTCGCTGGGCTCACTGAGGTTTTCTATTATTGCTCGACGATAGTCCTGCACCCAGGGGTAGCCTTCATGATAGCTGTGAATGAACATCAGCTTGCTGGCCGATACGGGCAGGCAGACCCAGAATAGCAAGAGACAGGCAAGTATGCGCATGGACGGGATTCCCTAAATTATTTCGCCCCAAAGTCTTTTACATAGTTATAGACGATTTTGCGCCAACGTAGAGAACAGGCAATAAAAAAGGCCTCAAAAGAGGCCTTTAGGTATTCGATGTCTGGTTTTAGTAACCGGATTTCTGTGTTGAGTTGTAATCGAGTTTCTCATGGGTCTGACCCATGGCTTCGGCAACTTCTGGTGGCATGTAGTTTTCGTCATGCTTAGCCAAGACTTCAGTTGCTTCTAACTTACCACCTTCAATCAACACACCCTGAGCAACGATACCCTGGCCTTCACGGAAGAGGTCAGGCAGCAGATCGTCGTAGGTCACCATGACTTCGCCACCGGCGGCATCGTGTACGGCGAACTCGACGTGCAGGCTATCGGGATCGCGCACCAGGGAACCTACGGTAACCATGCCACCGACACGGATACGTTGGCCGATTTCAGGTTTAACACCTGTGTCTTTCTTACCGTGAACGATTTCTGTTGGGGTATAGAAAAGGTTCAAGTTCGAGTTGAGCGCATAGAGTAGCAAGGACGCGATGGCGGCGACGCCACCAATTAGGGCGGTTGCTAAGGCGAGTCTTTTCTTACGTCTGGCGTTCACTGTTCTTTACTCCGGTTGGCTTTGAGGCGTTCTTCGCGTTGCATTTTCTTCGATATCTCGGTGAGGATCTTGCGCTTCTGGCGCAGGCTCACCACGATCAAGGTGCCTAGTGCGAAGGCGGTTATGCCGTAAGATAGCCACACATAAAAGGCGTAGCCACCCATGTTAAAAAATTCTGCTAATGAATCGAACTGCATTATTTGACTCCTTCAGCTTGCGCGAGTTCCCTCACCCAGGGACGCATACCGTTTCTGGCAAGGATCTCGGCTCTGAAACGAATAAGCGTGATAGCACCTATCATCAGGCCGAAACCGAAGATGTTGATCAGCAGTGGATATAACATCTCAGGCGCCATAGATGACTTTTCGGTGATTTTAATGGTGGCCGGCTGGTGTAGCGAGTTCCACCACTCTACCGAGTACTTGATGATAGGAATGTTAATCACACCCACGATAGCCAGAATACCTGCGGCGCGAGCGGCGAGTACCTTATCCTCAAACGAGGCGTATAGAGAGATGACGCCCAGGTAGAGGAATAGCAGTACCAGTTCTGAGGTGAGGCGAGCATCCCATACCCACCAGGTGCCCCACATAGGCTTACCCCAGGCGGCACCCGTGATAAGTGCTATAAAGGTGACGACGGCGCCAATGGGCGCGATGGCAGCAGCGGCCCAGTCGGCTGACTTGATCTGCCATACCAGGCCGATGAAGGCCGAGGTGGCCATGGCCATGTATGCAGACATCGACATAGAAGCTGCGGGTACGTGGATGAAGATGATGCGGTAACTGTCACCCTGTTGGTAATCTACCGGTGCAAACAACAGACCCCAGATTGAACCCACACCAATAAATCCGATTGCAAGGGTCGCAAACCAAGGCAATAGCCTGCCGGATAGGTTATAGGCTTTTTGAGGGTCTGCGTAAGAATGTAGCCATTTCCACATATTAGTTAGTACTCACTCTTAGTGAGGCACCAATTGCAAAAGGTGCCAATATTAACGAACCGACCAGCATAGCGCCTATGATAGCGAGATGGCCGCTGTAGGGTAGATTTAGACCAGCGGCGTCGATGGCGCTGGTTGCGAAAATTAGAACCGGTATGTAGAGCGGCAGGATCAACAGACTCAGCAGAACGCCGCCTTTACGTAGGCCTACGGTCAGTGCGACACCGATAGCACCCAATAAACTCAGTACCGGGGTGCCCAGTGCGAGAGTCGCCATCAGTGCGCCATAGCTGTTTGCTTCCAGATGTAATAGCACGGCCAGCAGCGGAGCTACCAAGATCAGTGGCACGCCCGTCAATAACCAGTGGGCCAACACCTTGGCCAATACCATGAGTGACAACGGCTGTGGGCTAAGCAGCATCTGTTCCAAGCTGCCATCGGCAAAGTCTGCCTTAAACAGACGCTCGAGCGACAGCATAGAGGCTAACAGGGCGGCTACCCAGATGATGCCTGGTGCCACGCGAGTCAGTACCTGTGGCTCAGGGCCAATACCTAGCGGGAAGAGGGTGACGACCAAAATAAAAAACAGTAAGGGGTTAAAGATGTCACCCTTGTGACGAATCGCAATCTTTAGATCGCGCTTAAGTAGGGTGAAAAACGCTTGGGTGAAACTGATACCTTTATTCATTCACTGCACCTTTAAATAAAGCGGTAATCGAGGCGAATCTTACGGAGAATATCGTCACCGATAATGCTCATGTCTTGGTGGGTGGTCATGATGACACAGCCGCCGTTTTGAGCATGTTGTAAAAACAGGTGTTCCAATTCTTCGACGCCTTTCTTATCGATTGCAGTAAATGGTTCGTCCAGTAGCCAGACCTTACAGTTGGTATGCCAGAGTCGGGCTAAGGCGGTACGACGATGCTGACCCGCCGACAGATGGCCGGCCAAGGCTTCTTCAAATCCAGACAGGTTTACCTTGGCGAGGATCTGGTTGGTTTTGAAATCATCATACCCGCTGATTCTTAAATTGAAGTTAAGATTTTCTTCGGCGGTTAACTCGCTCTTTACACCTGCAAGGTGGCCCAGATACAAAAGATCGTCATTGTATTCGTCGCGGCAGCGAGTAATGTCGGTGCCTTTGTACTTGGCCTCGCCCGCGTAGGGGCGCGACAGGCCGGCAAGGATCCTCAGTAGGCTGGTTTTACCCGCACCATTGGGGCCTTCGATTTGTACGATCTCACCTGCTTGGATATCAAAGCTCAGCTCGTCGAAGAGAATTCGCTCTTCGCGGATACAAGTCAAGTTATCGGCTGATACCAGTGTTGTTGCTGTTTTTTCTTCTACCACTGAACCCTCTATCTCAAGCCTGATGTAAACATAAGCGATATTAACATAATCCCTTTGAGGGGTTTAGTCTTGCTCTCTGATTAGTGTCAGCAATTTGATATGCTTCCAAAAAGTAAAACCTTTTCCTCATCAAGATTGAACTTTTTCAACAATTGCTAATGTATCAGGTAACACGGGCACCTATAACATGTTGAGCTGTCAAATTCTGATATTAATCACAAAAAGGTGAGATTTATTGAAGTTTGATGTATCCTAGTGCCGCTATATAATAAGTCTGCCCCAGTTTAGGGTGGCATAGAGCTCTGTTAATATTTGCATTAGGAACATTGAACATGAAAAAACTGTTAGCATTGTCTGCAGTGGCTGCATTGACCTTGTCTGCAAACACTTTTGCACAAGAAGGTGAAGCTGTATATAACAAGGCATGCCATGTATGCCACAGTATGGGTGTCGCCGGTGCACCTAAAGCTCATGATGCAGCTGCATGGGAGCCTCGTTTAGCGAAAGGCCTAGACGCACTAGTAGGTAGTGTTAAGACTGGTCTGAACGCTATGCCACCTGGTGGTATGTGCACAGATTGTACCGACGAAGATTACAAGAACGCTATCGAGTTCATGTCTAAGTAATTTGACTTCGTTGATAAAAGCCGACCTTGTGGTCGGTTTTTTTATGCCTGCTTCTCGGTAGGTCGCATTAAAAAGTGATGCTTGAAATAAAGCGGGGGAGCAATAAAAAAGCCGGCTAAATGCCGGCTTTTCTGTTCATGACTGAACCAGGATTATTGTACCAGGGTGTCAATCACCAGCTTGGCGGTTGCACCCACATCCATGGATTCCAGACGACCCTGCAGATCGCCAGGTTGTGCCTTAACCGACCCATGCTTAGAAAGCACGGCGATCACCTCAACCTGCTTGGCGTCGCTTAGCTTGATATCGCCGCCCATGCCAGTGCTGTCATCTAAGGTGATAGATACAGGCAGTGATTTTGCAGATACCTTAGTTGCCGCTAGCGGAACCTTAGGGCCCTGGGTGTTACGGGCAAAGATAAATAGCATGTCGCTACTGCTGACATTCTCTGCCAGCTCAGGTGCGATAGAGACATCTATGGTGACAGTCTTACCTGTAGTGGCGGCCTGCTGATGTGTCGCGTCGTTAGGCATCTCGCCGGTCTCTGCCTGCATTCTCATCTTGGCGCTCTCAATGGCGTTGATGATAGCGCTGCGATCCACATCGCTTCTGTCGCTGTCGAGAATGATCTGCCAAGCATCGATGGCCTTCTTATATTGGGCGCTGAAGAAGGCATCCATACCGACGAGGAGTAGGGTAGATGGATCTTCAGGATCTAGAGCCAGTGACTGGTCGATAATAGCCTGTACCGCAGGCGTGATTCTCTGGTTTGCCTTGTAGTACATGGCCGTCGCCTTAGGCCCAAGCAGTTCGGCGTGGGTACCTACAAGCTCCATCGCCTTGTCGAATGCCTTTACCGCATCGTCGTAACGGTTGGCGCTGATATAGGCATGGCCCAAGCTAAATAGCAGTTGGCTGTTTTCTGGCTCGGCCTGCAGCTGTGATTCCATCATCTGAATGCGCTGCGTCATAATTTGGGCGGCATCCATACCTGCGTGTGGATTGTCGGGCACGGCCTTGTCCAGGTTGGCATAGGCGCCTAGGTTGGCATAGAAGTAGCCTGAAACGCCTATGACGACGACAGACATCAGGGTTGGCCAGAGCAGGCTCTTAGGCTTTATCTGACCGACCAAGGATTCATCTTCGCCCTGCTTCATGTCCTGTAGCAAACTGATCTCGAGCTCTTTCTTTAGCGCGTTAAACTCATCTTGATCCAGCAGCTCATCCTCGAGTTCCTTCTCTAGCGTCGCCAGGCGATTGTCAAAGAGTTCGAGGTTGGTGGCCCTACGCACACCGGCTTCTTCGGCCTTTAACATCTTTTGCTGGCGGAAGTGTGGAAACCAAATCAGCACTAGGCTGACTAATACAAAAAGCGCAATAAAAATCCAGAGTGTGGTCATTATTTCTTTTTCACATTAGTTGCAGGAATGCGGGGATACCGCGCGATATAGGGATCAGATTATACGTAAAGATTATTCATTGAACAGTAATATAAGGGATTCAAGCCGTTAAATACTGATACTTTTGCACTGGTTCACAGTTCGATTCTATTTTCAAAAATTGGCTGAAACTTAAGTTTCAAACAAGGGTCAGAGCATAAAATCTGTCAGTTTATAACAATTGTAACCCTGCGTTTCTGTTCGCAAGAATGAGACAGGTCACCCAGAATTGTGCGAAAGAGGCAGACAGATACAATAGCAAATACTAAAATGACTCAAATTTTGTACCTTGAGTAGTGTGAATTGCAAACTCTGGTGAATTAGGAGAGGCTAATGCTTCGACTAGTTCTCATATAGGACTGAGGAAACCCCATGATCCCTGAATTAGGTCACTTTTCGTTGATAATAGGATTGGCATTTGCCTTTCTATTGGCCAGCGTTCCCTTAATCGGTGTTGCTCGCAAAGATCAATATCTGGTGCGTTATGCCTGGCCGTTGAGTTACGGCATGTTTTTCTTTATCGCTCTTTCTGTCATCGTCCTAGGTTATAGTTTTGCCGTCGACGATTTCTCTGTCGCCTATGTTGCACACCACTCAAATTCTCAGTTGCCGATCTTCTTCAAGATTGCGGCGGTATGGGGTGGCCACGAAGGTTCATTGCTCTTCTGGGTGTTCGCCTTATCTGTCTGGACCGCTGCGGTTGCCTTCTTTAGTAAGGGGCTCGAAGAGGTCTTCACCGCGCGTGTACTCTCTATTCTCGCCATGATAGTGATAGGTTTCTCTCTCTTCATGCTGCTGACATCGAGCCCATTCGAGCGTCTATTCCCAATCCCAATGGAGGGACGCGATCTTAACCCTATGCTGCAGGATGTTGGATTGATATTCCATCCACCTATGTTGTACCTGGGTTATGTTGGTTTCTCGGTGAGCTTTGCCTTCGCCATTGCCGCGCTCATGGGCGGACGTCTGGATTCAGCCTGGGCACGCTGGAGCCGTCCTTGGACACTGGCTGCCTGGATCTTCCTCACTGGCGGTATCTCTCTGGGTTCTTGGTGGGCGTATTACGAACTCGGCTGGGGTGGCTGGTGGTTCTGGGATCCCGTCGAGAACGCCTCATTCATGCCTTGGTTGATCGGTACCGCCTTGCTGCACTCAGTCATCGTGACCGAGAAGCGTGCAACCTTCCGTAACTGGACGGTATTGCTGTCTATCTTCGCATTCTCATTGAGTCTCTTGGGTACTTTTATCGTGCGCTCAGGGGTACTGACTTCGGTGCATTCATTCGCGGCGGATCCAAGCCGTGGTATGTTCATCCTATTGCTGCTTGGTCTTGCCATCGGTGGCTCACTGACCCTGTTTGCCTTCCGCGCTAGTGATATGAAGAGCCCGGCGCGCTTCGAGCTGATGTCAAAAGAGACCATGCTCTTGGTCGGTAACATCTTGCTTACCGTAGCCTGTGGTACTGTATTGCTGGGTACGCTTTACCCGCTGCTGATCGATGCCCTGAACATGGGTAAGATCTCTGTAGGCCCACCATACTTCAACGCGGTATTCGTACCGATCGCACTCGTGCTATTTGCCTTCATGGGCATAGGTCCTAGCATTCGCTGGAAGCGTGCCAAGGCCGGCGAACTTAAGGCCAAGCTGATGGTGCCTGCTATCGTCTCTGCCGTGATCGGTGTCGCGACACCTTTCCTTGTCGATGGCAAGTTTAATGCTTGGGTGATGTTTGGTATCGGTCTTGCGGTATGGGTGACGGTTTCAACCCTGCGCGCCGCCTACGACATCATGCAGTCTAAAGATGGCCTAAGCCTGGCGCGTATGGGGCGCAGCCAGTTAGGTATGATCATCGCGCACCTAGGTATCGCCGTCTCTGTGGTTGGTGCCACTATGGTCTCTAACTACTCGATCGAGAAGAGTGTTCGCATGGGCCCTGGCATTACCCAGGAGCTGGCGGGTTATACCTTCCATTATATCGAGACCAAGAATGTTGTCGGCCCTAACTATACCGCCCAGCAGGGGCAGGTCGAAGTGACTAAAGATGGTGAGTTCATCACGCTGCTTAAGCCTGATCGTCGTCAGTACAACGTACGTACCATGGATATGACTGAGGCTGGTATCGATTGGGGACTGTTCCGCGATCTCTATATCACCATGGGCGATCCTATCAGCCGTACCGAGTTTGCCGTACGTCTGAACTATAAGCCATTCGTGCGTTGGTTATGGTTCGGAAGCATCTTTATGATGGTCGGTGGTCTGTTCGCGGCATCGGACAAGCGTTACCGCAGAGCCAAGGCGACCGAAAGCGCCGGCGAAAAAGCCAAACAAGCAAAATTAGCAACCGCATAACTTGAATTGGGGCAAGTATGAAGAAAAGGCTAGTACTCTTTATTCCTTTGATTCTGTTTTTGGTGATGGGAGTGTTCCTCTATAAGGGGCTCTTCCTGAATCCACAGCAGCTGGACTCTGCATTAGAAGGAAAGCCGATACCGGCTTTCCAGCTGCAAAAGCTAGAAGATGCCAATGAGATCATTACCAATGAAAGCATCAAGGGGCAGGTCTCACTGCTGAACGTGTGGGCCACCTGGTGTCCTTCATGTAAGTATGAGCATCCCTATCTGATGCGTTTGGCCAGACAAAACATTTTGCCTATCTATGGCATCAACTATCGTGACGAGCGTGCTATGGCTATCCGTGAGCTTAGCCGCGAAGGGGATCCTTATACCAAGAACATCTTCGACCACGACGGACGTTTAGGTCTGGATCTTGGCGTTTACGGTGCCCCCGAGAGTTATCTGGTGGATCACAACGGTATCATTCGTTTCCGTTATGCCGGTCCTATCGATATGCGTGTCTGGAAAGAGACACTCTATCCTATGATTCAAGAGTTACAGGCACAGGCTAAAGCTGAGGGAGCATCTTAATGAAGACCTTAGTCGGGTTTATTACCGCATTACTGTTATCTTTCTCCCTGGTTGGCGCCGCGATGGCCACCCCGGTGGACACTTATGAGTTTAAGTCGGTAGATAACCAGAAACGAGCGCTGGAACTAGCTCACTCGCTGCGTTGTCCTCAGTGTCAAAACCAGAATCTGATCGATTCTAACTCGCCAGTGGCGCAAGATCTGCGCCTCGAAGTTTATCAAATGGTCGATGCCGGTAAGGGTGACGATGAGATCATCGAGTTCATGACTAGCCGTTACGGTGAGTTCGTCCTCTATAAGCCACGTATGGAAGCCAAGACTTACATACTATGGTTAGGTCCAATTGCCTTATTGCTGGTGGGCTTAGTGATCGGCTTTATCTTCGTCAGGCAGCAGCGTATTAGCAATGCCGTCGACCAGGAGATCAGCGCTGAGGAGCAAGCCGAGTTGGATAGATTGCTCAAGCGAGACGATAAATGAAGTCAAAATTAGCCACGGCGCTGCTATCGGCAACCCTTGCCTTAGGCGGATACGCCGCCAGTGTGCATGCCTATCCCGGCATGCAAAAGAAGCAGGGCGGTGAGGTGCAGTCGAGTGTCGATCTAATCAACGTGCTGCCAAAAGCCTATCCGATCGAGCCTGTGCCATTTAAAGATGCCCAGGGTAAGTCGATCGACTTTAGCCAGTATCGTGGCCAGGTGGTGATGGTGAACATGTGGGCCACCTGGTGTCCCCCATGTGTGCGTGAGCTGCCGGCTATCGATCGCTTCAAAGGCAAGTTCGATCCCAAGCAGTTTCGCGTCCTGCCGATTTCGATCGATATGAATGGCAAGGAGAAGGTCGAACCCTTCCTGGCCTCTCTGGGGATGGATAAGTTCGAGACCTACTATGATCCTCAGCAGCAGCTGGGTGAGGTCTTCCCTCTAGATACGATTCCGGCGACCTTTATTCTCAATCAACAGGGTGAGTTGATCGCCTTCGTCAGAACTTTTGTCGATTGGGATGATGATAAGGCGGTGAAATTGATCGAGAGTTTTATCGCGTCAGAGGTCAAAAAACCGTAAAAGAAGGCACTTTTGCCCGTAATTTAAACGAAAAAGATCGCAATTGCCTAAAAGATCGGCATGCGATCTTTTTTTTAT
>NZ_JPII01000033.1:0-426 GCF_000832025.1 Shewanella sp. cp20 | reverse complement strand
CCTATAATGCGCTCCCACTGACACGGCAAACGGCGCTACTTAGCGAAGCGAGTAGGCAAGCTGGTCGAGTCAAGGTAACAAGCGGTTCAAGTTTTTAAGCCGGTGGTTACAGCGCGATAGCGCAGTAATTAACCACTTAAAAATCTTTTGAAAAAAGCGCTTGACGCCGACAGGGAGAAGCGTAGAATACGCAGCCCTAGCCCGCTGGACTCCAGTATGAGGCGAACGTTCTTTAACAAGATAAAACAAGAAATCTGTGTGGACACTCACAGGTATTGAGTTAATCGAAAACGATTTAAATCTCAATGCAATTCTTTACTAGAGATAGTGAGAGTCCATAGCAATATGTACAAACATCCTTAGATTCTTCCGAGTCTAAGTGATGAATCAGAATTCATTGAGTCGCTTCCTTTTGAATAAAGAGTG
>NZ_JPII01000032.1:0-5302 GCF_000832025.1 Shewanella sp. cp20 | reverse complement strand
CTAGGACGTTGATAGGCAGGGTGTGTAAGCGTTGTGAGGCGTTGAGCTAACCTGTACTAATGACTCGTGAGGCTTAACCATACAACCCAAAAGGGTTTCGTACGATGGTTACTGAATCAAAAGAATACAAAAGTACTTGATTGAAGTGCGAACTCAGATTGACTCTTAGATAGAGTACAGCTTTTCGAATTTACAATTTTGTCTGGAAACCATAGCATTGTGGTCCCACCTGATCCCATCCCGAACTCAGAAGTGAAACGCAATCGCGCCGATGGTAGTGTGGGGTCTCCCCATGTGAGAGTAGGTCATTTCCAGGCGCCTAATAAAGTGAAGAAGCCACCTGAATAAGGTGGCTTTTTTGCGTTGAGGGTTTATGAAATTATCGACGCTTTATCTCAAAACCTCCTTCATTAAAGTCGGGTGGTTTATTCACTTATGTAGGCATGAATACTTACCCTCGACGTCAGCCGAAAAATGCTCCTTCAATATCGACACTTCCGCCATCCATGGCGGTCGTCCACCGCTGAGCGGGCTCCCCAGCTCGCAGCCTAGCTGCTACGCGCTACAGCCATCCATCAAGCTTAGCTTGATAAGCGGATGCCTTTCGCCCCCATGTGAGGTGAGTGTTGTAGCAGTATCTGATTTTTCCTGGAGGCTGGCCATGATAGGCGCCTATTATCTCTGTCGACGTCGGTCTTTAAACTCTCATTACTATTCCTGCCTTACTCTATCTCTTAATGTCTATAGTGCCTTATAGCTCACAAGCACAGTTCAAGATGCAAGTTTGCACTCTGTGAACTCCCCTGGTCGCAATCTGTAACTATCCATATAAGAATCTTGCGATCCCGTAAGATTAATCTTTGTTGGGATTTAGGCCGGAGGAGCCAGATACGTTACAATGGCTTTTTTACAGATTGGCAAACATACGCTTCCTCTATGGACTCTAAGATCACAGATTCTTTAACGCAATTTAATACCCTTGGCCTCGAGGCTGATTGCTTTCGTTTGGTAAGAGCAAGGCAGGAGGCCGAGCTTATTGCCATTTGCTTGCAGACATTCAAAGCGCAGGAGCCCCTTTTGCTCATTGGCGGTGGTAGCAACATTGTCTTGACCGAAACCTTCCAGGGCACAGCGGTTTTAGTGGAGACCAAAGGGATAGAGGTGAGCCAGGATGACAAACATTATTACCTCAAGGTTGAGGCTGGCGAGGTGTGGCATGAACTCATCCAGTTCTGTCTCGAACAGAATATGCCTGGTCTCGAGAATCTCGCGCTTATTCCCGGCTCAGTTGGCGCTGCGCCCATTCAAAATATAGGTGCCTATGGTGCGGAGCTGGCGCAATTTTGTGATTGGGTCGAATACTTAGATTTGCCTAGCGGTGAGATAAAGCGGCTTAAGGGCAGCGATTGCGAATTCGCTTACCGAGAGTCTATTTTCAAAAATACCTTGAAGCGTCGCGCCGTGATTCTGAGGGTTGGCCTAGTGTTGCCCAAGGCGTGGCAGCCCAACCTGAGTTACGGGCCACTGCAAGAATTGAGTGAACGTGAGCAAGGGGTGACACCGCAAGAGGTGTTCGACTGTATCTGTGACACACGTATGGCAAAACTGCCCGATCCTGCCGTATTAGGTAACGTGGGTAGCTTCTTCAAAAATCCTGTGGTTAGTCAGCAAACATTCGAGCGGCTTCAGCAGCAATATGCCGACATAGTGGGCTATCTCCTGGAGGATTCACAGGTTAAGTTGGCGGCTGGCTGGTTGATTGACAGAGCAGGGCTGAAGGGAGAGTCTGTCGGCAATGCCTCGATTCACCTTAAACAGGCGTTGGTTATCGTCAACAAGGGGGGCTGCAGCGGCCAGGAGGTGTGTGACCTGGCTAGGCTCGTGATAGATAGGATATTCGATGATTTTGGCGTAAGGTTAGAGGTCGAACCTAGGATCATAGGTGCAACCGGACAGAAGGAATTAGCAGATGCATGATCAGTGGGCCCGTCGCCGGGAGATTATTCGCTTGTTGAGCCAGGGGCAGTTCGTATCGGGCGAGGCGCTGGCCAGTAAACTCGGTATATCTCGGGCGGCGGTGAGCAAACAGGTGGCCAACTTAGAGGAGTTTGGTGTCGATATCTATAGTGTCAAAGGCAAGGGCTATAAGTTAGCCACGCCTATCTCACTTATCGATGAGGCGGCGCTTAAGGCTTCGATAAAGAACCGTTGTTTCTACTTCAATGAGATAAATAGTACCAACGGATTCTTGCTTGAACATGTGAAGGACCTCTGCAGCGGTGATATCTGCGTGGCCGAGTACCAGTCTGCCGGGCGAGGACGCCGTGGACGTCATTGGGTATCTCCCTATGGCTGTCATCTCTATACCTCCTTCTATTGGCAGTTTTCTCAGGGCATGGCTCAGGCGATGGGCCTAAGCCTAGTGGTCGGCTGCTCATTAGTGACTGTGCTTCGCTCCCTAGGCGTAGAGGGCATTGGCGTTAAGTGGCCCAACGACATCTATCTCAACCGTAAGAAGCTCGCGGGCATACTGATCGAGATGAGTGGTCAGGCCGACAGCGTATGTGACCTAGTCATTGGCATTGGTATTAACCTTTCTATGTCGCCGGCGCAGGCGGATAAGATAGATCAGCCTTGGAGCGATCTGTCTGAGCTGGCACAGCTGCCGGATAAGACGGAGTTGATGATCGCCCTGCAACGCCAGTTGGTTACCGATCTCGAACTGTTTCAACGAGAGGGGCTTAAGGCGTTCCAGGCAAGGTGGCGTGAGGCCGATTTATTCGACGGTGAGCCTATCAAGTTGCTGATGGGCGAGAATAGCGTCGAGGGGATCTGCTGCGGTATCGACGAGCAAGGGGCGATATTGCTCAAGACGGAGGAGGGCACTAAGGCTTTCGTCGGTGGCGAGATATCCATGCGTCCAGCATAACAAAACGGCCATCAGTTGATGGCCGTTTGTTTTATAGTGATTAAGTGCCTCGCTACTTACGCATTAGCACCTGGTGCATCATATGATCTGTCCCCTTACGCAAGATGAGGTGTGCCCTGTCCCGGGTGGGCAGAATATTCAGGTTCAGGTTAGGGCCGTTGATGCTGTCCCAGATATTCGCGGCTATCTTAGTGGCCTCATCATCGCTCAACTCCGAGTAGTGATGGAAATAGGAGTTAGGATCGCTAAAGGCGCCGGTGCGGAACTTGAGGAAGCGGGAGATATACCACTCTTTTAACAGCGGCTCTTCGGCATCGACATAGATGGAGAAGTCAACAAAGTCGGACACGAAGGGTTGCTGTATGGCGACATGGGTGTCTTGCCCCGTCTGCAGCACATTGAGCCCCTCGATGATCAAAATGTCGGGCTGTTCTATCGCCTGTTGGGTATCGGCCACCCTGTCGTAACTGATATGGGAATAGATAGGCGCATGCACCAGACTCTCACCGGCCTTTATCTTAGAGATAAACTCGACCAGCAATTTCATATCATAGCTTTCTGGAAAGCCTTTACGTTGTAGCAGTCCACGGCGCTTCAGCTCAGATAGGGGATAGAGAAAACCGTCTGTGGTGACCAGGTCGACCTTGGGGTGTTCGGGCCACTGACGCAACAAGGCCTGCAGGATACGCGCCGTCGTACTCTTACCCACGGCAACACTGCCGGCAATGCTAATAATGTAGGGACGCTTGGGCGGCACGCGACCGAGAAACTGATTCAATACCAGTCCTCTCTGCTGCTTGGCGCCGACGATCAGATTAAGCAGGCGGCTCAGGGGCAGATAGATGTCGGTCACTTCATCGAGAGAGATAGATTCGTTGATGCCGCGTAGATCATCGAGATCGGATTCGCTGAGTGTTAAAGGTACAGATTTTCGCAGCTCGGCCCACTGTTGGCGGGCAAATGCGAGATAGAGTGCATTATGAATTTGGTTGTCGGCGTGCATGAATGAAATCTCCCCTTAGGCAAGGCACAGTACACCATAGACTCAAGCGGAACAACATCAAAAACACGATTACATAATGGCTGATTAAGCGGTTCGAGATTTATGGGTAAATAGTGCACTTTCTGAGGCTTGCGTGGCGGAAAAAACGTCGTTTAGGCGATTTTTTTGCAGATTTTTAAAAATAGGTATTGCACTTGTGCTCACGATTACCTAATATCCGCTACCGAAATGACACGCCGGCATAGCTCAGTTGGTAGAGCAACTGACTTGTAATCAGTAGGTCCCGAGTTCGACTCTTGGTGCCGGCACCATTTCTCTGGAGGGGTTCCCGAGTGGCCAAAGGGATCAGACTGTAAATCTGACGGCTCAGCCTTCGAAGGTTCGAATCCTTCTCCCTCCACCATTTTTCTAGGTAGTTAGGTAACCTTAGTTAGGTTGCGCGGATGTCGTATAATGGTATTACTCCAGCCTTCCAAGCTGATAACGCGGGTTCGATTCCCGCCATCCGCTCCAATTTTCGCTGATTGTGCCCGTATCTATGAGCCAGCCCAACAGGGTCCCGTTCACGATAAACTGCCTTCAGCCTTCCCAACTAAGCTTCCGTAATTATCTTAATTAAATCGATTCGATGACATTATAGGCATCGGATTTTTTGTTGTATGTAGATTTCATCACCAAGTATCTCTTAATTGGGGCAATACCATGGCTAAAGAAAAATTTGAACGTAGCAAACCTCACGTAAACGTGGGCACCATCGGTCACGTTGACCATGGTAAAACAACTCTTACAGCTGCTATCTCTCACGTACTGACTAAGACGTACGGTGGTGAAGCTAAAGATTTCGCACAGATCGATAACGCTCCAGAAGAGCGTGAGCGCGGTATTACCATCAATACCTCTCACATCGAGTACGATACTCCAACTCGTCACTACGCACACGTAGACTGCCCAGGCCACGCTGACTATGTTAAAAACATGATCACTGGTGCTGCACAGATGGACGGTGCTATCCTAGTAGTAGCTTCTACTGACGGTCCAATGCCACAGACTCGTGAGCACATCCTGCTTTCTCGTCAGGTAGGTGTACCTTTCATCATCGTATTCATGAACAAGTGTGACATGGTTGACGATGAAGAGCTGCTAGAACTAGTAGAGATGGAAGTTCGTGAACTACTATCTGAGTACGACTTCCCAGGTGATGACCTACCAGTTATCCAGGGTTCTGCTCTGAAAGCCCTAGAAGGCGAGCCAGAGTGGGAAGCTAAGATCATTGAACTAGCTGAAGCACTAGACACTTACATCCCAGAGCCAGAGCGTGCTATCGACGGTGCATTCATTCTGCCAATCGAAGACGTATTCTCAATCTCAGG
>NZ_JPII01000031.1:0-32437 GCF_000832025.1 Shewanella sp. cp20 | reverse complement strand
GGTGTCCTAGGCCTCTAGACGAATGGGACACTGTTGATACGTTATACTCCGTATCGAGTGAATACTCGTTGAAGCCAGTAGGCTATTGCTTCAACGCTTTCAAATTAGATGGTGGAGCCTAGCGGGATCGAACCGCTGACCTCAACACTGCCAGTGTTGCGCTCTCCCAGCTGAGCTAAGGCCCCTTACCTAACTTGTCACCTTTGAGTGCACCGCGAGCATCTGCCGGCTGTGTCTCAACTGCGAGGCGCATTCTATGCAGCACACCCAAAAGTGTCAACTCGTTTTTTAGGAATTTATTCTATTTGCTACAAATTCAATCGCTTTGGAGATTCTTTGCTCACAACGGGCCTTTCCAACGAGGAAAGCGGTTAAATCTACAGCAGGCGACATACCGGCACCCGTTACGGCAACACGCAGTGGCATACCCACCTTACCCATGCCAAGCTCCAATTCGGCAGCAGTGGCTTCGATCGCCTGGTGAATTGCTTCGACATTCCACTCTTCTAGCTCGGCAAATTTCTTCTGAATAAGTTGTAGCGGCTCTAGCGCCACGCCACGCAGATGTTTCTTCGCTGCAGTTTCATCGAACTCGGCAAAGTCTTCATAGAAGTAGCGGCTAGAAGCAGCCAGCTCTTTTAGCGTCTTAGCACGCTCGGCCAGGGCGGTGACCACTTCGGCCAATGCCGGACCATTTGACGTGTCTATGTTTTGATCTTGCATGTGCCACTCGAGATGCTTGGCCACATATTCAGGCGCCAGCTCCTTCATATAGTGCTGGTTCAACCAAATAAGCTTCTCGGTATTAAAGGCAGACGCCGCCTTATTGATATCATCCAGGCTAAAGAGCTGCTTCATCTCATCGATAGAGAAGACCTCTTGATCGCCATGAGACCAGCCCAGGCGTACAAGATAGTTAAGCAGCGCCTCTGGCAGGTAACCATCGTCGCGATACTGCATCACACCGACAGCGCCATGACGCTTAGACAGCTTGGCACCATCATCACCTAAGATCATCGCCACGTGAGCGTACTCAGGCACGGGCGCGTTAAGCGCCTTAAGAATGTTAATTTGACGCGGCGTGTTGTTGATATGATCTTCACCACGTACCACACAGGTGATGCCCATATCCCAATCGTCGACCACTACGCAGAAGTTATAGGTCGGTGTGCCGTCAGTACGAGCAATGATCAAGTCATCGAGTAGGTCGTTTGAGATCTCGATACGACCACGCACGTGATCGTCAAATACCACACTACCCTCGGTTGGGTTTTTAAAACGAACCACAAAAGGCTCATCGGTATCACGCGGCGCCTTATCACGGCAGCAACCATCATACTTTTGCTGCTCACCCTTGGCGGCCTGCTCTTCACGCATCGTCTCGATACGCTCGCGGCTACAGTAACACTTATAGGCGGTGCCCTGCTCTAGCATCTGGGCGATGATCTCGTTGTAACGATCGAAGCGCTTGGTCTGGTAGTACGGACCCTCATCCCAGTTCAGTCCAAGCCACTCCATACCTTCTAAGATTGCTGCGCAGGCTTCAGGCGTTGAACGTTCGAGATCTGTATCTTCGATACGTAATACAAACTCACCTTGGTTAGCGCGGGCATAGAGCCATGAATAAAGTGCAGTACGAGCACCACCTACGTGAAGAAAACCGGTAGGACTTGGAGCAAAACGCGTCTTAATCGTCATAATGGGACAGTAACCTGTTATCGAAATGTCTAAATATAGACTGAGCTATTTAATGTGGCCGCTATTCTAACAGCCAAATGGGATAAGAGAAAATAGTCAGGCCAATAGCACCCGGCCCGAGACCAAAAAAGGTGACCACCCCGTCACAACGCACAGGCTCGTCTCGGTCACTTACCGAAGAGAAATGCCGAGCTCTCATTAGTTACGCCAGACTGCCATCTAACTAACCCGCCCCCTATCACTAAGAGGCGACAGGCTTCATCTATACAATAGGCACGACGAAAGATAAAAGCGGTAAAGATATAAAGCTATAAAGATAGAAAAAAGATAGAAAAAAGATAGAAAGCAGCAAGGATAGAAGAAGCGTAGAAAAAGAAGTATAGATAAACGAGATGACTATGCGTCTATGGGCCCGCCCAGCTTCAAGACACTAGTGCGCCCCCTTATATTAAGTCACTATTTGCAAATCCTATTTACATGGGCTGTTAGCAATCATCCTAATCCCCCCGTATAAAGCCCATGTATCAGCAGTAGAGAATCCGCGAGCGCAAAATGACTCGCTCCCCTTATGGCTTGTATCGACTTATAGATAATGCAGACGTCGAGTTACCTCTACTTATAAAGCCAGCTTACTTGTACTGATGCCAGATCATCTTGCCCAGCCAAACGAAGAGTAGACTGTAAAGGCGAGCAAATTCTTATTTGTTCGTCCCTTTACACGATAGTTTTTATCCCTCATGCCTATTTCCCTTACTCACCCTTGCTGATTATTGACTCGAACCAGCGAGGCGAAAGCCCCCTTCTGTACAGGCTTTCACCAAGGTGCCATCAGAAATCATCCTGATTTGTTTAACATTAAGACGATCCGAACAAATTTGAACCGGACTCATTATTTTCTCGAAAAAAGCGTTGACAGTAGATCGTTCCCCCCTATAATACGGCCCCACACAGCGAGGTCGATTAGCTCAGCTGGGAGAGCACCTCCCTTACAAGGAGGGGGTCACTGGTTCGAGCCCAGTATCGACCACCATACACTGTATGGTAATAAAATTTGATGTGTCCCAGGTCGATTAGCTCAGCTGGGAGAGCACCTCCCTTACAAGGAGGGGGTCACTGGTTCGAGCCCAGTATCGACCACCATATTTTATCTTTGATTGAATATGTGGTGCATTGAGTTTAATGTTGTGAGATATTCCCAGGTCGATTAGCTCAGCTGGGAGAGCACCTCCCTTACAAGGAGGGGGTCACTGGTTCGAGCCCAGTATCGACCACCACCTCTTCATGAGAGAATATCGAATATAATAATGTCCCAGGTCGATTAGCTCAGCTGGGAGAGCACCTCCCTTACAAGGAGGGGGTCACTGGTTCGAGCCCAGTATCGACCACCATTGTTATCAAAATATGTAAATGCTGTATTTATCCCAGGTCGATTAGCTCAGCTGGGAGAGCACCTCCCTTACAAGGAGGGGGTCACTGGTTCGAGCCCAGTATCGACCACCATAGCATAGCTATGAAACGATAAATCACACACAGTCCCAGGTCGATTAGCTCAGCTGGGAGAGCACCTCCCTTACAAGGAGGGGGTCACTGGTTCGAGCCCAGTATCGACCACCATATTTCCGCTTCTTTGCTTCACTCCCCTATTTATAATCAAACAGCCTAGCAGCAAGCCTTTACCGCCGCTTATCGCTATTGCGAATCCCTTAGCCTCAACTATTCTTCATTAATACCAATCACAGTAAATATGTGATCAGAAATAGCGCAGGAAAAACGCTTGAGAACAAAGCAGGATTTTTAGATAAGTAGTTATTCTACAATTAAAAATACTAATACTGTTATCGAGCGTTTTAACAAGCTAGAATGATTAATTATTTATTACGATTGGTATAAGACTTTACTCAAACCAAGTACTACTCAAGGTGGTTGAACATGGCCGATGTCACTCAATCAGCGTCGCTGGCAAGCATTGCCGCGTATCTTAAACTCACCCATGAATGCGATGAGCAGGAAGCGATGATCGAAGCCAAGGAGGTGATGCAAAATCTGGTCACCATGCGACAGAAAGGCTTTATCACGGGTTGGTATTTCGATGCCCAGGGTCACCTGGAACTGCTGCCCAGTGAGGCGATTCTTAAGCGTATCAATCCGCCCAAATAAGATGACTCTAACGTTAATTCAATAAAATAAATAAGTTAACAAAGTTCCAATTCCCTCCACTCAATTAAATAAACAAAATACTTTACTTAAAAGACTGCTGATGTAGAGTAGTGCTATCTATTCATTCTTTTAAAAGCTGTCATGAACGCCACCGACTCCCTACAAACCGCTCCCGAACAGACGGCCCAGCGCATTCTCGGCGTCACCTTAATCGTTACCCTGATCAGTGTCGCAGGCATTGCACTGCCTTATCCCGTGCTGGCCCCCCTTTTTCATGACAACAACTCTCCCCTCACCCAATTTATGGGGCTGCCCAGCGAATTCTTGATGGGCATAGTCTTAGGCATCTATCCCTTGGGGATCATCATAGGCGGCAGCTTCATCGGCAGCCTCTCTGACACTCATGGGCGCAAGCGCCTGCTTAGCCTTACGCTACTCGGCAGCGCCATGGGCTATGGACTCACGGCCTTCGCCGCCCATTCTGAGCAGTTTGTGCTATTCTGTCTCGCTCGCTTACTCACGGGGATATGCGAGGGCAATATCGCCATTGCCAGGGCGATAGCGGCCGATCTGCACCCACAAATCGATAAGACGCGCAGTTTCTCGCTGATCAGCGCCATGGGTTACGGCGGTTATCTGCTTGGGCCCTTGGCGGGCGGCTACCTCATCGAGTGGGGAATGGAGATGGTGTTCGGCGCCGCGGCCTTTGCCTGCATCCTCTGTGCCCTGCTGAGTCAATGGCTTCTGCCACGCCAACTCGATGAAACCAAGGCCAACGCAGAGAAAGGATCTAGCCTGGTACTGCTTAAGGAGCCGGCCCTCAGACGCTTCTTTCTGCTCTATCTGCTACTGACCATGGGGGTTAACTTCTACTATGAGTTCTATCCGCTGCATCTGGTTCAACAGGCGGCCTTTACGCCGGCGCAGATCAGCTGGGTCACAGTGCTACTCACCGGCTGCATGATCGCCACCAGCATCTGGTTTACCCCTTTGTTGCAGCGCAGGTTGACCCACGCCGGCGCGAGTCTGGTCGGCATCTCACTGTTTGGCGCCTCTCTGGCCTGCTTTCCCTATCTCACCAATGCCAGCTATCTGCTCACTTTCATGACCATAGGTGCGGGCATCGCCATCTATAACAGTTTCCTGCCAAGTTACCTGTCCCATGCCTATCAAGACAGGCCGCAAGGGCAGCTGATGGGCATGCTGGTGACCATCTTCTGTGTCGGTAACCTGCTGGCTGCGCTTCTCGGCGGACTGTTAGCCGTGTTTGATGTTAAAATCGTCCTGTTAATCGGCGCCCTGTGCGCGGCGGGCGCCGGAGCCGTCCTATATCACGGTCACTTCAGGCGACAATACTGGCCAGCGCACAGTTAACCATAACGCGTGACACACCTCACAATTCAGCCAGCCTAAATGGGTGGGTTTCCACCCATCCGACTACAACCAATGGGCGACATCCTCCCCAAGTCGTCCTGTTTACCATTCAACCAACACGCAGCAACACATTGATATAAAGCCATTTACATAATTTAAACATTTTTGGCCTGGTCCTTGCCTATAATTTCTTTGAATTAAGCACATAGTGAACCGTCAGTCGCCCTAAGGCACTGAAGGATTAACAATTATAGGGATAACAAAATGACCAGACTCAACACCTGTACCTTTATCAAACAGATCGTCAAGATGGCCTCAATCGCCGCAATTTTGGGAACCAGCTTGAACAGCTGGGCGGCACCAACGGAAATTAAGTTTTCCCATGTGGTTGCCGAGAACACCCCTAAAGGCCAAATGGCACTGAAGTTCAAGCAACTCGTAGAAGAGCGTCTACCCGGAGAGTATCAGGTAAACGTGTTCCCAAATTCTCAGCTGTTTGGTGACAACAACGAGCTCTCCGCCCTGTTGCTTAACGATGTGCAATTTGTGGCGCCATCGCTGTCCAAGTTCGAGCGCTACACCAAGAAGCTGCAGATATTCGATTTGCCCTTCCTGTTCAAAGACATGGACGCCGTTAACCGCTTCCAACAGAGCGATGCCGGCCAACTGCTGCTGAATTCGATGAAGCGTAAAGGTGTCGTCGGCCTGGGCTATCTGCACAATGGTATGAAGCAATTTTCCGCCAGTAGCCCGCTGATCTTGCCGGAAGATGCCCAAGGTAAGAAGTTCCGCATCATGGCCTCAGACGTTTTGGCTGCGCAGTTCCAGGCGGTCGATGCCATTCCGGTGAAGAAACCCTTCTCGGAAGTCTTTACTCTGCTACAGACCCGCGCCATCGATGGACAGGAAAATACCTGGTCTAACATCTATTCGAAGAAGTTCTACGAAGTACAGAGCAACATCACAGAGAGCAACCACGGCGTACTCGACTACATGGTGGTCACCTCAAACACCTTCTGGAAGTCGCTACCCGCCGACAAGCGCAAGGTGATCAAGGCATCACTGGATGAAGCGATTGCCTACGGTAACGATATCGCCGCCGCCAAGGTTAACAAAGACAAGCAGGCCATCATCGACTCTAAGCGCTCTGAGATCACCTACCTGAGCCCAGATCAACGCGCCGCATGGGTCAACGCCATGAAACCTGTATGGGCACAGTTCGAAGATAAGATAGGTAAAGATCTTATCGATGCCGCCGTTGCAGCAAACGAATAATAAGCGCTAACCCCCCTAATTTAATAGGAATGCATTGAGGCCGTTTCCACGGCATTCGGCCTCTTTCCTATTTGAGGAGTCCTAGAGATGATGTCTCGCTTTTTTTCTCATATCGAAGAGGTGGTACTTAACGCCTTGATCACCGCAATGACCCTGTTGGTCTTTGTCGAGGTGATCGCTCGTTTCTTCTTTAACACAGGTTTCTTGTGGATCCAGGAGCTGACGCTCACCATCTGCGGCTGGTTCGTGCTGTTTGGCATGTCCTATGGCGTCAAGGTCGGCGCCCACATAGGGGTCGATGCCTTTGTCAAAAAACTGCCCAGAAGGGGACGTAAGTATACCGCCATCTTGGCCGTCGCTATCTGCTTAGTCTACTGCGGCATGTTCTTATTCGGCAGCTGGGAATACCTGGCGAAGATGTATCAGATCGGCGTGCCGATGGAAGACATTGACCTGCCCCACTTTCTCATCGGCGGATTAGACGGTGACTTTGCCTGGGAATACCTGCGCATAGACGTCGAGGAGCCGGCCGTGCCCCTATGGATCTCCCAAAGCATACTGCTTATCGGCTTTATTCTGCTTACCTGGCGCTTTTTGCAACTTGCTCTGGCCATCATCACCAACAAGACAGATGGCTTCGCCTTTGCCGATGAGGCCAAGGAGAGCATGCACCTTATCGATCAAGAGGCTCAGGCCGACGACAAACAGCCTGGAGATGAAAAATAATGACTATAGCAACCCTCTTTATCAGCCTGTTTATCTGTATGCTGCTGGGCATGCCCATCGCCATCGCGCTTGGTTTTTCCAGCATGCTGACCATATTGCTCTTCTCCGATGATTCTTTGGCCTCGGTGGCATTGAAACTCTATGAATCTACCTCGGAGCACTACACCCTGCTGGCGATCCCCTTCTTCATTCTGTCGTCGGCCTTCCTGTCAACCGGCGGCGTCGCCCGGCGTATCATCGACTTCGCCATGGACAGCGTCGGCCACATCCGCGGTGGTCTCGCAATGGCTTCAGTGATGGCCTGCATGTTGTTTGCCGCGGTATCGGGCTCATCGCCCGCCACGGTGGCCGCCATCGGCTCTATCGTCATCGTCGGCATGGTGCGGGCCGGCTATCCAGAGAAATTTGCCGCTGGGGTGATCACCACCTCGGGCACCCTGGGGATCCTGATCCCGCCCTCTATCGTCATGCTGGTGTATGCGGCGGCAACCGAAGTCTCTGCGGCGCGCATGTTTATGGCGGGGCTTATCCCCGGCCTGATGATGGGCCTCTTGCTGATGCTCGCCATCTATATCGTGGCCCGCATCAAGAAGCTGCCTTCAAGGCCCTTCCCCGGTTTTCGCCCCCTGGCCATATCGAGCGCCAAGGCGATGGGTGGCCTTGCACTGATCCTCATCGTACTGGGCTCCATCTACGGCGGTATCGCCAGCCCGACCGAGGCCGCAGCCGTCGCCTGCGTCTACGCCTATTTCATCGCGGTATTTGGTTATCGCGACATAGGCCCGCTGAAAAACGTCAGCTGGCGCGATAGCGGCGAGCCGCTGCCAAGAGCCGTGCTGCGTAACCTGGGCTTTATGCTGCTCGCTGTCTTCAAGACTCCGGCCGACAAGGAGATACGCCACGTGGTGCGCGATGGCGCCAAGGTGAGCATCATGCTGCTGTTCATCATCGCCAACGCCATGCTGTTCGCCCATGTATTAACCACAGAGCGTATTCCGCATCTGATCGCCGAGACTATAGTGGGCATGGGGCTGCCGGTATGGGGTTTCCTCATCATAGTCAACTTGCTGCTACTGGCCGCGGGTAACTTCATGGAGCCATCGGCCATCTTGCTGATCATGGCGCCTATCTTGTTTCCCATCGCCACCCAGCTGGGGATAGATCCTATCCATCTTGGCATCATCATGGTGGTCAACATGGAAATCGGCATGCTAACGCCCCCCGTAGGCCTCAACCTGTTTGTCACCGCAGGGATAACGGGCCGCAGCATGGGATGGGTGATCCAATCTTGTATCCCTTGGCTGGCACTGCTGCTCTTCTTCCTGGTGCTGATCACTTATATTCCGCAGATCTCCCTGTTCCTGCCTGAATATATTGATAAGTTAAACGGTTATTAAAACACTTGATTTTGCTTAACAATTGGGCGAGTCTGAAACGGGTTATTAACAACTCCCTTTCAGGCTCGCTTTTTCAATTGGACATGCCTTTTATGTCGAAAATGATAACAAGAAGAAAATACCTCGGCGTCGGCTTCATCATACTCCTTGGCCTCGCCTTTACCCTGCGCGTCGCCTACTGGTTCCATCTGGAACATGGCTATGAGATGACGCGGCAACAATCCAACGCTCAGATGAAAGAGCTGCTGAGCTTCCTCTCTGGCTCCCTCAGTCGTTATGAGAGCATCCCCCATGTACTCTCGACCAACCCACTGCTGGCAAGCGCGCTGTTACAGCAGGACGATCCCGATACCATCACGCCGCTCAACCGCTACCTGGAAGAGATCCAGAGCATCACAGAGGCGCTGGACATCTATCTGGTGAATGTGAACGGCGACGCCATCGCCGCCAGTAACTGGCAGCAGAGCTACTCCTTTATCGGCAAGAACTATGCCTTCCGGCCCTATTTCAAGGACGCCATCGAAGGCAAGATGGGCCGCTATTTCGCGGTCGGTACCAGCTCAAACAAACGCGGCTACTACTTCTCCTACCCCATCTACAGCCATGGTTATCCAGTGACACCCAGCCAGGACGAGGCCAAGGTGTTAGGCGCTATCGTGGTGAAGGTCGATGTCACCGAGATAGAGCAGCAGAGTACGGGCATGGCCAGGGGCAGCAACTACGAGTTCGCTATCAGCGACCCGGACCATATCATCTTCCTCTCCAGCCGACCGGAATGGCGCCTCACCGCGCTAACGCCTGTGACCCATCAGCTCAAACAGCGCATCGAGACATCGAGACGCTACGCCAATCGCGACATCAGGCCGCTGGCGATCGAGCCCCCCTTTGCCGCCTCACTGGCGGCAGACTACCGGATTTACCAGATTGGCAAGGATAAGCAAGGCGCCGAATTTATGGATAACGCCGCCTTCATGAGCGATGCCGGCTGGCGGGTGCATATCCTCTCGCCCATGGCGCCCATCTACCGCTCGCTGCCACCGCTACTCCTGCTCTATGGCGCCCTCTACCTGTTGTGCGCGCTGGCGCTCTTGTTCGCCATAGAGAAGCGTAAGAATACCCGCCGCATGCGCCAGGCACACGAACAACTTGAGCAGAGGGTCAAGGAGCGCACCCAGGCGCTGGAAACCAGTCATCAGCAGCTGAAGGAAGCCCAGGATGAGTTGATCCAGGCCGCCAAACTCACAGTGATCGGCAGCCTCTCGGCCAGCATCAACCATGAGATCAACCAGCCGCTGGCCGCCATTCGCAGCTATGCACAGAATACCCAGACACTGCTCTCCCGCGCCAAGTGGGACGATGTCTCCAGCAACATAATGACCATCATAGAGCTGACCGATCGACTGGCGGCCATAGTGTCGCAATTTAAGAGCTTTACCCGCAAGAGCAAGGGCAACGACAAGGCGATTAGCGTGGCACAATGCATCAAGGATGCCCTGACCATCATCCAGCCAGAGGTGGACAAACAGGGGATCGATCTCGTGCTGAACAACACAGAGTGTGAGACGCTCATCTGGGGTGACCCTATCCGGCTGCAGCAGGTGTTGATCAACCTGATGAGCAATGCCATGGTCGCCATGCGCGCCTGCAGCCCGAAACAGCTGATCATCAGTGTCGTGGTGAGCAATCGTCTGGAGATCACCATAGAAGATACGGGCACAGGCATAGACGAGAGTCAGATGCAGAAGATTTTCGACCCCTACTACACCAGCTCACGCCAGGGGCTGGGCCTGGGGCTATCTATCTCCAGGCGCATCGTCGAGGCGATGCAGGGTAAGATAAGCGTTGCCAATCGAGAGCAAGGCGGCGCCATCTTCCAGATCACACTGCCCATACATGCGTCAGGAAACTAACCATGCAGAATCAAGTTTTTAACCAATACGATATCTTAATCGTCGATGACGAGCCTCTGATTGGCTCGGCGCTGGTTCAACTGTTTGAACTGGAATCCTACCGCGCCCTGGCCCTCACCGACGCCAAACAGATTGGCCTTGGCCTTCCCGACAACTGGCCCGGCATAGTGATCTCCGACGTCAACATGCCGGATATCGACGGCCTCTCCTTGATGCGCACCCTGCTGGCCCAGGACAAGGACATTCCCATCATCCTGCTGACCGGGCACGGCGATATCGCCATGGCGGTACAGGCGCTGAAACAGGGCGCCTATGATTTTATCGAGAAACCCTTTAACAACGAGCATATGCTGGACATCGCCAAGCGCGCCCTGGAGAAACGTGCATTAACCCTGGAAAACCGCAGCCTCAAACGTGAGCTGGAATCCCAGAGCACGCCGGGTCCGCGTATCTTGGGCCACAGCCCGGGGATCAAGCAGATGCGCCACATCATCCACCAGGTGATCGATATGCCTGCCGATGTATTGATCGAAGGCGAGACGGGCACGGGCAAGGAGCTGGTCGCCCGCTACCTGCACGACCACAGCCCCAGAGCCGAGGCCAACTTCGTTGCCATCAACTGCGGCGCCATCCCAGAGACCATCATAGAGAGCGAGCTGTTTGGCGCTGAGTCCGGCGCCTTCACCGGCGCCGATAAGACCCGCATAGGTAAGTTCGAGTATGCCAATGGCGGCACCCTGTTTCTCGATGAGATCGAGAGCACGCCACTCTCCCTGCAGGTGAAACTGCTGAGGGTGCTGGAAGACAGGAAGGTGGAGCGTCTAGGCTCCAACAAGAGCATAGACCTGGATATTCGCATCATCGCCGCCACCAAGGTGGATCTCAAGGGCCTGTGTGACACAGGTGAATTTCGCCAGGATCTCCTCTATCGCCTCAACCTGGTGACTGTGCCTATTCCGGCCCTGAGAGAACGCCGCGAAGATATTGGCCTGCTGTTCCTGCATTTTGCCCGGGTCGCCTCGGCGCGTTATCACAAGGCGCTGATCCCTCTGACGACAGAATATACAGCCCAGCTGGTCTCCCACGACTGGCCCGGCAATGTTAGGGAGCTGCGTAATCTGGCCGAGCGCTACGTGCTCCTAGGCCCTGAGGCGGCGTTTGCTACCTCTCTGGGGCAGAGCAGTCAACTCAATGCCAACATGTCGCTGCAGCAGCGGGTGGAGTTTTTCGAACGCCTACTGATCGAAGAGGCCCTGAGTAACAACAAGGGCAGCATCAAGCTGACCATGGAGCAGCTGGAGCTGCCGCGCAAGACCCTCTACGACAAGATGCAGAAGTTCGGTCTCAACCGAAAAACCTTTATCAACTAAGTCTGGCAACCCATTAGCCCGCCGCATCCAATAGCGGCGTGCGCGGCCTGTGGGTGCGTTGCAGCATCACCACGATAAAAATCACCCCGCTAAGCAGGGTCAGGCTACCGCCAACCACACCGCTCCAGCCCCAGTGCTGCCAGAACGGCAACAGGAAAGGCCCGCCGAGCGCCGCCCCCAGATAGTAACTACATAGGTAGAGCGCTGTGGCCTTGGCCCTGTGCTGCTGGGCGCGCTGCGCCACCCAAGCATTGCAGACGCTGTGGAAGGTAAAGAAGCCGAAGCTGGACAACAGGAAACCGATAACGATGGCGCTGCTGGTATCCCCTAAAGTAACCAGGCTGCCGACACACATCATCACCGCCGAGAGGATAAACAGTGGCTGGCGGCCCAGGCGCGTCACCCACTTGGCCGAGCGAAACGAGGCATAGGTGCCGCTCAGATAACAGAGGAAGATCAGGGTCACCTGAAACTTGCCCCAGTGAAACGGTGCCTGCATCAGATGCAGCTGGATATAGCTAAACTGATTGACCATCACCATGAAGGCCAGCGCGCCGAGAAGATAGAGCTTAACCAGGGTGGCATCGCCAAGGTGCAGGCCAAACCCCTTAAGATCGGCAAGCCCGAATCCACTCTTGTGTTGACGGCGACGGATCCGCACCCGGTCGAGGCGCGGCAATAACAGTAACACGCCCACCACCCCAGCAAGGGTCAAGACACTCACCAACCCCATGGCCTCTACCCAGCTCAGATACTTAGTCATCAGGCCGCCGATCAGGCGCCCCGCGATACCGCCTAAGCTATTGGCCCCGATATAGATGGCTCCCGCCTTAAGCAACACGCTGGTATCGAGCAGATCCTTAAAATAGGCCATGGCGATGGCGGGCACCGCCGCCAGCAGTACTCCCTGAAATAGCCTCACTGCCACCAGCGCCGAGAAATCCTGCACCCAGATCAACATGATATCCGCCACCACCAACAGCGCCAGGCTCCACAGCAGCGGCTTACGCCTGCCGAGCTTGTCCGACAGAGTGGCATAGCAGAGCAGCGCAAAGGCCATGGAGAAGCTGGTCACCGACAGCAATAGGGTGGCATGGGCCGGCGACACGCTAAATCTGGTCGCGATCAGCGGCAACATTCCCTGCACCATATACAGGTTGATGTAGATCACCACAGAGGCCAGCGACAGGCCCCAGATCAGACGAAGTTGTAGTGCACGGCTGGCGGTCATGATTTCGCGCTCAAAAGGAGAGATAGACACAGGCTAGCACCGGCGTTAACATAACAAAAATAGATTATAAATATGATGTCAATAATATTTTGTTATCGACGATTCAAGGTTCAAACCGATAGCAATGCGCCTTTAAGCGACAAGGCTTCACCCGGGGTGGTAAAACATGGATATCAAACAGCTTAGGCAGCTCGAGGCGCTCGCGACTCGGGGCAGTTTTACCCTTGCGGCCAAGCAGCTCAACATCGCCCAGCCCGCCCTGAGTCAGGGGATAAAACGTCTCGAAGAGTCCCTCGGGGTCACGCTTATCAACCGCAACAAACATTACCGCGGCCAGGGCGGCAGCCGTCTCACTCTCACCGCCGAAGGCGAGGCGCTGGCGCAACACGCCAGGCTGATCCTCAAGCAGGTCAAGCAGGCCGAGGCCCATATTAAGTCCATGGCTAACCTCACCAAGGGCGAGGTGCGCATCGCCGTGCCGGGCATGCTGGGGTCCTACTACCTGCCCTCGCGCCTGATGGCTTTCAGGCACAGGTATCCGGATCTTAAGCTGTCACTGTTTGAAGGCGGCACTCGCGACAGCCTGCGGATGTTGCAAAACGAAGAGGTGGACATCGCCATCATCACGGGGCAAGACCTGCAGCCTAACTTCGACAGCCATCTGCTGCTCAGAGAGCAGATGGTGGTGGCCGTGGGTGAGGATCACCCGTTGGCGGAGCACTCGGGGATCACCCTGGAGCAGTTCTTCGAGCAGGAACTGGTGATGTTTAAGCCCGGCTATTTCCACCGCGAATGGATGTTGTCTCAAGCCAAGGCGCTGGATCTCGAGGTCAATATCGCCTTCGAGACCAACCTAATCAACCTGATTAAACAGGTGGTCGCCCAGGGCTTTGCCATCACCAGTGTGCTAGAGATGGTGATCGAGGCAAGAGATCCCATCCGCGCCATCCCCTTCTCACCTGCGGTGCATCTGGACCTGCATATCGCCTGGAATAGAGAACGCCCCATCGGGCTGGCCGACAGGGCGTTCGTCGAGTTTTTGATGAATAACCCTTAGCGGCATGCTAAGGGCCTAGTCACCTAGATGGCATCCGCCTGGCGCTCAGGCGCCGCCAACTGGAAGGCCTCTAGCTTATGGCAGTTGTCCCAGATACGGCGAATGTTGGGATAAGCGCCTAAGTCGACCTTGAAACGATTGGCGTTATAGACCTGAGGGATCAAGCACAGATCCGCCAGGGTCACCTCATCGCCATAGCAGTAGGTGCCGGCGTGTCTTTCCAGCTGCTTCTCGAACGCGCTAAAGCCCTGGTGGATCCAGTGATGGTACCAGGCATTCTTAGCGTCCTCGTCCAGCGCCAGGGTATTGGTCAGATACTGCAACACCTTGAGGTTATTCAGCGGGTGGACCTCACAGGCGATAGAGAGCGCCATGGCGCGCACCTCGGCCCTCGCCTTGGGCGTCTTTGGCAACATCAAGGTGCCGCCATACTGCTCGTCGAGGTATTCGATGATCGCCAGTGACTGAGACAAAACAAATTCGTTGTCGTCTTCAATAAGGGTCGGCACCAACTCCTGAGGGTTAAGCGCCGCATACTCTGGCAGGTGCTGCTCACCACCATTCTTAACCAGATGCACAGACTCGAGACTCGCATCAAGTCCTTTTAAATTCAATGCGATACGCACTCTATAAGCGGCGCTGGAGCGCCAGTAGCCCAATAACTTCATCACACAGCTCCTCTGTTTCCTTGGCACTATTCTGCCTTTACTTACGGCGGTTACAAAAACGGGGCAACCATGGTCGCCCCGAAGTCTCAACAAATTTGAGAATTAACCTTTGTACTCGACCACCTGCTGGTCGATGGCACCGAAGATGGATTTATCGTTCTCATCCAGCATCTCGATACGCACGCGATCGCCGAAACGCATGAATGAGGTCGATGGCTTACCGTCGCTGATGGTTTCCAGCATACGAGTCTCGGCCAGGCAGCTAGAGCCAGCACTGCGATCATAGTTAGAGATGGTGCCCGAGCCTATGATGGCGCCGGCGCCCAGTGGGCGAGTCTTGGTGAAATGGGCGATCAACTGACTGAAGTTAAAGGTCATGTCGACGCCACAGTTTGGCTTGCCGAACAGCTCGTTGTTCAGGTGGGTGATCAGCGGTAGGTGCACCTTGGACTCATGCCACTTGTCACCCAGTTCATCCGGGGTCACGGCCACAGGCGAGAAGCTGCTCGATGGCTTAGACTGGAAGAAACCAAAGCCCTTGGCCAACTCGGCAGGGATCAGGTTACGCAGCGACACGTCATTCACCAGCATCAGAAGCTTGATATGCTTCTCTGCCGACGCCTCGTCTATACCCATAGGCACGTCATCGGTGATCACCGCTACTTCAGATTCGAAGTCTATGCCCCACTCTTCGCTGGCCAGCTCGATATCCGCCTTAGGGGCGATAAAGCTGTCAGACCCGCCTTGGTAAACCAGAGGATCTGTCCAGAATGTTTCTGGCATCTCGGCGCCGCGCGCCTTACGCACCAACTCAACGTGGTTAACATAGGCACTACCGTCTGCCCATTGGTAGGCACGTGGCAGCGGCGACAGACACTTGCTCTCATCGAAGTCCACCGCGTTGTCGAGCACGCCCTGGTTTAGCGCCTCATAAAGCTCTTGCAGTTGCGGCTGAAGCAGATCCCAGGCGTCGAGCAGTTGCTGCATGGTGTGTGCTATGGCTGGTACGGCAACAGCCTTGGTTAGATCCTTACTCACAAGCATCAGCTGACCGTCGCGACGGCCGTTGTTATAACTTGCTAACTTCATACCCACTCCTATCGAATTCTTCTCTTGTCAGACCCAAGGGAGAACCCCGTTGGGTCTGGGACTATCAATTTGGCATAGGAATACCCTATGCGCCTCAAGATAGGAATAGCGTGATACAAATCACACTCCTTCCCTCAATAATCAATTTTGTAAACAATTCATGACAGACAGAAATAGCCCCAAATCCATGGGGTTTCGGCCTTGTCTCTGCCTAGAAAACCGCCAGCCAACTGGCAATAAGGTTTTACATCCCTTTTTGCTTGCTGATCTTATATTCCCTCAGCTTGTTGGCGATAGCCGTATGGGACACCCCAAGCTTCTTCGCCAGCTGACGGGTGCTCGGATAAGCCGGATAGAGGCGTCTTAGCAGACTCGCCTCAAACTGTTTCATCGCCTGATCCAGACTGCCCTCAAACTGATGATCGAAATAGCCAAAGCCCTCGGCATAAGAGGGTAACTTGAGCTGATCCACCGTCAGCTCCGCCGAGCCATCCCACATGGAGACCGCACGGAAGATGGCATTCTTCAGCTGGCGCACGTTACCCGGCCAGGCATATCCCAGCAGATGCTCTCGGCATGGGGCCGAGATGCGGCGAATCGGGATGGACAGTTGCTGGCTGTAGTGCTCGAGGAACATCTCGGTCAGGGGGATCACATCCACCTTGCGCTCTCTGAGCGAGGGCATATGGAAGCTCAGCACATGGATACGATAGTAGAGATCTTCGCGGAACTCGCCAGTCTGGCACAGCTCGGCCAGGTTCTTCTGGGTCGAGCAGATGATGCGCACATCCGAGCGCACCTCCACATCGCCGCCCACACGGCGGAAGGTGCCATCCTGCAGCAGGCGCAGCAGCTTGACCTGGGCCGCCTTCGACATCTCGGCGATCTCATCTAGGAAGACTGTGCCGCCCTTAGCCTCCTCGAAGAAGCCACGCTTGACCACCTCACCGCCGCTGACGTAGCCAAACAGCTCCTCTTCGGCGGCGCTATCTGGCATGGCGGCGCAGTTAATAGCAATAAAGGGATGCTCGCGGCGCATGCTGGCATCGTGACAGGCTCTGGCCATCAGCTCCTTGCCCGTGCCGGTTTCGCCGGTGATCAGCAAAGGCGCATCGAGCTGCGCCATGCGTCTGGCCTGTACCAGCACCTCTTTCATCTTGTCGCTGACCGCCAGCACATTCTCAAAGCCTGTGGTCTGATTCTGTAGGGCGTTAAATTGCTTACCGACCCGCGCCGGCGACTTGAGTGACACCACGGCGCCGGCCAAGATGGTCTTATCGTTCTCATCGGGCAGATAGATGGGGAGCATCTCGGCCAGGTATTCGCTCTGGCCAATGTTGACCCTGGTGGCCTGGGCCAGCACCAAAGGCTCGCTGAGCCAACGATTGAAGTTAAAGCCTTGTACCCAATGATTCAGCGGTTCGTCGAGCACCTCGTGCTCGCCCATGTTAACCGTCATCAGCGCCGACTCGTTGACGATGCGAATTCGCCCCTTGACGTCGATAGAGAAAACTGAATCCGGTAACGTTTTGAGCAAGGTCTTGAGCGCGTAATGCTCCTGCTCGGAGGGCATGAATGACACGGTGCGCACGTCGTGCACCCCTTCCACCTTCCTGATTAACGGCAGCAGCTCGCTGAGCACATCGAAGTTAACTTCAGCAAACTGCAGATAGAGAAATCCCTGATTACTGGCGTCGATGGCTATCAGGTTAATGCCATAGCCTTCGAGGATCACCAGAATGTCTTTTGCTAGACCCACGCGGTCGATGCAACTTACTTCTAAGCGCATACCCTTTCGTCCCTTTTTATATTTATTACTTCACGGTTTTTGGGATTATCGCGAGCATGGTTGCGTCTCATGCCTGAAAAAAGTGTGACACGCCACGCAGAAATGCCGATAAAACGCCTATACGTTAGAGCCTAATGAGATTTGTGGCAAGAGTTGTTTACAGCAGATTGAGTCTACAACCAAAAAAACAGCGCCATAGCTAGGCTATGACGCTGTTTTTAAATTAATTTTCACTTAGTCCAACAACTGGTCTGTCTTGGCCGCCATGATGAAATCGTTGCGGTGCAGGCCCTTAATCGAGTGAGACCACCAGGTCACTGTGACCTTGCCCCATTCGGTTAGAATGCCGGGATGATGGAACTCTTCCTCGGCTAACTCTGCTAATTTATTGGTAAATTCCATCGCCAGCTTAAAGTTTTTAAACTTATAGACACGCTCAAGCTGCATGATGCCGTCACGTACCTCGACGCCCCAGTCTGGGATCATGCGGATCAGCTCGGCCAACTCGGCATCGGTCACCTTAGGCGCGTCGGCCTGACAGGCTTCGCATTTCATTTGGGCTAATTCAGTCATACTTCTTCCTTTTTGTTTTCTTAACTGGCTTTCGATTTTGGCTCAAACATGGGGGCATGCAGGCCGAGCTGGCGCGCCTTGGTCACGGCGCCCATGATGTCCATTTTGACGATTTCGTCTAAATAATCAATTGAATCAATAGCGTAATAAATAGGCTGCATGATATCGATGCGATAAGGTGTCCTTAAGATATCAATGAGATCGAAAGGCTTCACCACAGGCGTATCGCTCATGGCGTAAAGGGTCTCACCGGGCGAGCTTAATATGCCGCCGCCATAGATCTTCAGCTCATCGTTGGCCTGACGGATCAAACCAAACTCCACGGTAAACCAGTAGAGCCTGGCGAGAAAAACCCGCTCCTCTTTCGAGGCAGCCAGGCCCAACTTGCCGTACTGATGAGAGAAACGGGCAAATGAGGGGTTGGTCAGCAGCGGGCAGTGACCAAAAATCTCGTGGAAGATATCGGGTTCCTGCAGATAATCGAACTCCTCCTTGGTGCGAATGAAGGTCGCAACCGGAAACTCTTGGTTCGCCAACAGCTGGAAAAACTTCTCGAACGAGATCAGTGCCGGTACCGCGGCGGTCTTCCAGCCGGTTGCCTGCTTGAGCACGGCATCTATCTCACTCAGCTGCGGAATACGATCCGTAGGCATGGCCAGATCTTCGAGGCCTTTGAGATAGGCATCACAGGCATAATGCGGCAAATTCCCCTTCTGTCTGTCGTACAGCGCTTGCCAGATCTCATGTTCATTGTCAGGGTAATGGATAACCCCTTGGCTATCAGGCAGTCTGGCCTGATACTTGGTTTGTTTACTCATGATAAATACAACATAATTGACTGCTCCTGCCTCCATATTTGACTAAACGCCAGACTTTGTTAACAGGATCACACTTTATAATTTGGCTGCTGCGTCGCCAGAGATGTAACCTAAAATTTACATCAGCCTCACACTCAAAAATTAAATCCAGGTAAATAAATAAGTTACACTAAACCCACCATGTAACACTCTCGACACAAATGCCGACTTTAACATCAATTTCATCTATTTAGCCCGCTGGGATAATATTGTGTAAAGGTCTTTTTCATCACCTATTGCATCCCAAACTAGCAAGCATCAGCATCACTTTTGCTTATCACTACATCGCTAACGCCATAATCTTTGGGCAAGAACCAAGAACACACCGGCCAAAGCGCCTAAATCTCCTGACTTTTCATATCCTTTTTATTAGAATAAAAGAGCATTTGCGCAGCCAAAGTCGATTTCGCGCTACGCCATCACGGGGTTGGCAGGGATTTTGCCGACGACCTCAAAATATTAGTATCAGATTTACAACGGGATAAAGATTAATGACGATTTTAGTCACAGGTGGCGCAGGCTACATAGGTAGCCATACTGTCGTTGAGCTACTTAATGATGATCAACAGGTGGTCATCATAGACAATCTGAGCAACTCCAGCGTCGAGGCCCTTAACCGGGTCGAGCAGATCACAGGCAAAGCGGTCACCTTCTATCAGGGGGATGTGCTTAACAAGGCCTTCCTGCAGAAGGTGTTTACCGACCATGATATCGACGCAGTGATCCATTTTGCCGGTCTTAAGGCGGTTGGCGAGTCTGTGGCCCAACCGCTACGCTATTATGAAAACAATGTCACCGGTACCTTAGTGCTATGTGAGGTAATGGCCGAGTTTAATGTGAAAAACCTGGTATTTAGCTCTTCAGCTACTGTCTATGGCGACCCGGCCTCGCTGCCGATTACGGAAGACTTCCCCACAGGCGCCACGAATCCCTACGGCCAGTCTAAGTTGATGGTTGAACATATCCTCAAGGATCTGCACCACTCAGACAGCAGCTGGAACGTCGCCAGACTGCGTTACTTCAATCCTGTGGGCGCCCACGAAAGTGGACTCATCGGCGAAGATCCCAACGATATTCCCAACAACCTGATGCCCTTTATCGCACAGGTTGCCGTAGGCAAACGTGATCAACTCAGTGTCTTCGGTGACGATTACGACACCCATGACGGTACAGGGGTACGCGACTATATCCATGTGGTCGATCTGGCCAAGGGCCACCTGAAAGCACTTGAAAAACTCAACACAGCACCTGGACTGGTCACCTATAACCTGGGCACAGGCCAGGGCTATAGCGTGCTGGATATGGTCAAGGCATTTGAGAAGGCTTGTGGCCATGCCATCGCTTACCAGATATCACCCCGTCGCCCCGGAGATATCGCCGCCTGTTACGCCGACCCACACAAGGCGCAGACAGAGCTGAACTGGCAAGCCACCCACACCATAGAAGATATGGCCAACAGCAGCTGGCACTGGCAGTCCTCTAACCCGAATGGCTACAAGGCCTAAATCAGACTCAGGGGGCTTAGCCCCCTATTTGATATCAAGTGAATCTATGAGCAATCGTATCAACCAAAGCCGCCGTAACCTCTTCAGTCGCCGCAAGAGCCAGGTGATCCGCCCCCCCTGGAGCCGCACAGATGTAGAATTTACCGATATCTGTACCCGCTGCGATAAGTGTATCGATGCCTGTGAGACGAAAATCCTCTCCCGGGGCGATGGTGGATTTCCCGAGGTCAGCTTCAGTCAGGACGAATGCACCTTCTGCGGCGACTGTGCCAAGGTGTGTCCCGAACCACTGTTCACCGACATCGAAGAAACGCCCTGGCAGATCAAGGCCAGTATTGATCAGAGCTGCCTGGCCAACAGCGGCATCTGGTGCCAGACCTGTAAGGATGCCTGCGATCCCAGAGCCATCAGCTTTACCGCCAGCATAGGTCAGGCGCCAAAACCTGTGGTCGATACCGAGCTATGCAACGGCTGCGGCGCCTGCGTTGCCCCCTGTCCCAACCAATCGATAAAACTCAGCTGATGGGGTAAAACCCATTGCCAAAAAACTGACAGGCTGCGCCAAATATTAGTGGTTTTGTTACACAAAATTTAAGGGTAATATTGGAGAAAACGGGCAAAAAGTTAATCATTATGTTTGGAAAGAAAAATAACAAAGCGGGTCTCACTTTCATTGCGCAAGGGACTAAATTATCAGGGGAAACTCATTTTGCTGGCGAAGCCCTTATCGGCGGCGAACTGCACGGCAAGATCAGTGCTACCGGTAAGCTGACTATCGAGGTCGATGGTTATATCGAAGGCGAGCTGCAGTGTAAGGAAATTAAGGTCTCCGGCGCCTTTAAGGGCAAGATGAAGTGTGAAAAACTTAACATCACCAGCACCGGCAGCGTCGAGGGCGAGATAGCCTGTAACTCGATGGAGATCTTCGAAGGCGGTCAGTTTATCGGTATGCGCGTTCGAGAAGAGGTTGCCCTGCTTGCCAGCGAACCCGACACTCAAGCGATTAACACTAGCACCAAACCTGCCACAAAATCTGAAGCCAAAACCAATGCCGAGCCTGAGGCCGAGTCTCAGCTCGACAATTATTTTAAAGAGCTAACTAAATCAGCCTAATACGGGCCGGATGAGCAAAAGCCCTATCTGGTTACAGTAACATCTAATTTCGGTAAAAGTTCTGCTAACAAGGCCAGACTATTGTGTGGCCTTGTTTTTATATTCCCGAACCAACGCGATAAACTCCCGCGGCGCTCTGTCTAAACAATCTTCCGGCAGGTAAACATGGTAGCCAAGCTGGGCGTTGAGCTGCATGCAGCGCCGGGCAAACATTGCCTGTACCCCGCTCAAGTCACAACCTTCCAGGGTGATCGGCGTAAACTCTGAGTTGAGATAGTGCTCAAGGTCCGCAAGTTCACCATCCAGGTTCAGGGAGGAGATCAGCAGCGGACGCTGCTCGCTCAGTAGCCCGGTCGCCAGCCTAGGCGGAATATCGTCGATAAGCGGCAACAGGGATCTCAGCCTGACACCTATGTAGGGCAGGTCATGGCTATCAAACGACTGAATACTGCGGGGAATATCCAGGCGTTGAATGTTATCCCACTCAAGATAGATGCTGCCCCTATGATGGTGATACACCAATCCCCTGGGCCTCAACTCTATGCTCACCTCGGGTTGCATCCATTTGGCTATCCCGAGAACGGTAAAGATCATGCCGAAGATGAAGCTAACCATCCCAGGTCCCATCAGGGCTCTGGAGGCGACAAACATCATCAGGGCGCACAGCAAGGCGATGACACCAATCAGGGTAAAGGTGCGCGCGTTACGCTTGGTTACCGCGCGAATAACGATAGATTCTTGCTCCATACGCTCCAAGTACTTCTCCAGGCGCCCTTAGCGCCTCTGTGCTGATGCCTCGCTAAGCAAAGTAGCTCAATCAGACAGTGAAAATTTAATCTTTAGCCAGGTCTGACCCAAATATTCATGGATAGAACGCTGGGAGGCTAACAGATTACGGGCATCCAGTTGCCACCAGTAGCCGCCCCGGGCAATAAAGTCCGCCGGCGCCCCCTGAGGATTCATGCCTGCCAGGTGGAAGATCATCATGGCTCTTGGCAGATGAGTGGCCGAGGTGACCAGCCTAAAAGGCCTGTCGCCTAACTCCCACTTGAGAAACTCAGCCTCTTCCAGGGTATCCTTGGCCAGCGGAAACTGGATGATCTGCTCTGGCTTCACCCCAAGTTCCATCGCCGCATTAGCCATCACCTGGGCCTGCGGCACTTTGTCGCTACCGCTCCAGCCGCTGACCACCAGCTGACAGTCCTGGCCTAGGCTGAGTTGTCTCACGCCTTCGGTGAGACGAGCCAGCGCGGTGGCAGAGAGTTGCAGGGTGGCGCGATCGGCAATAGTCGAGTCATGCCCACTGCCCAGCACCATCACCACGCAGGCGTTTTCGATCGGGTCGTTATTGACCGGGTATTGCCCTTCGAGCGATGCGGTCAGCTGATAACTGCCCCATTGACTGCTCAGCAGCAACAACAGGGTAAAAGAGAGTGTGATCAACGCCTTAACAAACTTGCGGCGCCGCAGGATCAGAATCGCGATAAACAGACAAAATACCGACAGCGGGATCGGCATTAAGAGTTGTGAAATCAGTTTTTTTACCCAGAACATGGCTATCCTTGCCCCTATGCTTTGCCCCCAATGAAAAGTGGGGGCAAGTGTAACCTAGGGTTGCAAGGAAGTCATTAGCAGAGGAAGTCGTTACCAGAGCCAGGCCGCGCCGCGAACCCCGGATGAGCCCCCATACATGTTTTTCACCACGGGGGTGCGACATTCACCGCCCAGCACGTACTTTGACAAGTCTTCGGGCAGTCGTGGGTAGATGGCGTCAATATTTGAGACGCCGCCGCCCAGAACGATAATGTCAGGGTCGAGCATGTTGATCATGTGGGCCAGCGAGCGCGCCAGACGATCGATAAAGCGCTCAAATGCCGCGGTTGCCAATGCTTCGCCCTCCTCCATACGACGGGCGATTTCGATACCGCTCGGAGCATCGCCACCGGCGGCCTTATAGTCGCGCACAAAGCCGGTGCCAGAGATAAAGGTTTCGATGCAGTCTTTGTTGCCGCAGAAGCATTCGGTCGTGTTAAACTCGTCGGGCGTCATCCAGGGCAGAGGGTTATGGCCCCACTCACCGCCGATGCCATTGCCACCACCATGCACCCTGCCGTTGATGGCGATACCGCCGCCGCAGCCTGTGCCTATGATCACTCCAAACACCAGCCCCTTACCTGCCGCGGCGCCGTCTGTCGCCTCGGAAACAGCGAAACAGTTGGCATCATTGGCCACTCTCACCTCGCGGTCAAGGCGCGCACCGAGATCCAGATCCAAGGGGTGACCGTTGATCCAGGTAGAGTTGGCATTCTTAACTAAGCCTGAGAAGGGTGAGATCACGCCGGGAATACCGACGCCTACAGTGCCTGTCTGCCCCAGGCTAGTCTCCGCCTCATTGACGAGCGATTCGATGGCATCCAGGGTGGCATTATATTCACGCGGTGTGGGGATCCGCTTCCTAAACAGCTCCTTACCGGCTTCACTCAGGGCCACCAGCTCAATCTTAGTGCCCCCCAGGTCTACACCCATTCTCATCATACTCTGCTCCAATCTTCTTCTCGTTATCTAATACCAATCCGAGTAAATAGCTGACCATCCTAGCTTGTTAAAACGTCCGATAACTGCGTTAGTATTTTTGATTGTAGAATAACTACTTATCGAAAAAACCTGCCTTGTTTTCAAACGTTCTTGTTACGCTATTGTTGCTCACTTACTGTGAATGCTATTGCTTATCGCCCCAATGCTTTGCGATGGCGATAAAATAGGGATTTAAAATCGCTTCTTTCTGGTTATAGTCCAGCACCTGGCCGTTATCGGCGTTCACCACCTTGCCACCGACACTCTCCAATACCGCCTGCGCGGCCGCGGTGTCCCACTCACTGGTGAGCCCGAGACGCGGATAGATATCCGCCTTGCCCTCGGCCAATAGGCAGAACTTTAACGAGCTACCGATGCTGGTCATTTCATGCTCGCCTAAAGTCTCAAGGTAAGCTGCAAGGCCTGGGCTCACATGGGAACGACTGCCTACAACCCTGGGAACGCTCGGCGCCGCGCTAACCAGTTGGTTCAAATCGGTTAACCCATCGGCACTGGCCAGCCAGGCACCGAGATGCAGGGCGCCGTAATAACACTTGTCCAGCACGGGGGCATAGACCACACCAGCCAGGGCGCGGCCCTTGTCGATAAAGGCGATGTTAACGGTAAATTCGCCGTTACGCTTGATGAACTCCTTGGTGCCATCCAGCGGATCGATCAGCCAATATTGCTGCCACTGTTTGCGGGTCTCCCAGGGAATATCGGCGGCCTCTTCGGACATCACGGGGATCTCCGGAGTCAAACGTGCCAGCGCCTCGACAATCACCTTGTGGCTGGCCAGATCGGCAGCAGTCACGGGGCTATCATCGGCCTTGGCCTGAATGTCCATCTGTTCGCTGGCATAAACCTGCATGATGGCCTCGCCCGCGGCCTTGGCAATCTCGACCAACTCACCTAACCATTCTTGCTTAAATATATGACTCACAATATAAATTCTCTTCGCCCTAGATTGCCTTAGTATGCCATCTCTGGGCCTAAGAATTTAATAACAATTTGATCATACTTTGCGTAAAAGATACTAAGCTAGCGGCGCGGCGGTGAAAAGCCTTTCACCGCGCCTTGCATTCGTATTCAACTGTCCTCCAAGCTTGCTAGCACGCCGAAAAGTACATTACAAGCCGATAACCTTTCACCCTCATTATCTTGGCAATTTATCACCCTGAACTCACCCTTAGGTCACCTAAAAGTCACCTCAGCAACACAAAGAAACCAAACAACTTGATTTACTTAGCACATATCGATATTTCCCTTGTTAATTAGCCGATTAATCATAATATTCGCGCAAAAGTTCAACCGATAAAGATGACCCGATGAAGCGATACCTAACCGTTCCCCTGCTACTGCTTAGCAGCCATTCGGCCTATGCCGCCTGGTGGATAGAACCGACCGACCTGCCCCTGCGCGCCGACATTCAACTGCTCGCCGATACTGGAGTGATCAAGCAGCCGGTGACCACCTATCCCTTGATGTGGGCGGGGCTCAAACAAGATCTCGATAACGCCCAGTTGCCCGACCTCTCCCCTGCTCAAGGGGCTGCCTACGACAGAGTCATGAGCGCCTACACTAGAGACCATCGAGGCGTCAGTAGCCGTATCGGCCTGGGCGCCGCCACAGACAGCGCACGCTTCTTGGGCTTTGGTCATGATTATCGAGATAAGGCGGAAGCCAAGGTGGATCTGGAGGTCACAAAGGAGTGGTTTAGCGGACGCCTCTCGGCCAGCTACCATCAAGACCCCATAGATGGTAACAGCAGTCGACTGGATAACAGCTTCGCCGCCATCAGCCTGGGCAACTGGATCATCAGCGCCGGTGCGCAGCAGAAGTATTGGGGGCCGGGCTGGGACACAGGCCTGATCCAGACTACCAACGCCCGCCCAATGCCGGGCATTACCTTGAGCCGTAACAACAGCGCCGCTTTCGAATCACCTTGGCTCAACTGGATAGGCCCCTGGACCTTCACCACCAGCTTCAGCCAGATGGAGAGCGACCGCTATGTCCCAGACACCAAACATTGGGGCGCCCGTGGCACGCTTAGACCCATCTCAAAACTGGAGGTCGGCTTCTCCTGGACCATGCAGTGGGGCGGCGAGGGTTATGGCAACAGCCTAAGTGACTGGTGGGATGGCCTGTTTAACGGCGGGAAATCAGAAAACGAGATAGACAACGGCCAGGAAAATATGCTCGCGGGTTATGACTTTCGCTGGTCCGACACCGCCTTCGGCATTCCCTATGGCATCTACTTCGAGCGAACCCATGAAGACTATCACCATGACAAGAACAAGCTGATCAATGCGGCCAATCTGGGGGGCATAGACTTCATGCTTCAAGGACTTAACACACGAGTCTTTATCGAATACGCAGATACCAAGGTGGCCTGTGGCATAGACCCTAATGCCTATAACTGTCTTTACGAGCATGGCTTCTACCAGAGTGGCTATCGCTACTACGGCAGGAGTCTGGGCAGCACCTATGATAATGATTCAGAGACCTTGGTCCTCGGTGGTATCACCCAGCTGGGCGACGGCCACAGCATCACCAATAAGCTGCGCTGGCTAAGGCTCAACACCGACGGCTTAGATGCTAACAATAGCGAAGGCAAGGGTCCAGGCGGCAACCCCGTCTCCCCCGGTGAATATGAGCGTGTCTATCAGTTCGATACCAGCTACCACAGACCCTGGCTACAGGGCACGCTCAAGCTCGGCGGCACTGTGAGTTATCGCCAGTTTGTCCATAGCGGCGGTCACGACTGGGACACCAGCCTGTATGCCCTGTGGGAGAGGCGCTTCTAAACCGAAAACTACTTTAATACAGAGGCTTGGATAGGGGAAAAGAGTCGATAATTATGGCGCCGAGTAGCTTCGGCGCCTTATAAGATTAGATGACACAAGCGCCAGGCTTATAGCATCGCCGCCCCAAAGACTTAGGCGATAGACAATATCCCCTGCTGAGCGAGATAGTCCACCACCTGCTGCGCGCACTGCTGTACAGACTGCTCGGCGGTTTTAACGTGCACCTCTGGGCTCATTGGCGCCTCATAGTCAGAATCGATGCCGGTGAAATGTTTTATCTCTCCGGCGCGCGCCTTCTTGTAGAGTCCCTTGGGATCGCGCAGCTCGCACACCGCCAGCGGCGTATCGATAAAGACCTCGATAAACTGATGAGCTGACAAGAGATCTCTCACCAACTGGCGATCGGCGGCGAATGGCGAGATGAAGGCGGTCGACACCAGAGTCCCGGCATCGACAAACAACTTGGCCACCTCGCCGATACGGCGAATGTTCTCTACCCTGTCTTCATCGGAGAACCCCAGATCGCCGTTGAGCCCATGGCGCACATTATCGCCATCGAGCACATAGGTCTTACAGCCCTTGTCATGCAGCAGACGATCGACCGCGTTAGCCACAGTCGACTTGCCCGACCCACTCAGGCCGGTAAACCAGAGCACGGCCCCCTGATGGCCGTTGGCCTGCTCGCGCTCCTCATGAGACACGCTGGCCTGATGCCACTGAACATCGCTGGATTTAACATGAACATCGACTGTCTTATAGGGGGACATCGGCTTTCCTTAACGGGTTAACTGCAAAACAATTGGCATAGATTCGGTATCCCATCTATCGCCTAAAACGGGAAAAACACAGGCACGGCCAGCAAGACAATAGCACCGTAGGTCAGGCTCACGGGCACGCCTACCTTAACAAAATCCATCAGGCGATAGCGACCTGCGTTATACACCATAAGGTTGGTCTGATAGCCATAGGGGCTGATAAAGCTGCCGCTGGCGGCAAAAGCTACCGTCATCACAAACGGCAGGAAATCGACCCCGAAGCCCAGGGCAATGCTGTAGGCAATGGGAAACATCAGCGCCGCGGCGGCGTTATTGGTAATAAGCTCCGTCATCAGCCAAGTCGCCAAATACACCAGCAGCAGCGCCAGCATCAGGTGCTGTTTGTCTGCCGTGCCCTCCACCCAATTGGCAACCATCTCAGCCACACCGCTATTGACCAGGGCATGAGAGAGCAAGATGGCCGAGGCCACCACCAGCCAGATATCCACCGGGAAGCGGCGCACCACCTCGTTAACGTTAAGGCACTGGCTGAAGATCAACACACCCAGTAGCAGCAGCATCCCCTGTAGCATCTCCACCACACCGGTGGCGGCCAAGACGAGTGTGAGCACGAAACCACCGATGGAGATCCAGGCCTTCTTGCCGTTGATGCGGGTCTCGGGTTCGACACCACTGATCACGATAAAGTTCTTGCTGATGTTGTGGCGGGTAAGGAAGTCCTTACCTACGGCCAGCACTAAGAAGTCACCCGCCTTGATCTGCACCTCGCCGAGCTTGCCGGAGATCTCTTCACCATCGCGGCGAATGGCCACGGCGGCGGCGTCAAACAGGGCCCTAAAGCCCGCCTTCTTCATGGTCTTACCTACCAGCAGGCTCTCCTGCTTGACAACCACCTCGGTGAGGTTAGTGTCGAGCAGACCATTTTTTTCGGCAAACATCTCAAGGCCAGAGAACTGGCTGAGCTGCATCACCTTGGCGATATCGCCACTGAAGATGAGTCTGTCGTCTTGCTGCAGTACCTCGGTGGGCGTCACCGGGCTGATGAGGCGGCCATTACGCACCACCTCCACCAGGAATAGGGATTCGAGATGCCTGAGACCATTGTCTTCCACCGAACGGCCGATCAGCTCAGAGCCGGCTACCACCTTGGCATCGATAAAATAGCCCTTGGAGCAGGTCTCCTGATGGGCAATATCCGGCAACCATCTCGACGCGACACGCAGCACCAAGCCACACCCCAGCACCAGCAAGGCACCGATGGCGGTAAAGGAGAAGAAAGAGAGCGACTGGTTTGAGGCGTCGATCACCATGCTGTTGACGATAAGGTTGGTTGAGGTACCGACCAGGGTCAAGGTGCCCCCCAGGATCGCCGCGTAGGAGAGCGGTAGTAATAACTTACTCGCCACATGGTGGGGATTATTGCGAATGGGCGACAACAGGGTGGCCACTACGGCCGTGTTGTTGAGCAAGGCTGAGCTAAGCGCCGTCATGCCAAACAGACGCAGCCAGGTGGTGCGGTAGCCGCTGACGATCACCTTTGCGGCGATGATCCGTAGCAGCCGGGTCTTCTCCAAGGCAAAGGAGCAGAGAATAAGCAGCACCAAAGTCACCAAGCCCGGGTTAGACATGCTGGAGAGCAGCTGTTCCTTGGTCACCAGGTTAAACGCCACCAGCACCAGCAGGGTCACGCCAAACACCAGCGCCGGTCGGTTTTGAAAACGCACTAAACCCGCGATAGTCGCAAGAAAGATGGCGATGGTGAGATAAGCGTTAAATGTCATAGTTTGCTTTCTTAAGCCTCAGACTAACGAGTATATGTCGATGTGGTAAGCGCAATAATACCGGGTTAAACATGCGCTACCCGTTAGCCCTTGGTCCTCAGATTTGTGTCGCTTACGCCTTAGAAATATCCTTAACGCCCCAGTGTGGGAAATGCTTACGCACCAAGGCATTCATCTCAAGTTCGAAGGCCGAGATCTCGCGTTTTTTCCCCTTGCCACCGTCGATGGCTCTGCGGATCATGCCCGCGCCCACTGTTACGTTGGTGAGTCTGTCGATGATGATGAAGGCGCCCGTGGCACGATTTTCCTCATAGGCGTCAAACTGCACGGGTTCTGTAACCGAGAAGTGACAGTTGCCCATCTCATTGAGCGCCAGTTGCTGAGCACTGTGCTGGGTCAGATGGTTGATATCCACCTTGTAGTTGATGGCATCGGCATAGCCGTACACCGCCTTGCTACCCAGCTTAAGCGCATATTCTCTGTCGACACACAGGGGCTCTTCGGTCATCCACACCACGTCTGCCTCAAAATGACTGGTGGAGTTTGGCTTATCGTGAGGGCGCACTAACATGTCGCCACGACTCACATCGATCTCATCGGTCAGGGTGAGCGTTACCGCCTGCCCGGCAACAGCCTTTTCAAGCTCGCCATCGAAGGTCACGATAGACTTGATGCGGCTCTCTTTGCCCGATGGCAAGGCGGCTATGGTATCTCCTACACGGATCTCGCCCGAAGCTATGGTGCCACAGAAGCCTCTGAAATCCAGGTTCGGGCGATTAACATATTGCACCTGGAAACGGAACGACTCGCTCTTGTCCTGCTCTACGGAAACCGTGTTAAGCAGCTTGATCAGGGTCGAGCCCGGATACCAGGTCATGTTCTCGCTTTCGTTTACCACGTTATCGCCCTTGAGCGCGGAGATAGGCACGAAGCGCACATCGGTAAAGGCAAGGTCTTTGGCAAACTCGCGGTAAGCCTTCTTGATCCCTTGATAGATCCCCTGGTCATAACCCACTGCATCCATCTTGTTGATGGCGATAATCACATGTTTGATGCCTAGTTGAGAGCAGATGTAGCTGTGACGACGGGTCTGCACCTGCACCCCATGACGGGCATCGATCAGGATAATGGCCAAATCGGCTGTGGAGGCACCTGTGGCCATGTTGCGGGTGTACTGCTCATGGCCTGGTGTGTCGGCGATGATAAATTTACGCTGCTCGGTGGCGAAGTAGCGATAGGCCACATCGATAGTGATCCCCTGCTCGCGCTCCGATTGCAGACCATCCACCAGCAGGGCCAAATCAAACGCCTGATCTGTGGTGTTAAAACGCTTGGAATCTTTCTCGATGGCGGCCATCTGATCCTCAAAGATCATCTTGCTATCAAACAGCAGGCGTCCGATCAGGGTCGACTTGCCATCATCCACACTGCCACAGGTCAAGATACGCAACATATCTTTGTTTTCGTGAAGCTTGAGGTAACCTTCGATGTCGGTCTGTAATAGGGTGTTTTCAGTTGTCATGGTGTTTCTCGTATTCGTTATCTGCGGCGTACCAGGCCTAAAGTCTGCCAATGCATTAATCGTCGATGATTTGAGGATTAGCCCTTGAGTTAGAAGTAACCTTCCATCTTCTTCTTTTCCATCGAGCCGGCGGAGTCGTTATCGATCACCCGCCCCTGTCGCTCTGAGGTGGTACAAAGCAGCATCTCTTGAATAATTTCCGGCAGGGTTGTTGCCTGCGACTCGACCGCCCCCGTCAGCGGATAACAGCCTAAGGTTCTAAAACGCACCATCTTCTGCTCTACGGTTTCACCGGGCTCGATCTCCATGCGCTCGTCATCCACCATAATCAAGGTGCCATCGCGCTTGACCACGGGGCGCGGCTCGGCAAGATAGAGAGACGGGATCTCGATATTTTCCAAATAGATGTATTGCCAGATATCCAGCTCGGTCCAGTTAGACAGCGGGAAGACACGGATGCTCTCACCCTTATCGACCTTACCGTTATAGATGTTCCACAGCTCCGGGCGCTGATTCTTAGGATCCCAGCGATGCTTACTGTCACGGAACGAGTAGACGCGCTCCTTGGCACGGGACTTCTCTTCGTCGCGTCGTGCACCACCGAAAGCCGCATCGAAACCATGCATATCGAGAGCCTGCTTAAGCCCTTCGGTCTTCATGATATCGGTATGTTTGGCGCTGCCGTGGGTAAAGGGAGAGATGTTCATCTCCAGGCCACGGGGATTTTTATGCACGATGAGATCGAAACCATACTGCTTTGCCATGCGATCGCGAAATTCGATCATCTCCCTGAACTTCCAGTTGGTATCGACATGCAACAAAGGAAACGGAATTTTGCCAGGATAAAAGGCCTTACGCGCTAGGTGTAGCAACACAGAAGAATCTTTACCCACGGAATAGAGCATCACGGGATTCTCAAACTCTGCGGCAACTTCCCGCATGATCTGAATCGATTCAGCCTCGAGTTGTTTAAGATGGGTTTGCTGTGTAGACATAGGGTTTTCCGTTTATCAAATTGCAATTCACTAAGGCCGCAAAGCGAACCCGCCCCAATTGCTCAAAATGAGTGTTAAGGAAATCATACCAGCAGCAACCAGCTTTAGAAGTTATAAATATTAATTTTTTTATACCAAAAACGAATATCAAGTAAGCAAAAATTTGGATGGTTTGAGGTTACGGAATAGAGGA
>NZ_JPII01000030.1:0-136151 GCF_000832025.1 Shewanella sp. cp20 | reverse complement strand
AGGGTCGAGGGTCGAGGGTCGAGGGTCGAGGGTCGAGGGTCGAGGGTCGAGGGTCGAGGGTCGAGGGTCGAGGGTCGAGGGTCGAGGGTCGAGGGTCGGCAGCGTGACGCTCACCTATCGATGTGTCAACAGTACTTTGGTTAATTCCTATTCTAATATCCTCTACCAGAATAGGGACTTAGCATCGCTCTGGCGGGCTCTACTTCACTCCTGAGCGACCTTTAGTCTTTAAGGCGTAACACAATCCTTAACCGTTAACCAAAGGTTAGCTAGCCGCTCGTTCGCTGCTTAGCCATCAACGCCAAACAGCGGCTCATACTCGCTCAGCCCTTGATGCCCTCGCGATGTTAAAAAGTCCAGCAAGGCTTGTGGACTGCGGTTAAGGATACGATCAAGCGGAAATGCAACCGACTGAATTACCTCGATGGCTTTATCAAAATCTCCCAAGCTGAAGGCAACATGGGAATCTGAACCCAAGACAAGATCACCGCCTGCAGCTTTTACCGCTTTAGCGATGGCCGTGCAATTTTTCAAACTACCTTGCCGTGATGTCAAAAAAGAGGAGTTATTTATCTCAAGCGCTACATTGTGAGCCTCTGCGGCCTCTGCCACGCGTTTGATGTCTATTGGATAGGCAGGATTGCCCGGATGACTAATGATGTCGACCTTGCCGCTCTCAATGCAGTTAACCAATGCCTTGGTATGAATGGTTTCAGTCGATGGTGGAAAAACAGGCTCATGAAAACCGGCCAACACGATATCCAGCTTCTGCAGATAATCGCCGAAGAAATCAATATCGCCTTTCTCATTCTTGATATTGGCTTCTATGCCTCTAAGTACACCGACACCATTGACGATCCGAGGCAAGACGCGCATGTTAACGAAATGCCAAAAATGAGGTGCATCGGCCATGTCTGGTCCATGATCGGTAATGGCAAACAGCTTGATGCCCTTCTCTTTCGCTACAGCAAGATAATCATGTACCGTACTATAAGCATGGGTTGAGGCGATGGTATGAGCATGAACATCAACAAAAAACTTCATTGGCGAGTTCCACTAGACTAGACATAACACAGGCCATCCAGTCTACTCCCTTACCCGAGTTTTCTCCATAACTCTGCGGAGCTAGTGATTTGTCCTTAATCTCTTTGAATGCTAGTCACACATGTCACCCGCCCAAAACAAAGCATGTTAATTCTTGCCCTAATCACCCGCTGGCACTTATTTTTTGTAATAATCCTTAAACCAAGCGACAAAGGCTTTGACCCCTTCGCGTATATTCACTTGTGGCTTGTACCCCACAGCGTTAAAGAGATCCTCGGTATCTGCCCAGGTAGCTTGAACATCACCCTCTTGCATGGGCAACATCACTTTATCCGCTTTTTGCCCAAGCGCGATTTCCAGCTCGCTGATAAAATCGAGCAGACGCACAGGGCTGCCGTTGCCTATATTATAAATTTGATAGGGGGCACTACTGGTCGCGGGTGAGCCTTGCTCCACACTCCAATCAATCCGCTTCTGTGGCACTTTATCTGCCACTCTTATGATGCCTTCGACAATATCATCAACATAGGTAAAGTCACGGCTCATATCCCCTTGGTTGAACACCTTGATAGGCTTACCTGAGGTAATAGCATCAGCAAATAACATGGGGGCCATATCCGGACGCCCCCATGGGCCGTACACGGTGAAGAATCTTAGTCCTGTTGTTGGTAGTCCGTAAAGATGAGCATAACTATGCGCCATCATTTCATTAGCTTTTTTAGTCGCTGCATAGAAAGAAACGGGGTGGTCGACAGAATCAGCAGTCTCGAAGGGCATCTTCTTATTAAGACCGTAAACCGAGCTGGACGAGGCAAAAATCAGATGTTTTACGCCCTGTTGCCGACACCCCTCTAACACGGCAAGCGTTCCTACAAGGTTACTATCAGCATACACATAGGGATTTTCGATTGAATAACGAACACCGGCCTGAGCACCTAAATGAATCACCCGGTCAAAACCACCTTTAGCAAAAAGCTCAGCCATAGCATCCCTGTCAGCCAGATCAATACGCTTAAATGCAAAATGTTGATAACCAGCCAGCCTATCTAATCTAGCGCGCTTTAAGTTCACATCGTAATAATCATTGAGGTTATCTATGCCCTGAACGTCAACTCCAGCCTCACATAAACGTTCACATACTCTAGCGCCGATAAAACCGGCCGCACCAGTAACCAAGTACTTCATATTATTGTTCTCACACAGCTCAAAGACGGTACGCGACACGCTTAATCGTTGCCAAAAAGATCTCGGGTATAAACCTTATCACTCACATCCGCGAGTTCTTCAACCGTACGATTGGACAGAATAATATCGGAAACTGCCTTAAACTCAGTTAAATCACGTATCACCCTTGAGTGGAAAAACGACTCCTCTTCAAGTACAGGTTCATAAACCACCACTTCGATCCCTTTAGCCTTTATCCGCTTCATCACCCCCTGTACGGCAGAGGCTCGGAAATTATCGGAACCAACCTTCATAATCAAGCGATACACACCAACTACCCTTGGTTTCCTGGCGATGATGGCATCGGCAATAAAGTCTTTGCGAGTTCGATTTGCATCTACGATGGCGGCGATCAGATTATTGGGCACCTGATCATAATTAGCGAGGAGCTGTTTCGTATCTTTGGGTAAACAATATCCACCGTAACCAAATGAAGGATTGTTGTAGTGGCCTCCGATTCTGGGGTCAAGGCACACGCCATCTATTATCTGCCGAGGATCTAATCCATGACTTTCAGCATAGGTATCTAGCTCATTGAAATAAGCAACTCTCATCGCCAGATAAGTATTAGCAAATAACTTAATCGCTTCGGCTTCTGTACTCCCGGTAAAGAGTAACGGAATGTCAGGCTTTAACGCCGCTTGGGCAAACAGTTCAGCAAATCGCTGCGCTCGTTCGGAACGCTCGCCAACGACAATTCTGGAAGGATAAAGGTTATCGTATAAGGCTTTTCCCTCCCTTAAAAATTCGGGCGAGAACATGATATTCTCAGAGTTATATTTCTTCCTTAAGGCTCGGGTAAAGCCAACAGGCACGGTTGATTTGATAACAATACAGGCAGATGGATTTAAAGTAATAATGTCTTGTACCACCTCATCAACCGTACTCGTATCAAAGTAATTGGTCTTGGGGTCATAGTCGGTTGGCGTCGCAATAATGACGTAATCAGCACCAACATAAACAGCTTTATCGGTTGTAGCCGTTAGCTGTAACTTTTTACTCTTTAGGTACTCTTCAATAAGCTCATCGGCGATAGGCGAACGTCTTGCATTAACCATTGCCACCCGTTGTGAAGATATATCAAGCGCCCAAACCTGGTTGTACTGCGCCAGCAAGACAGCATTCGATAAACCAACATACCCAGTCCCAACAACCACTATCTTCATTCATCTTCCTAAAAGTATTACAACTAGCTTCAACACCAGGTTAATCCAACGCCTAAAATCATGCAAAACATTATAACCTAATGATTAATAGCCAGTATAAATAGTGTGTCACTTAAACTTATTCAAACTTCTTGTCATAGAGAAAATTAGCCATTGAAAAACATCAGGCGTGAAATTAGTACAGGTCAATACCGATAACCAATAGCCTCTGTGTGGTAAATAACTGACATACATCTAAAGAGAATAGTTATACGCACTAAGCTCATTCAAACTTTGAATACTACCTAACCATTTACAAAAAATATTTGCTAATTTAATTGCATAGGATTTTTATCACAGATGTTCACTTACATCCCAACAAAGACATCAAGTACTGACCATAACTATTATTGAGCATCGTCCTGGCAAGGCGCTGAATATCGTCATCACCTAACCAACCATTACGCCAGGCAATTTCCTCAAGGCAGGCCACCTTAAGGCCTTGCAGCGTTTCTATCGTCTGCACAAAGGCGGATGCCTGTTGTAGGCTGAATGTACCGGTATAGAGCCAGGCGAAACCGCGGCACAGTAATTCCACCTTAAGCTGACCTTGCCTGAGATAGGCATGGTTAATCTCAGTGTTCTCAAGCTCACCTCACTTTGAAGGCTTTAACTGCTTGGCAAATTCGCAGACCAGATTATCATAGAAGTAGAGCCCAGTTACCGCCCAATTTGATTTGGGACTACTTGGTTTCTCTTCTATCGAGACCGCCGTAAAGTCTGCATCAAATTCAACCACACCGAAACGCTCGGCCTGATCCACTTAATAGGCAAAAATAGTCGCCCCCGCTTGAGGCTCACAGTCTAATCTAGACACAGTCCGCTTTAAGGTTTCGCTAAAGCCCTGGCCATAAAACACATTGTCGCCAAGTACCAGACAAACACCGTCATAACCAATAAAGTCTTCAGCGATAATAAATGCCTGCGCTATTCCTTCAGGCTTTGGTTGTTCCTGCGTAAGATAAAGCGATGCCCAAGTCACTGCCGTCACCCAACAAACGTTGGAATAGTAGCTTTTCTTCAGGGGTCGTGATTACAAGGATATCGCGGATCCCCGCCAACATAAGTACAGACAATGGATAGTAGATCATTGGCTTATCATACACAGGCTGCAACTGCTTAGAGACACCTCGGGTGATGGGATAAAGGCCTGTTCCGGTGCCACCTGCCAGTACTATGCCCTTCATAGGTGATTCCTGCTAAATAATGAAAATAGAGAAAACAAAAATGCCCACCTTAGTATACTAAGATGGGCATTTTGATTTTAGCAGAGACTACTGGCTTAGCAGATTTTGCAATTGTGCGCGGAAGGCGCTACCCAGCTTTTCGTTACGTAAACCGTATTCTACAAATGCAGCCATATAACCAAGCTTATCACCACAATCATGAGAGCGACCAGTCATGTTAAATGCTTCTACTTGGTCTGACTCAATCAGCATATCGATTGCATCAGTAAGTTGGATCTCATCCCCAGCACCTGCAGGCGTTTTGGCTAGTAATTCCCATATTTTCTCAGACAAAACGTAACGCCCTACAACCGCTAAATTAGATGGCGCCTCATCGACCGCAGGCTTTTCGACCATAGCTTTTATCGTAGCAGACTCACCAGGAGCTATTACCGATCCATTGCAATCGGCTATACGTATTTATTCACCTCATTTTCCGGTACTGGTGCTACCATGATCTGGCTAACATGAGTGCCTTTGTAGCGCTTGATCATTGCCGCCAAATTTTCAGTTTTTTGATTAGCCGTATATTCGTCCAAGATCACATCGGGCAACACTACCGCAAAGGGGTTATTACCAATACATGGCTTTGCGCACAATACAGCATGCCCAAGTCCCTTAGCCTCGCCTTGGCGCACGTGCATGATGGTCACATCTTTGGGGCAAATTGATTGCACCTCGTCCAGTAGCTGACGCTTTACACGCTTCTCAAGCGTAGACTCAAGCTCATAGGAAGTATCAAAATGGTTCTCGATAGCATTCTTACTCGCATGAGTTACCAATACAATCTCTTTCACACCAGCTGATACGCACTCATTAACAATATATTGAATGAGTGGCTTATCAACTAGTGGCAACATCTCTTTCGGTATGGCTTTGGTTGCAGGCAACATGCGCGTACCAAGACCTGCAACAGGAATAACAACTTTCATAAAAAATCCAATATGATAAAACAGACAACCCCCCATAAGAGGATTTTTACAATGCCACAATAAACTAAGCTTTACGAAGCCAAGTCAATATTTGCCAAATATGTGCTAAGGCCCAGTTATAAGCAACAAAAATCACGATAAACCCCAAAAACATAACCCATTCTGGTACATGCAACCATTCTCCCGAAATACCTATTGAGGCTAGCACTATGGAAGCCACTGAAATCCGAACTAGGGTTTGTTTTCGACTATAGCCCGCTCTTTCAAATATGTGATGGAGGTGATCCCGGTCAGGCTTAAAAGGAGACATCCCTTTTTTGACACGGCGGTACATGATAGCAGCCATATCCATCAACGGAATACCAATCAGATACAGCGCGGTAACGGGAGCAAATACCCGAACATCAGCTTCAACACCCAACACGAGTAACCATACGATCGTCAACCCAATCAGCATACTTCCAGCATCGCCCATAAAAATTTTTTGAACGGTTTCAAAAGGCCATCTTAAATTAAATATCAAGTATCCAATTATTGCGCCAATGAAAAGTAGTGGAAGAATAAACCAATGATTACCGGCCGTGTAAAACAGTAATGCCAGAGAGGTAAAAGTGACTAGGCTCAACATACCGGCTAAACCATCGATGCCATCCACCATATTGAAAGCATTAATGGCACCGATAACAGCCAATATAGTGACAAAAACACCTACGTAGCCAAGCTTCAACTCAAAGAAATAAGTAATGTGGCCTAATGAAGTAAGATAAAATCCTGCACCAAAGACAAGAATTGAAGCGGTGATCACTTGCGCAACAATCCTCACTCGAACAGACAAATCATATTTGTCGTCCAACACCCCCAAAAACAATATGAGCGCAGCAGAAATCAAGTAAAGATTGAACACCTGATTTTGTTCAAACACAATACTAGAAACAAGCAAAACACTACAATATATTGCGATGCCACCAATTAAAGGTATTGCGCCAACATGTGTTTTCCTTTCATTAGGTAAATCAACTAAGCCCACTTTCTCTGCGATTGGGTGAAACAATTTAATCGCAACACACGTTAAGCAAAACACCGTAACAAACGGTATAAAGTATTCCATAAACTCTCTTCCCTAAGTCAATACAGAATGACGAGGAACCATACTGTTCTCTACCGCCAACAACTACCAGCCATATAGTATAGCCTCCATATGACAAGGTAAAAACGGTTCAATATAAAACGCTATAACTTTGGACCTGAAGCCAAATCTACTTTATGTTGGTCGTGTAAACTTAAACCATCGATGCATAAATGCAGTTATTCGCCAGACATAACTAATCGCGAGATAGTACAAAGCAAATACCAGCAAAAATGTGACAAACATCACAGTTTCACTAATCTCGAGATACTCAGCCCAAACCCCAACTGCCGCCATCAAGGTCGCTATCAAACAGATGACCAATAACGACATTCTCGGCGACATCCCAACGCGTTGGCAGATATGGTGCAAATGCTCTCTATCGGGCTTAAACGGTGATTGACCTTTTTTGATGCGGCGCGACATGATGCACACCATATCCATTAACGGCAACCCGATAAACCACAAAGCCGTCACAGGACGAATGACCGCCTCTTGCTGATCCTGACTCGCTTCAATCAATAACCAAATGACGGTAAAGCCAATAAACATACTACCGGCATCACCCATAAACACTTTAAAACGACGCCCAAAAGGAAAGCCTAAATTAAGCATGATATAAGGCAGCATAGCCACCATGAACAGTAAACAAAATTGGGCTAACTCGATATGTCCTGCTACATAAAACATGTAACCAAGCGCTGCAAAGGTCACCGAGGCTAAACCGCCTAACAAACCGTCAATGCCATCGACCATATTAAAGGCGTTAATGGCCCCAATGACGGCTAAAATGGTCACGACATAGCTTATAAAGGTGGGTAACACTAACGCCTCATCACCAGTGATAAAACCTAAATAATAAAGGCTCTTATAACCGATCAAAATCATCGCGAGCGAGATCACAGTTTGCACCATCAATCGGGTTTTAAAGCTGAGATCAAAACGATCATCCAGCACACCTAATACGATTAGCACGGTAGAGCAAATCATGTAAAGCATCGCACTACTATCGACATCAACCACCAAACAGATGTTGAACATAGTCGCGAGATAGATTGCAATACCACCAATTAACGGCACTTGGCCAACATGTAATTTGCGCTCATTAGGCTTGTCGACCAAGCCTACTTTTTTGGCTAACTTTCGGCATACAAATAAAAAAATAAACGAACTAAAAAAAACACTGACTAATGAAAAGCTGGTCGACATACTAGACTCGGTGGTTTACGAAACCAAAATGATAATTAAAATCGGGATTCAACTGGCTCCTTAACGGAGCATGATCTTACCCAGTACAAACGAGTACTGACACGACGTCCATGTATTTAATTCCAATCAGTTAATCGATACTGGGACAGATTGACCACGCCACTAAAAGACGTTCAAACACTATCCCAATAGTTAACAAGGGGCATTATAACGTAAAAAATCAGCCAAAATAATCAATTAACCGCAATAATGACTAAAAATGAGACTGTCGAGAGCGTGTGCCTCAAAACCGTCTCATTAACTCACCTAGGTCATTGATTTATAGTTATACAATAAACGACACCCAATATGTTTGACATTTACAACAGAAAACCCTAACCAATAAAGAAACTATACATAAGTTGTTTCATACATTTGATTAATAACCTTCCATGTATAACGCTTTTCTGCAATCAGTTTCATATTTTGTGAAATAGTCGCCAAATCATCATTAGTTGTACATGTGAGTGTCTCACTTAGTTCATTTGGAGAACTAAAGTACAATGCTTTGTCTTCGGTACTGTATCGATTAAAGTTACAGTCAAAAGCAAAGATAGGCTTACCAAAATGCATAGCCTCTACTAATGATGGATTTGTACCACCAGCTGAATGCCCATGCACGTAACCTCTACACTCACTTCTTAGCTTAAACAATTGATCCAAATCGTAGATGGGATCCACGATATCTATATTCGGCTTACCCGAAAATCGATTCTTCAACTCTCGTCCAAACTCACTGGAATTCCAATTACCGATAAACTTTAATTTGTGTTCACTCTCAACAAAAGCCTGCAAAATCATTTCAACATTATTTTCAGGTTCAATACGGCATAATGATAGATAGTAATCCTTTTCAGGTTCAACTTTGGCGTGTTCAATGATCGCATGATCTCCACCATAGGCAATAACAACATTATCTTTTGCATATTCAGTATCAACATAATCACCAATAGCTTTATTATCCGTTATGATTACATCAGAATACTTCACTGCCATTGACTCTGAAAACTTCAAAAATTTCTTTGCCCATTTACTCCACTTGTCACGTTTCCACTCCAACCCATCTATATTTGTAACGACTTTAGAACTAGACAACAGTCGATATATTGGTAGAAATAAGCAACCAGAGACACCTAGAATTAACGTAACATCAGGCTTTTTAAAAATACATTTAATCAGCGAAATGACGTCATAAAAGATGCTTTGAACACCATTAGCGCTTAATGGTACATAAGTTAATCTTGCTCCGTTATAATGAGAAAGCTTCTTAGGGTAAGACTTACTCGAACAAAAAATATCATATTGAATGTTATTACTTGAATACTTAGTTAGATTTTCAACTAAAGATTCGAATCCACCATAACACGCAGGTATCCCAACCGTTCCTACGACAGCAACTTTTGTCATTATAAACCTACTGTATCTATGAATTTTTCCCCAAGCTTATCTTTTTCAGACAATAGAGGTGCTTCGTTAAGCGGCCAATCGATGCCGATATCACTATCGTTCCAGACAATAGAATGTTCAGCCTTAGGGTTATAATAATCTGTACATTTATATACGAACTCTGCTTCGTCACTCGTAACATGGAAACCATGAGCGAAACCTTCTGGAACCCATAACTGTCGTTTGTTTTCTGCTGAAAGGTACACCCCCACCCATTGACCAAAGGTAGGTGAACCTTTGCGAATGTCCACCGCCACATCAAACACTTCACCAGAAATCACACGCACCAATTTGCCTTGGGTGTTTTCAGTTTGGTAATGCAACCCTCGCAAAATGCCCTTTTTCGATTTTGAATGGTTGTCTTGCACAAATTGAGTTGGCTTACCTGTCACTAACTCTTCAAAACGCTTTTGGTTCCATGTTTCCATAAAGAAACCACGTTCGTCACCAAACACAGTTGGCTCAATAATTTTTACGTCAGGAATTTTAGTATCAATAACTTTCATAATTTTAATTACTTATAAGCATGAATATTGTTTAATGCGGCATTCCAATCACTTGGCTTAATACCAAACTGATTTTCTATTCTTCTGCAATCTAGGCGAGAATTTGCAGGACGTTTGGCCGGGGTTGGGTAGGCTGAAGTTGGAATTGCCGAAAGCTTAGGTTGTCCGGTGAGCAACTCACGCCGCTCTGCGACTTGAAATATTGCGCTGGCAAAATCAAACCAACTGGCGTAAGGCATACCAGAAAAGTGATAAACCCCCCACTTGGCTTGCTTACCTTGCTCTAGATGTTGCACCATTGTAATCAATGCATCGGCAATATCACCCGCATAGGTTGGGCCGCCGAACTGGTCGCCTACAATGCTCAGTTCATCACGGCATTGTGCTAAGCGCAGCATGGTTTTTACAAAGTTATTGCCGTGTTCACCAAATACCCAAGCGGTACGTAAAATCAAATGCTCAGGGCAGCTTTCTGCGACGGCTTGCTCACCCGCCAGTTTGCTTTGCCCATAAATACCTTGAGGTTCGGTACTGTCGCTTTCTTGATAAGGCTTATCGCCCATACCATCAAACACATAGTCGGTAGAAATGTGTAGCATCACCGCGCCACACTCTTTTGCCGCTTTTGCTAAATAACTTGGCCCATCGCGGTTAATCGCATACGAAAGCTCAACTTCTTGTTCAGCACGGTCAACTGCTGTGTGTGCAGCAGCATTAATAATATAATTGGGTTGAAACTCCGCCACAGTATTTAATACCGCGTCATGATCAGTAATGTCTAATCCTTCATAATCTAACGCCAGTACTTCTGCTTGCTTGGTTAAACGCTCTGTCAAGCAGTGACCCACTTGGCCGTTACACCCGGTAATTAATACTTTCATCACGTACCCTGCTACTTAATTAACGACTGTAAATAATGACCATAAGCGTTTTTCAGCATCGGCTTGGCAATAGTCATTAGCTCGTCATTTGACAGCCAGCCATTGCGCCATGCAATTTCTTCTAAACAAGCAATTTTTAGGCCTTGCACATTTTCAATGGTCTGCACAAACGAAGATGCCTCATGTAAACTCTCGTGAGTACCGGTATCCAGCCATGCAAAACCACGACCTAATAGCTCCACATTCAGCGAGCCGTCATTGAGATACATTTCATTAAGAGTAGTGATCTCAAGTTCTCCGCGATCAGAAGGTTTAACTTGCTTTGCCATATCCACTACTCGGTTATCGTAAAAATACAAACCGGTGACTGCATAGTTGGATTTTGGCTCAAGTGGTTTCTCTTCTATAGATACCGCCACCATGCTTTCATCAAATTCCACCACACCAAAACGTTCTGGATCTTTCACTTGATAGCCAAATACTGTTGCCGCCCCTTGGGTACTAAGTTCGCAGGCACGCTTTAATTGTTGGCTAAATGACTGGCCGTAGAAAATATTGTCACCCAGCACTAAGCAAACGCTGTCGTCCCCAATAAAATCTTCACCAATTAAAAAAGCTTGCGCTAAACCATCAGGACTTGGCTGCACAGCATATTGCAAATTAATGCCAAAATCTTGGCCATTACCTAACAAACGTTTGAAGCTATCGTTATCTTCAGCAGTTGTAATAATCAAAATATCACGAATACCTGCCAACATCAGTGTTGACAGCGGGTAATAGATCATCGGTTTGTCGTATACAGGTAGAAGTTGTTTAGAAACACCACGCGTAATTGGATATAAGCGCGTACCAGAGCCACCAGCCAGAATAATCCCTTTCATTCCTTACTCTCCAGCCCCTAGACGTTCTTTGCTGTATGATCCATCTAATACGCGGCTCCACCATGAAGTGTTATTCAAGTACCATTCCACGGTTTTACGAATACCACTTTCAAACGTTTCCTGCGGCTTCCAACCTAGCTCACGTTCAATTTTCGCCGCATCAATCGCGTAGCGCACATCGTGTCCTGGGCGGTCTTTTACGTAAGTGATCAAGTCTCGATATTGAGCAACCCCTAGTGGCTTATTCGGCACCAGTTCTTCAAGCAATGAACAAATGGTTTTCACCACCTCAATGTTGGATTTTTCGTTATGGCCACCAATGTTATAGGTTTCGCCGACCACACCTTCGGTTACAACTTTATACAGTGCGCGAGCATGGTCTTCAACAAACAGCCAATCTCGAATCTGCATACCATCACCATACACTGGCAGCGGTTTACCATCTAACGCATTGAGAATCATCAGAGGGATGAGCTTTTCAGGGAAATGATAAGGACCGTAATTGTTTGAGCAATTAGTTACAATGGTTGGTAAACCGTATGTACGATGCCATGCACGGACTAAGTGATCACTTGACGCTTTAGAAGCAGAATACGGACTAGATGGTTCATAAGACGTTTTTTCGGTGAACAAATCATCAGTGCCTTCCAAATCACCGTAGACTTCGTCGGTAGAAATGTGGTGAAAGCGAAATGCCTTCTTGGCAACAGGCTCAAGAGAATTCCAATAAGAACGGCTAGCTTCAAGTAGGGTGTATGTCCCTACGATATTGGTTTCAATAAATGTTGCAGGTCCATCTATTGATCTGTCTACGTGTGACTCTGCAGCCAAATGCATCACTGCGTCAGGCTTGTACTCAGAAAATATTCGTTCTAACTCGCATGAGTCACAGATATTTACCCGCTCAAAAAAATAGCGTTCACAATCATCAACTAAAGACAAAGACTCTAAGTTACCAGCATAAGTCAATGCATCAATATTAATAACACTATGCTCTGTATTCTGTATTATATGTCGAATAACAGCTGACCCAATAAAACCAGCCCCACCCGTAATTAAAAATAACATTAAAACCGTCTCATCTATAATTAGTTATTTAAACAAGCCATAATAATCTACTCTTTCGAAAACTTCTAAATTGCCACCTACAGTAGCATTATAAACTTTCCGTCCTTGAGATTCATATGCAAGTTTAAAGTAAGAGTATGTTCTCTCAACTCTATCTAAATGTGGATCATGCCACTTTTTCCCTTTACCAAAATATTCAGGATGAAAGTGATTGGGATCATCCGAATTAGAAGTTATTTCTTCTCCGGCAACATCAGCATCACTTGGAATATGATAAGAATGGTCCATTCCAATCAAATAAATCTCACTAAAACCTAAATAATAAGCTATTTGCAGATTAATCATTGTAACACTTTGGCCACAATATAGTTTATCATTCATATCAGCAGAAAACCTAGGTATTGCAAAATAAGGACTTGTTTTATTATAATAGCCCTTATCCATACGGAAAAACCAACAGTTTTTCTTGTTTTTTAACTGACTCTTGTAATCAACAGGAAAAAATTTATATCGAGCTTCAAAGGCATTTATTTTATCTACGTTATCAAGCATAACGTGACGGTCTTCGACAACATAAAAAGTTGGTCTATACCCTTCACTTTCTGTCTTGTAAAAAATACCATTTACAGCAAAAGAATACTCATTTTTTAAAAGTGATAAATCATGTTTATTTAAAGACGGGCCATTACCTACAATAAACGCCCGTTCCCCTTTGAATTTATCTTTTAATTTACTAAAATCACTACAACCAAAAGAAAAACCCTTATCATAACGACTATAAAGAGCTTTATTGTTGTAGATAATTTTCTTAATACGTTCTTTCATTATATCAGAATTCACTTAAAAAACCTTCTAATTACTGCCATAGGCTTGAAAATTGAAGCAATGGCCAAAAATAAATATCGTTTAACACCGGTGCAAAAGAGATATTTACGATAATAATTCCTAACAATATATTCTTTTAAAACTATAAAGCGATTAGTTTTACACCCCCAAATCAAATACCTCAATTTGAAAGTCTTTTCAATTGTTGAGTATGGCATATCATTAGATACACTTCCGGAGTGAATCCTAACTCGAGTAAAAGCCCCCTCTAAATTACTAAATTTAAAACCTCTTTTTAACAATCGCGAGAAAATATCATATTCTTCCGCAGGTACATACTCTTGTCTATACTGTTCGACCTTCAAGCACATACTTCTGAATATGACTGCACCATGACATACTCCATGGCTACCTTCTTGATACCTAGAAGAGATCTCCGAGTGAGTTAACGGAAACTTAGAGTTAGTAATATCTTGCGCTTCTCCGTCTAAAAAATAGCTAACATTGCTACCTAAAACATCAACGTCATGATTAGAAATAAAATCATACTGCTTTTCAAGTCTATCAACACCCATTATGTCATCAGGATCAATTCTAACAACATACTCAGAAGCAATATGCTTACAGCCTTCATTTAGGGCATTGGCAAAACCAACATTTTCACTTAGCTCTACGACGAAAATTTGCGGAAGCTTAAGTAACCAACGGCCAACAGTAGCCAAAGAATTATCTGTAGATTTATCATCTACAAATATAATACGGTGAGGTAAAACAGATGATTGATAGATGCTATTAAAAAAATCATCTAAATAGTTATTATTGTTAAAATTAGCAGTGAGTATATCAACTGGCACAGTTCTCTTATCCAATTGCATCAGCAAACCTTTTTTCTATATAAGAAACTCTTCTCACATATGTAGCGAGAACTAAAAAAACGAACAAAACAAAAGCATCGAATTTAATTACATCTTCGATCATAAAATTATGAAAACAAAAGTATAACAATAAAAACAGTATCGACTTCAACTTTCTGTTTTTGATCTTATAAATACTAATAAAACTCATGAGAAATAGGGTTAAAAATATAAAAAATGCACCAAAAGCTATCCGATTACCAATTGATAAAAATGTATTATGATAGTTCAATAATGGCATTTTTGGATCTGTATATAGCAAAGAGTTCCCCCAAGGCTCTAACGTCATGTGTTCCCAGCCTTTAGCAAAGAACAGCAACCTTGAAACGTCCGCCATACCTTCAGCTGAGAACCTAGAAGAAGAAAAAATGTCGGAAAACAAAAACATTGGCGAGACAATTAGTGCCGTAGCAAATAATAAAAACGTCAAAATAATTAGGTAGGTTGCTTTTTGCTTTGTAATACTAAATTGATATATCAGATACCCACATAAAATAATTAAAGCAAATAACGCTGGAGACCGAGACTGAGTGAGTAAACCCAAAATTATAAAAAATAATAAAGCTAAAATGTATAACTTTTTGGTTCCCACATTTATCATTGTGGCAACAATAATCACAACGCAAAAATTGATATATAAATTCAAATGAGTAACACCTAAAGAGAAATCAAAAAAGCGACCAAAGAATAAATATTCTCTTGCCATATAACCTCTTCGCTCTCCAAGAAACAAAGCTAAATCAGATGGAACTGCGACCAAGAATGTGTATAAGACAACTATCATGGAAGAAATAAAAAAACATATAACAATTGGTTTTAATTGATGACTATTTCTAACTAACCAGTCCCCAAGAATATAAGCAACCATTACCAAGGGGATGAACAAGATATTCCTTGCCCATTCTACATATAATATTTGATGCGGCAAAGTATACAAAATCAAAGATATTAATACTATGTAAGTAAAAAATAAATAGTTAAGTGTTTTTATTCTAACAACTGTAAAACTAACCATCAATAATATAGGGATACTAAAAACAGCTATCGGTGTCCAGGAGTAACTTAGAACAGTGACAAAAATAAATAATTGAAAAGCAAGCAATTCTAATTTTGAGGCATTCAAAGTAAAATTCACTTATTTATATGAAAATAAAATATAAAATTAGAACCCCTTAAGGGCCAATTCCTTTTTAGACTTTAGAATTATAAGAAGAAACACAATAATGTTAGCGAATAAAGATATTAAAACCATACCACGGACAGCAAAGCTATCAACAAAGAAAAAATTAATAAGAAACTGAAGGGAGAAAGTAACTAAAATGATTTTAGCCATATATCCGCCCTGACCGAAATAATACAAAATATTACTTACAATAAGGATTAATGATTGAACAAGAAACGGAAACATCAATAGCTTCAAATAATATATACTGTTTAAGTAATCAACCTTATAAAATATAGTAACAATCTCTCTCGCGACAAAATATATAACAAAAGCCAATATTGCCAAAAATATAGTAGCTGGGTACAAAAACATTTTAATCCTTTTAAAATTATTTTGTTTCAGACATGTATTTATCTCTGGCACTAATACTAAGTTAATAACAGTTGCAGCAATCAACAAAACTGATGCAAACTGAAATGCTAACGAGTATTCACCCAAAGTCACAGTACCAACCTTACTCTCAATTATCCAACGGTCTGCTCCGAGTTTTAACCACCAACCTAATGCTTGTGGTAAAAAAAGCAACGCCATGATGAATGTTGATTTAAACGAATCTGCGTTAAAATCTAAACGATTGAGAGCTAAATATAACTTCACCTTTGTAAATTTAAACAGAAAACAACTAACCAACAGTTGCAAAAAACTAGCAAATAATAATCCATATAACCAACTTAGATAGCCAAAACCAAAGACAACAAAAAAAATCGTAATCAAAGATAAGCTTATAGTAAAAGTTAAATTGGAGATCACATAACTTGATGCATTTCTTTCACATTGATAGACAGCCAACTGAAAAACAGATAGACATCTCATTAATATGGATAAAACCAACATAACCAATATGTATTTAAATTCGAAACCAACAATGATTGAAACTATCAGGATAAACAAAGCCAACGAAAAGCTAATTATAAAGTGTTCTCGTTTACTAGCTAAAAATTTTGTACGTGGTAACTTAAAGAAGTCAATTCTTGTAGTAGCTTGTATATTGAATGAGATTAATATGAAAAACAATTCATATATAACAAAAATCAAGCTATAGCGACCGAAATCTTCAACTGATATATTTTTGGCTACATAAAGCGTTGTGATAAAAGGAGCTAGTTTCGCTATTCCCTCACTGACAGCATACTTAATAAAATTAGTTACCATATACCCAAAAATCTATTGACAATCAAACATCAAAACAACCATTCCCTAATAAAATTAGGGTACTAACGCTCTAAATCTGAGTCTAAAACTCTTGAAACGCTAACACCAATATACTCAAGCCCTTTTTGATTATAATGAACGTTATCAACTGTAAAGGATTTAATTTCCACGTCACTCCACCCTCTTAGATTAACGCTTTTACTTAAATGTCGTATAAGAAATTTGTCTTGATTAAGTTGTTCATTTATGCAGGACGGTCTTGCTCTCCAGTAATTCCCATCCCAGTCAGATAATACCGGATTAATACCTATATATATTAAATTATTAATAGCACTTAATTTAGGAAGAATTTCATTCTCCAAAAACTCAAGGGACATGAACTGCAGTGTTTTCTCCCCCTCATAATCGCAGAGATAGTCAGTTCTATTTTCAAAGTAATGTAACCAACCTTTACTCTTTAAATATTCGCGTTTCCCATCTAACATACTTTGATAGGATGATAGCGGTCTAGGAGCAAAATCTACTATCCCACAATGTAAAACAACATGGTCGTAATTTTCGACGCTATGCTCATAAAAATTCAGGAAATCTAATATACTTGTGAATTTATGCGGGCAAAATTTATAAGTAACATTATAGTCTCTGAAGAAGTTAAGGTAAGAGAAAAAAGGGTTTCTTTGTTTATAAAAACTTTCAACCGCCGTACCTCTAGAGTCTGTATAGAGAAGAAGAGTTAAGTTTCCTTTACGACAAAAAGAGACTTTGATCTTATATAGTACAACAAAGAAGTTACAAATAATTTTAGCTACAATTTTTTTTAATTTTTTCATGATGGATCACTCAAACACCCTTGTATACCACCGCTTGCACTGATACAGGCTCCTTGCACAAACCCCGCTTCATCTGAGCTCAAAAACAGAGCCAACTTGGCTATCTCTTGAGGGGTGCCTACACGACCTAGTGGATGAAAAGCTTCTAACTTTTTATACTGTTGTTCTTTTCCAGCAAAACCAGCCTTAAGCATTGCCGTAGCAATCGCCGCTGGTTCTATTGCGTTAATCCTTACTTTGTCACCTATGTCTAAAACCATATTGCGAGTCATAGCACTTAAAGCTGCCTTAGTCGTTGCATAAGCAACAAACTGCTTTTTAGTTTGCGTAGCATGAATGCTGCTTATGTTGACGATTGACCCAAAATTTCTCTCTAAGTCTTTAATAAAAAGTTGAGATAAAAAGAAAGGTGCAGACAAATTTACATTAAAACTTAGATTCCATTGCTCTCTCGTAATAGCCCTGCTGTCAGCTAAAATTTGAATTGCAGCATTATTAATCAAGCAACTAATCCCCGAACCTTCGGTGATTAGGTTGACTTTTTGATAGAACTCCATTGCATAAGCTTCATCCAGTACAAATTTGTCCAAATCTAACGCTAAAAAATTCACCCCATCCGCTTTATGATCACTATGCTTTACGTCGGTAGCTATGACACTGTATCCAGAGTTAACAAATTCGTGTACCAGAGCTTGCCCTATACCGCCTAAAGCACCTGTAATTAGAGCCCACTGATTCTTACTATTAGCATGCTGCATTGGAGTTCTCTCACATCTTGTTTTGAACTATTGCGATTTATCACTCTTCAAAAATTCTGACATACGCAAAATCGCTTGATGAGTTGCTCGCCTGACGCCTTCTTTTGTATTACTTCCGTTATGAGAGCCAAAAATACATTGCGGCATATCACGTAAGGGGGAAAATTCAGGTAGAGGTTCTACTTCAAATACATCTAAACCAGCTGCAGCAACATGACCAGATTGCAATGCGTTAATTAATGCAACTTCATCGATAAGTGGACCTCTTGCAACATTGACGATCATCACACCTGATTTAAGCTTATTGATAACTTCAGCATTAAGCATATGATGATTTTTACTATTTAAAGCACAAGTAAACACAAGAAAATCGAGTTCTTCTACTGCTTTAGGAAACTCTTCTCTAGTTACATATTGATAACCTTTGTCACCTTGAACGCCAGGATCATAGACTGTTACGTCAACATCAAAACCTCCTAAGCGCTTAACTAGGCTTTCACCAATATCACCAAAGCCTACTACACCAACTTTCTTACCACTGATACTCATGCCCGCAGGCTTTGGCCAACCATGATTATTTCTTATTTCACGGTCTATATAATAAGTTTGTCTAGCTAACCCTAATAACAAAGCCATTCCTACATCAGCCACTTCGCCACCAAACATATTGGGGGTATTTGTAATAGGAATGCCAAGACGCTCACACGCTTGAAAATCTACATTATCGACTCCAATCCCCCACTTAACAGCAGCAGTAAGGTTACCGTTTACAGCCGCTTCAAATACCTGTTCGGTTGCAGGGTCATCGCCAATGATCCAACCATCATACTCAGGCAATAACGCCATTAACTCGGCTTCTGACAGGACCTGGGTTGTATTTGCTGCAACAAGCTCCAAACCTAAAGTTCGCGCAGGCTCAACAAACTCTTCAAACATGCCTAACATCGGCGGACATGTTACTAGTACTTTCTTCATATTCATGCCTTTATAGTGTTACCAAGCCTTTCTCTAGCATGTAATGAGTCATCACTACAGCTCTATCCCAATCATCTGGTGTATCAATATCTGAGCACTCCATCGCAGGCGAAACCATCATGCTAGGCTTTGCTCCAATACGTGCTTTGGTTTTTGAAAAGCTCTCACGATTAAACAAATACAAATTAGAGTTCTCTTCAAACCATGGCTCTAAATCTTGTGTTGGGATTAAATTATCTGGATCGTGGTTAATAGCTTCACACTTCTCCGTATAAAAGCGAGTTTGTATTTTATTAACGGTAAACAAAGAATCCGCTGACGCAGATAATAGTTCATCGCTATATTGCTTAATTGCTCTTCTAATCGTGTCTGAAGATAGCAAAGGATTTGTAGTATGAGTCATTAAATAAATATCGGCTTCTACATTATCGACATCATCCGCTAACACTCGATTCATAGACACTTCATCTCCACAAATCTCGCTCTTTCGGTCCCTAATCAATATTCGGTCTGTAGAAATTAATCCGTTCTCAGCCAAAATGTCTTTAGCATCGGTATTTATAACAATCTGATCTATTTCCTCGACAGCCAAAAGACTGTCTAAAATCCAACGAAAAAGAGGCTTCCCACAAAAATCCCTAAAATTTTTCCCCTTGACTCGAGTGCTATTTGCCTTCATTGGTAAAAGCGCAACTATTTTTTTACTCATTCAATTTATATCCTTCTTACTGATAGTAGATGTAATACTCATATCTGTTACCCGTGGATAAAAGTATTTCATCTTCATTTCTTTTGATAGTTTTCTATGAATATGATTACCACGATAGGCGCCTGAATACTGACAATATCTAAACATTAAAATCGAATATATCTCTTTAAAGAAAACCTTATCCCTTAATGCCACACGAATGTCTTTCAAAATACCAGCAAATATATATGAAAGAGTATCGAATATACTCAAATGAATTTCAGGCATAATTTTTTGGAGAGCGAGAGCCTCTCTCTCATATCGAACCTTGACTTTATTCCATGTTTCATCATGAATATGAAAAACGCATGCCTCAGCAACATAACCCAATTGATAACCATTCACCACTAACTCTTTTGCTAAAAACATATCTTCGCAGCCAGTAAGAGTTTCATCAAAGTTGTACTTTTCCCAAACATCTTTTCTTAATGCAGAGTTTGCATTATTACAAAATATACCCTTTTGCGGCAACTGACTTTCTATCGGAAAGTATTTACTAAATAACTGACGCTCGCTAAATTTTGTCCCATCTCGACCAACTTGCCTACCATAAGTATAAGCAATATTCATATCAGCTAAAGGGCTTACCAGTTTTTCAATCCAGTCCACACTAGTAGGAATGCAATGGCCACTTACAAAAACCAAATACTGCCCGTTTGCAAATTCACAACCAAAATTCAAAGAGCGACCGAAAGTGAACTCACTTTTATCTATATAGGTTATTCTACAGTTATATTTTTTAGCTATGAGCAACGTATTATCGGAGGAACCAGAGTCTACAATCACAACCTCAATTCTGAATTTTTCTGAAACTTGTTTACCAACAATAGTTAACAATTCTTCTAAATGCTTCTCTTCATTTAAAGTCCTGATAACGACACTAACTAATTCCCGCATAATGCTCTACAACTCTATATAAAATAATTTACCACTATCTACTGATTGTTCTCTAGCACTTGTTACTATCAAGTTATTAGTATTGTAAGCTTTACAATTAGTAGGTCTTTTTATAGGAAGGTTAATTTCCAAAACAAAGTTACCTTGCAAATCATATTTATGAATAAATCCACCATCCCACATCGCTATATAAATAAAACCATCAACAATACAACCACCGTCGGGCGTATAACCCTTATCAGACAAATCTAACCAAGTTCTTACATCTTTCACTTTTGAAAATGAAACATCAAATTCAAACCTATAAACTAATTTAAGTAGCGAATCCGATATTAAGTAAACACAATCACTGATCTTAATAAATGAGTTTGGAATACCTAAGCTTTCATAGACTTTAACTGATTCATGTTCATTTGTAATCCAAAGAGCACCATCTTGCCCTGGATTTTCCTTTTTCATTGTACCGAACAAATATTTGTTTCTACTTATTTTTACGCCATCATTTGCTCGGTAATCAGACTTCTTAAAAGCTAAAGGGATTTTATATTTTACAGACCAAATTGAATTTTCTGTATCAAAGACACAAACACCGCTTTCACTTGCCAAAACCACTTGACTTTCTAAAACTTCTAGTACAGCGCTAGCTTGCTCTGGTAATTCATACTGAGAAATACAATTTTGGTCTTTAATAAAAAGTTTTTTGCTGAGGATATCTAGCCAATAAATTCTATCACCAGAGATATACAATCCCTCGCCCAACTCACTTCTAATTGATTCAATCACCCTAATCATTTTAGCTCTCACATATAAAAAACTAGTAGTATCAACAGCGCTTACGATTAAAATGCAACAAGATTACCAGTACAACTGATAAGATCCCTCCAAGAAATGTACCTAAAATACAGATAATTGCCCTTTTGGGTTTAAACTTTTCCTCAGGAACAAAAGCTGAATCAATAGTTTTAAAAACATACTCATCCCTTACCTCGGCGAACATGATAGTCTTGGCTTGCTCTTCAATTAACTTATATAAAATTGCTCGGATATCTGCAACATTAGTCAAAGAAATTTGCTTATTTAGAAATTCACTACTACGAATGGCCTCCGCAACATCGCGCTCTTTCATTTCTGTATTTATATCTTCAACTAACCATTCAAGCCATGTTTTAGCTAGCTTCGGAGAAAAATGCTCAAGTGAAATTGTTACGATACCTGTTTCCTTCGCAACAGAGATATTCATTAGCTCTGAAAATGCTTCATATGCTTCTAATGGAGATGGTTTAGGTTTATAAGGTAGCTTTACACTACGAATCCATTTCTTAGCTACCGGGTCATAATCGTCTGTCTTATAAATAATAGAATCTCGTTCCATGTCCCAATATTCTATAGCCATAAGTTCTATCAGAATATTATGTCTTTCAATGAAACCTATTATAAAATCCCTAGATTTGATTACCTCAACTGCTAATTTAGTGTCATCTAAAGAACTATTACCAATATTAATTCCAGCCATACTGGCTAGGCCACCAAACTGTGAGGCTAAAGCACTTAGGCCCCCCCCCTGTTCATCGCTAGCCGGAGCTAGTACAACTTCACTTTTATATACATTCGGTTGCATCAAAGCGAAGAGAACCGAACCTAAAGCAAAAACTGCTGTTACAGCAATGATTAACCACTTTCCTTGCCAGATAACGCTAAACAATTCACCTAAATCAATTTCATCATTTACTTGGTTTACTTGAGTTTGCATTTCAGGAAATTTCACATCGCCGTAGTTTTTAATCTCTGTAGACATAGAAAATTTGTCTCGGTATTTCATGATCCAAAAAGTAACAAAGCACCTTAATGAGTTATCCATTAAAGTGCTCATATGAAGTGCTATAAATTGGCAATTGTCGCTAACGCCACGGCGCTGTTATAGATAATGCCGGTAACCTGAGTCCAAAGTGTTAGGTTGTCTTTATACTCAGTATCCAATGGTACGATAATGGTGTCGCCAGGTGTAAGCTCAGTATTGCTACTAAACCACATAGAACGATTCGGCAGTATCACCGAACCATTTGCCTTGACAATGTAGGTTCTATCTTCGTCAGCTCGCTCTCTAGCTCCACCCGACATTTCAAGATACTGATCTAGAGTTAGACCTTCCTTAAACCTGTGGGTAGCGGCATGTTGAACTTCACCCATTACTGCAATCGTCTGCTTAACTGACGGGACATAAAGAATATCTTGATCTTCTAGTTGAAGATCCGCCTGCTCGATGCCAATTGAGATTGCTGACAAATCAACAACCAGGCGACCTACAGCCTTGATGTTTTCAAGGTCGTTGAGCATCAATTGCGCATCGCTATAATTCACAACATTACCATCTTTAGATACACCGCGAGTGGCGATGTCACGACGCAGTTGGTCGGCAAGCTTCTTGATCTCAAGCTGCTCTTGTTGACGCACTGATTCACGAACGAAGACTGAAGAAGGTAAATAAGCATACTGGGTAAAACCACCTGCACGGTCTACAACATCGGCAAGCGTCTCACCGCGACGAATGTTATACACGCCAGGGAATTTAACCTCGCCGCGAATCTCAACCGCTTTATTTTCCTGCCAATCAGGTGTTGTCATTACGGTGAGAATATCTCTTGGATTAAGCAGTGAGTTCGCATCACTATTGCCTGCCAAAGCTTGTGCCAAATTGATGCTAGAATGCTTAACGCTTGATTCCTCACTCCCTATCACAGTAGATGTCAATTCGGCTCTGGCCGTATAAGCACCTTCGACTAATCCACCCGCTGCAGTCACTAAATCCTTGACCTTCGCCCCTTGTGTTAGCGGGTACACGCCGGGATGACGAACCTTACCACTAATTGCAACAACTTGTGTGCCATTATCTGAGTTACCTTGTGCAGCAAGCTCGGCCACTACAGGGTAAAGCAGCTCACTGCGATTCATTGAACCACTGAGTTTAATAAGCTCCTTATCATCAAACAGGTTAGCCAGCATCTTGCTAACTTCGCCCTTGATCAATTGCTCTTTGTCATCAGGTGCCTCTTTAGCAATAACTACCCCGCCAAGTTGACTGCGCTGTGAAAGTTGCATCTTATCAAGCTGTGAGAAGCCAGCCTTAAACAGATCGTTACCCACCAAGCTGTCGCCTGTAAGTGATGTGACCTTTTTAACTCTTTGCTTTACCAGCTTATTTAACTCATAACGGTTTTGAGTATCGTCGCTATAGTTGAATAGCATCACCTTATCACGAGGCTGCAATAACAAGTCCTGCGTTAAATCCTTCTCGGCAATAGCGAGACTTGGTGAGAATTGCAGCACCTTAACCTTACCGTAACGGTTGACCTCACGAACGATAATGGCGTAGTTGAGATCGGCTGACATCGACAGATCGCCCCAAAGTGATGGCAGAAGATCACTAATCTTTTGGCCATCAAACCATTGGTACTTTCCTGGGCGCACGACAGCCCCCACTACGGTAATGGCATCTTCAAACTGACCTGAAGCGTTTTTAACTCGGATAAAGTCGCCGGGTTGAGCTTTAGTCGACTTTCCTTTTAAAGAAGTCAGATCCACATTAACAATAGAGCGAAGGCCGTTGCTGTTATAGCGTTCGATACTACTGCTCTTAGGGTAGGCTCCTGGTTTGACACCTGCCGCCATAGCAACGATATCGGCAACCGTTTCATTTCGCTTAAGCTCGTATATCGCTGGGCGACGAACTTCCCCTGTAATACTAACTAACCCACCAACAGGAGGAATAAACACCACATCGCCGGAGCGCAGACGAATATCCCCCGACGCATCACCGCGCATCAGCAAGTCATAAAGATCCATACTACCGACTAACTTGCCGTTACGTTTGACTTGGATATTACGTAGCGAACCAATCTCATTTACCCCACCAGCGACAAATAGCGCCTGGGTAATAGTCGACAAACTAGACACTGTGTATGAACCAGGCTTATAGGCATCGCCTGCAACAAAGATGCGAATCGAGCGCAGTTCACCCATGGTGATATTAGATTCGATACCTATCATCTGCTGAGAGATACGATGATTTAAAGACTCTCTCAGCTCGGCAAAGCTTAAGCCTGCTACCGAGATAGGACCAAGTTCAGGAAATTGGATGCTGCCTTCACGGTTAATGACAAGATCATACTCTTTATTTTCTTTACCAAAGAGTTGCACCTTAATTCTGTCACCCGGCCCCACCAAGTACTCACTAGGCACTGGCACGTCTGAGACAGGCGCAAAGGTCGTTGGCTCGCCCTGAAACAACTCGTACCCGAAGCGCACTAACTGATTTTTCTGTTCATCTTGCGAGAAGTTAAGCTCGTTTGCCGCATCACGCGAATGATCGACGACCTCATTAGTGGCACGAGGCTCAACGACTTGCGGATTATCAAGCTTCTGCTGTGATGGGTTTGCACCGCCAAGCATTGCTGGATCGATACCGTATTGACGCGCGAGTCTTTGCTGCTCAGATGCTGGCAGGTTCTTAAATTGCTCTATCATTTGCGGCGAAGGCGTGATTGCCTGCGCCTGCGTCCCCACTAAAAACAGTGCGGCAACCGCTGTTAGAATGACTTTTTTGGTTCGTTGTAACACCGATACTCTCCATTGATAAAGGCAAGGTCTAAAAAATGTTCTGTCTTAAACACTATTGATTGGCATTCAGGCACACTACCGCCCCGCGTGGCAGCGACCTGACTCAGTACATCCGGTACTTCACTCTTCGAGCCAGTTAAAGCTGTTAATGATTGTTCCTGACAATCATTTTCGGCGTCCACTAAAAGACAAAATAGTTTCTGTCTTTTGCCTTTCAGGCACGCTACCGCCCATAGGTTACGGCTCCCAACATGCCCTTCGCCACGCGAAAATCAGTTTGTAAATTAACTTTTGCTAAAACACTTTGCTTAAGATGCCTTACAAAATGACACATTAAACAAAGTACTTTTGCGCTATCTTGAAGAAAAACGATTCATTGTACTGGAACAAAAAGACAATTACTGCTCACATAGCCATCAATTGTTCAATACAATCGAATGCGATCATTACCATCGGCTTAAAACAGCTTGATCCGGGCACGAAACAACCAAAATCTATGTCCAAATAGCCCAAACACCGACGCAACGATTAGAGCATCATGACAATGAATCATTCTCTATGGCAGATCTCTTACATACATTAGCGCCAACAGCCTACTCCTTATCCCTTAATCCATGTGTAACTGTGTCTTCGAAGCCCTGCTTAAATAAGCCAGTGGCAACTCACATATCTTCCTTAAACACCCTTGACGCTAGCTCGTGAAACAGACACCCTCTTTTGCTGCCCCATGATCTCAAACAGGATGTGGCAACGCTTATCGCCGCTCTCCTCTTCAAAGATCCCTTCAAGTTCCTTAAATGGTCCATCGACGAACTTCACCTTGTCACCGACAACCAACGCCTGCTCACCATTTTCCGCTAGCTTAGTGTCATTTGGTAGTTGCAGGGCATTAAGCATTTTTGCCTCTCGCATCTTGATAGAGTGCACTATGGCGTCGTCTATCGCCGTCATCTCCTCACGACAACCTATGATTCGAGACACGCCTCGCGTCGAATGTATCTTACTAACGCTCATCTCAAGCGGGTCGAAATAGACAAACAGGTAACAGGGAAATAGCGGCAGACGCTTAACACTGGTCTTGCCGGCCTTGGTGATCTGTTGTGGGAGAGTGGGCAGGTAAGTCTCTATCTGTTGCAATGCAAGATTTTGCTGCGCGCGCGTTTCGCCGCGAGGTTTGCAATACACAAGATACCAAGACTTCATAATTTCCTTAAGAACCTATTTTTATCGTTAGCTAACACTTAATCACCGCTATGACTGACACCAATGCGGCCTTACTATCACAACTACTGTGTTTGCAAGACGCTTAGAATAACGCGCAATGCAAAGATAACGAGATATTTCAGGTGACATCCAATTCACGGCCGAAATCATAGCAAATACTCTAGGGCAAAGAAAAGAGCGTTTTTCCTCTATTTCACCTGCCCACTGCGTCATCATCAGTTAAATCTTTGGCTCGTCGCGAAGAGGCGCAATCAGTCATCCCTAAGCCCCTCCAACCAGTGATGATTTGTTGGTCAGTTAGCCCAGGTAAATTGACTTTTAGGCGATGAAAAGGGTATATAAGATGGGTTTGATAAAATTTAATACGCTAAATATTAAAATATAATAAATTCTCGCAACAAACTTAGAACGCGGCAAGGACGATTGGTCAACATTTTCATTGAGTTAGACTAATCAAGCGCCTCTATTCAACAAGCGAGCTATATTAGCAACAACCATTTTTCTACATAGTTTTTGTTATGTAGGCAATCACAAGCTGAAGGTGGAAGACTTACATGAGTGCAGCAAAACCCCAAGGTACGATGCTCGGCCATCCTAAGGGACTGTTCCTGTTGTTTACAACTGAGTTATGGGAACGTTTCAGTTACTATGCGATGCGAGCCATCCTGGTACTATATCTCGTCGATGCAGTCCAATCACAAGGTGGTCATGGTCTAGGTTGGACCCAGGCCGACGCCCTAAATCTTTACGGAACATTCACAGGTCTTGTTTACCTAACGCCCCTCATCGGTGGTTGGCTCGCCGATACCTTCTTAGGTCAGCGTAAAGCCATCATCATAGGTGGCGCCCTGATGGCGGCAGGTCAATTTATTCTGGGTACCCCTCATGCGTGGGTACAGGGCATGGAAACCGAAGTATTCTATGTCGGCCTAGGTGTCCTTATTCTAGGTAACGGCCTGTTCAAGCCAAACATCTCTACCATGGTAGGTGACCTATACGAAGAAGGCGATCATCGCCGTGATGGTGCCTTCACCATCTTCTATATGGGTATTAACGTTGGTGCCTTCCTTTCAGGTATCATCGTTGGTTCGGTCGTCGCTTACTTCGATGGCAACTTCCAGGCAGGCTTCATCTGCGCCGGTATCGGTATGGTCATCTCACTGATCATCCAATTCCTGTTCGCACAAAAGCTTCTTGGCGATATTGGTCGTACTCCAGCGGCTCAACTTGAAAAGCAAAGAGCAGCAGAAAAAGGTGAAGTTCGTAAAGAGCCACTAACCAAAGTTGAGCGCGATCGCATCAAGGTGATCATGATCATGGGTCTGTTTACCATCATCTTCTGGGCTGGTTTCGAGCAAGCTGGCGGCCTGATGAACCTGTTCACCAACGACTTCACCGACCGTATGATCGGTACCTGGGAAGTCCCTACTACTTGGTTCCAGTCATTGAACGCCATGTTCATCGTGATCTTCGCCCCTGTAGTGGCTTCTATTTGGGTTCGTCTTGGCGACAGAGAGCCAAACTCACCGGTAAAATTCGCATTAGGTCTGGTATTACTCGCAACAGGCTTCCTGTTTATGATCGGTGCGGTACTGGAAATGGGTGGTGACGCTAGCGCCAAGTCAAGCATGTGGTGGTTGGTAGGCGCTTATTTCTTCCACACCATGGGCGAATTGTGTCTCTCTCCAATTGGTCTCTCTATGGTGACCAAGCTGGCTCCGCTGCGTATCGCATCACTAATGATGGGTGCCTGGTTCCTGTTTGTTGCCGCAGCAAACAAGATTGGCGGTATTATCGGTTCATTCATCGGCCATGGTGGCGAGAAAGAAGAGCAGCTAGCCAACGCTATGTCTATCTTCGCTGGCATCGCTATCACCGCCGCGCTGTCAGGCGTTATCCTCTACTTCATGGCGGATAAACTGGTTGACTGGATGCATGGCGCCGAAGATAGCCACCACACTGAAGAAGAAGCCTTAGAAGAAGAGATTGCAATTACTGCAGAGCACGAAGCAATCAAGCGCTAATGGTTTATCACCTGAAAAGAATGCTAATCGCTTATCACTAGCAAGTTAGCATCATAAAAAACGCCACATTAAGTGGCGTTTTTTATGTCTAGGGTTAAATAACAATAAAACGATTCTTGAGAGAAAATTAAAAGCTCATCTGCACATAGCCGCCAGGGGCTACCTTGGGGCTGTAACTCAAACCCACAAACTCATCATTGAGTAACATCTCCCTATGTTCGGCGCTGCTTGAAACCACACACAGGCTCTCTCCCGGCATTAAATTTCTAAACTGAGTGCTGGGCTGGCCCCACTCTAAAATCCCCAATTGTAGCGCGTCAGGCATTGCCAGCGGCATTAACCCCTCTTCGTTGCGGATATAACACCTTAGGCCCTTACCCGCCTGCGCAATAGAAGCCCGATAATGGGTCAATTCAACGACCGCGTAGACAATATCGACATAGATGTCCAAGCCCGACTTGCTCATCCGCTCATTAAGGTAACTCAGCATATTGAACGGCTCGATAACAGTTTCAGTATTGTCATTACGAAAACGCTTAAGCTTCTGATTGACGAAACTCTTTAGCAGCACGCTGGCAAATGCGCAGCGATTGTCTTGTGGCTGGAAATGCGCCATATACATGATGAGGTAACGCTCGCCCACATTCACGCTATCGATAAAGTAGGCGCTAACCTCATCATGTTTAAACAGGCTATAGTCAATCTTTGCCTTGGGGTAGTCGATCACAGAAGGGGGGAATAGCTGTTGCTGCACGCTCTTGGCGGCCTCGGCGTTTTGCTCGAGCAGGCTCAGATGCTCTTCTAGCTCTTGATATGACAACTCGTCGAGATCTTCCAGCTGCACATCTTGCTGACTCGAGCCGCCAACACACTGACGAATCGCATTCTCGATAAGACAGAGATCATTAACCGGTTTAACCAGATAGTCATTAGCGCCGACTCTAAGCGCCTCAACCACATCGGCCATTACCTGATTGCCGGAGATCACGATTGAGAGAGTATCAGGCTTACGTTTGATCATCTGCTTGAGCATATCCAGCCCGCCCAGAATAGGCATGCTGAGGTCGGCCAGCACGATATCGAAATCATGCTGACTAAATCTTTCTAATCCCTGCTGACCGTCATCGGCTTCGATAACGGTCGCACCACGATTAGTCAGGAAGGCGGCCACAATGCTTCGAAATACCGGGTCATCTTCCACTAACAGTATCACTAGATCTTCTAACGCCATTTAGCTTCCCCAGGCTCGCACTCTGGCTAAGCCGCAAAATCTAGTACATCCATATACGTCTAGATAAGCAACATCTTATCGCTAATTCCTTCGCCTATTATGAAACAATGGGTTATGCGGGACACTGATGTTAATCAAGCTCTGTCATGTATTCGTCGAGCAATTCGTCATCATCAGTCGACACGGGTATGTCGCCATCATAAACTTTATAGTCAAGATGCTGAAAATACGCTTCCTTAACAAAAGTGTAGGGGTCAAGTGCATTATCGACAAGTCTTTCTTGGTCAATTGCCGATGCACGCCTATGGAGGTTTTTCAGCCCCCACTTGGCCAAGGATTGCCACATGGTCAGCTCAGATAGCGGGAAATAAAGCCCGTCCACCCAATCTGAGGCGATTTCACGGGTGACATAGGGGCCTAAGAAAGGCGCCATGAAATAAGGACCGTTAGGCACACCGTAGTAACCGAGCACCTCGTTAAACTGATCCTGTTTCCGCGCCAGGCCCATCATGTCGGCAACATCGATCACCCCAAGTAAACCTATAGTGGTATTTATGGTGAATCGTCCACCGGCATTGGCTGCCCAGCCCCACTTACCCTGCAGGGCATTGTTCACCATGGAGCTAGGTTCTTCGAAGTTAAGCACGAAATTGTTAACGCCCGTCTTTACCGGACGAGGCAAGATGTCGTTGTAACCGTGGGCCACAGGGCGATAGAAATACTTATCGAGAAACTGATAGTTGAAATCCCACATGGCGCGGTTAAAACCTTCCAGAGGATCACGCTCATCATTATAGATAATGGTCACTTTTGCGGCTGTGCTATCCGTTGCACTCTCATCGCTTGTGTCTGTTTGTGCCATCACCTGGGCGCCAACCAATAGCAGACTCAACGCAATCCATTTACACTTCATATAAATTAGTTTCCTAATTAGTATTGAACACAGCTAAAGTCACCAGCTATTGTTGACGATAAAGTGTTAATACTAGACTACACAGTTTGGTTTTCCTTTTCAGATCGCTAAGGATACTCAGCAAAAGCGATAGGTCAAATTGAATTTTGTAATAAGACATTCATGGAGCATCAATTTGAGGTTCACATTTGAGTAATTCCCGTATCAACATGCCCGCCCCAGCTCTTTCTGGCGGTGATGCTCTCGCCCAAACAGACAAGAGCGCTCAGGCTAAAAATATTCCGGTAGAGATTGTATCGACTCCCCAAGGCGATAAGCTCAAGTTCAACCATCGCGAGCTGGCCATCACCTACCTTGACGCTAAAGATCAGCAAAACCTGAAACAAGATGCCATCCGTCTTACAGTATTGACCCAATTAAGCGCCGCCGCTAATTCAACTTCTATGATGAATGCCAGCGTGCAGGCTCAGGGGCTGCCAACTTCCCTCCCCTTACCCAAGGGGCTGGTTGCCTATATCAATGCCAACCAGATAAGTCTGGAACAGCTCACTAACTTCGCCAGCCGACCCCAGGGCTATCCCCTCGGAGAGGTAAAAATAACGGCAAATCAGCTGTTTTTTAATGACTCACAGCTTGTGAGATTGTCAAGTCCCTCCATTGCCGATGGTCAATACCTAGCAAAAATTGCCATAGAATATGGACGATTGACCCTAACGCTCACCCCAAAATTAGCAGAGGTCAATCTACTACTGACCCCCACAGGCAAAGATGCGCTGATGAGCAATGCCAACTCACCCGCCCACTATCTATCACCATCGTCATCCCAAGCGCTTATCAGCAAACCTGAGTTAGCCAGTGCTTACCACCAGTTAATAAATACCTTGGCAAAGACGCCCTTAAGGCCTGAGTCGTTAAATGGGATCATCAGAGAGCTCAGCACGCCACATCGTCCGGTTGATTCCTCATCGATTCTCATGCCAGGCAAGGCATCGGCAAACGCTACTTTGCCTAAAGACCTAATGGTTCAGATACCGCTTCGCAGTGCGCAATCGCCTGACAAGACACCCGATAAGACAGCAGCGATTTTCGGCTCTCAGATCGGTAAAGCACTTGTCTCAACACCAACGTCAGATAATGCCTTGCTGGCAAGTGAGTCGAAAAATCCCCAAGGGGCGCTGTTGAAAGAAATAACCCAAATAGCCCAGAGCCGACTCTATCAAAACGTCAGCGCTATGCTGTCAAATATCAGGCTCTCAAATATCAGGCTCGCAGATATCAGGCTAACAGATAACAGCCTAACGGGAATTAGGCTCGAGGCGACGCCCCTTGAACAGAGAATGGCGAAGACTACTGCTCAGTTACAACAGCTCAGCCCTGCCGCACTGGCTAAGCTGACAGCCCTAGAGAAACAAGCTGGGCAAATTTCGGCTACAGGCACTTCGCCAGCAGCGCGAGATATAGGCCAAACGCAATCATCCCCAAGAGGCTTACCCCCGAATGGACTCCAATCCAGTGATGTAGGGCATAGAGAAGTAGGACATAGAGGCCTCAACCTCGCACTGGGTCAGCTCGCAGATAAAGCCCTACAAGCACAGAAAGCCACTGCTCAGGGGCGAAACTTGCTGCAATTAGTGCAGCAACTTCTGCCACTGGCCTTTCCCAGGGCCCTTAGCGAGTTAGCGAGTCCTAGCTCATTGAGACAGGAGCTTATCGATAGCCTCGCCGGCATCGCTGCCCCCCCAGCGCCTGTCGCTAGCCTCGGCAGTATCACGAGTCACGCCGGCACCATAGGCGTGCTGTTTCAGCTACTCCTTGGCAGACAGGTAAAAACGCAAACGAGCGGCAAAGCATCTAGCCAGCTCCAAGGACTACAACAGCTCGCCTCGGGCAGTCAGCTACTGGGTTTGCTCGAAAAAAGTGGCGGCCTAGAGTCGCTGGGCAAGTTAATATCGAATCTTTCCCTCTATCAGCAGGCGAGCAGCGACTCGCCACAATCGACGAATTGGTACTTTACCCTGCCCTACATGATTGAGCACAGACACGAAGAGCTTGAGGGGCATTTCAGCCAGGACGAGCAAGAGAAAAACAGCTCCCCCCACTGGCGGCTGCAGCTTAAGTTTAATCTCAGTCAGGCGGGGCTTCTGATCAATGCTGACGTGAAAGATGGTCGACTGAACCTGGGTTTTTCCTCAGAAGATCAGAGCCTGCTCGACCGTATCGAACAACGACTCATGGGACTCGAACAGAAGATTCAGGCCATCGGCATAACCCCAAACAAGATCCGCACTCAAGTATCACAGGTGCCCGCCTCCTTACTTCCGGGTGAGCACTATTTGGTAAAGATAAAGGCCTAATGATGAGCTCAACAGACGATTTAGAAGACAAGTTACACGGTAATTCAGGCCATAACTCAAGTAGTAACTCATACAATAACCCACACAGGCCCACTCAGGCGGCCGCCCTGCGCTACGACGGTAAATCGGCGCCGCAGATCACCGCCAAGGGTGAAGACTTAGTTGCCGAGGAGATCATTGCCATCGCCAAGGAGGCTGGCATCTATATCCATCAAGATGCCAACTTGAGTAACTTTCTGCAAAAACTGGAGATAGGTGAGGAGATCCCCAAAGAGCTGTATCTGCTCATCGCAGAACTCATCGCCTTCGTCTATATGCTTGACGGTAAGTTTCCAGAGCGCTGGGACAATATGCATAAGAGGATCATGCAAGAGGTGTAAGGACCAAACAATTATACCAATCACAGTAAATATGTGATCAGAAATAGCGCAGGAAAAACACTTGAGAACAAAGCAGGATTTTTAGATAAGTAGTTATTCTACAATTAAAAATACTAATACAGTTATCGAGCGTTTTAACAAGCTAGAATGATTAATTATTTATTACGATTGGTATTAACTTAAAAAAGAGACCTAACGCTTACCATGTAGACGTAGCAAAAGCTCGGCCTCGGCCTTAGGCAGCTCACACTCCTTCACCAGCTCATCGATATCGGCGCCGAGTTCGACCATCTTCATCGCTCGGGTATAGAGCCTGGCCTGAGGTTCATCCGCGACCGTCTCATCGATGCGGGCCTCCTGCTTGGTCACACGCTTTTCGAGCTCAAGCATGCGTCGACCAACCCCTATGGTGCCGGATCTCAGTTCCTGCAGCTCCTGCTTTACCGCCTCGCGCTGTCGATCGTTCTCTTTAACCAGCAAGGTCAGGGCGTCTATCTTGGCTCTGAGTTTGTTGGTCAATTTCTGCTGATACAGCACCAAACCAAGACAGGCAACCACATACAGTAACGCCGCGATTAAGATCTCATCGCCTATCATAAATGCCGACTCCATTGTTTTTTACGCCTACACTCATCTAACCCTTTTCCACCACGAAAAAAGCCATCGAACGAGGCGACGGCTTTTTATCGTCAATGGCTAAGGGTTTAAAGCTGAGCCAGTTCCATCCACTCTTCATCTGAGAGTAACTTATCGAGATCCACCAGAATGAGCAATTCATTATCGCGATTACTCACCCCTTGAATAAACTTGGCACTCTCTTCTGTGCCCACGTTCGGCGCATTGTCGATCTCCGAGCCACGCAGATAGACCACCTCGGCGACGCTGTCGACCAGAATACCGATCACTTGCTTCTCCGCTTCGATGATCACGATACGGGTAGAGTCATCCACCTCGGCAGAAGGCAGACCAAAACGCGAACGGGTATCAATCACTGTCACCACATTGCCACGAAGGTTAATGATCCCCAACACATAATGAGGAGCCCCCGGCACAGGCGCGATCTCGGTGTAACGCAACACCTCTTGCACCTGCATGACATTGATACCATAGGTTTCATTGTCTAAACGGAAGGTTACCCACTGCAACACTTCATCATCTTTACCTGCAGCAACTGCCGCGACGTTTTTTGCATCTGCCATATCAACCTCAGCCAATAGAGTCCTGACTACCTAAACCCAAATTTAATAATTCAATCAGTGCCTGCACATGTAAGATGCCGCACATCTGTTCTTTTACGACGCCAGCCAGCCAGGGGCGTTTACCCGCTTTGCTACGCCAATTAACTTCTGACTTTAAAATTTTGACGGAATTCACCAGAGACTCACAGGCCAAGCCCCAATTACTGTTCTCTAGGAGTACAATATATTGGTAATCAACAGATTGCGCCAGCTTCTCGTCGTATTTTTCCGGCATCACCCAGGCGCCGGAATCGACAACATTGAGCTGCGAGTCCCTATGAGTTTGAACACCCAGATACCAGTCTGGTCGTCCCATAATATGGTTAATTCGCTCCACCTTAACGATACCGCCAAGGCTTACCAGGGGCACGGCTAAGGTGAGACCCGCCACCTTGAAAAACAGCACCTGAAACTCTTCGTCGAGCTGCTCAATCAACTGCTCTGTCCCCCCGGGCGGTGTCGCCCCGGTTTGAGTCTGCAGCGAGGCTGCCAGTTCGACCTTTTCGGCAACGGCTTCCTCTTGCTTAATACTAGCCGAAGTTTCTAATTTTTCTTCTATTTTTTCCTTAACTTGCGACAAAGGTTTCGCTTGAGTGAGGGTTTCAACCTGTGCAGGCTTGGCCTCAACAATGGCCGACTTAACCTGCTCGAGCGTTTTGAGCTCCTGCTTTGTTACAGTCTTGGTTGCTGTCTCTGTTTCTGTCTCAGTTTCTATCTCGGTCACCGGCGCCAGCAGTTGCTCAAGCGCGAGCTTATTCAGCGGCGGCGCGGCTTGGGTTATCACTGGGCGCAACAGCGCTTGCTGAGTCTGAGTCTGAGTCTGGCGCTGCACTGCGGGGGCTTGTCGAGTCGCTAGCCCATCTTGGCCAGCCGTCGCTTTGCCGTGCTTTTCTTCATGCTCATCTGACGAAGCACTCTCTTGCTCAAGCTCCTCTCGCTCAAGCTCCTCTAGCTCGGGTTCCGAGAGCAGCAGCGAAAAATAATCGAAAACCGCATCGTCAGCCGAGTTTGACATGAGCAAACTCCTTGGTCAGCAGATGATCCAGCAATCTGTCATAGGCCTTCACGCCGCGAGAATGGCTGGCATAATGCGACGCCGGCAAGTGCGCCAGGCTGGCATCACGAAACTTGGTGTCGACCGGGATAACATCTGGCCAAAGCACATCACCATACTCCTCCCCCAGCTGCTGTAAGGCGGCTGGCGACGCCTTGGTGCGTCTGTCATACATGGTCGGAATAATGGTGTAACTGTAGTTGGTATTCTTAGAGCGTCCCATGAGTGTCATGGTTTTGACCATACGGTCTAGCCCCTTTATCGCCAAGAACTCTGTCTGTACCGGAATGATAATGTGTTCGCTGGCGGCAAGCGCATTGACCATCAGCACCCCTAATACCGGCGGGCAATCGATGAGGGCGACATCATAATGCTCATCGACTAAGCTAAGCAGGCGCTTAAGGATCAAGCCCATCCCTTCCTGATGACCGAGAGAGCGATCCAGCGTCGCCAGGGCCATGGTGGCGGGCAGCAAATCGATACCTTCAACCTTAGTAGGCACAATATGGGCAAGCACCTGCTCTTGTGTCAGGCTCTTGTGCTTCAAAAACAGATCATAGAGTGAGGCGGGCACCTCTTCGGAATCTATCCCCAGATAGTAGCCCAGGGACGCATGGGGATCTGTGTCTATCATCAAGACTCGCTTGCCCCGCTTAGCCATGGCGCCTGCTAGGCTCGCCACTGTGGTCGTCTTGCCCACGCCCCCTTTTTGATTTGCTATGGTCCAGATCTTCAAGTAAAACCCCTTAAATCGCCGCGCGTATCGCCATCAGGCTATTGTTTTAATTATCTTCGCGAGTCGTGACTCGAATGCCGCCATGGGGCAGGCTAATTACTTTAACACCATCTTTATCTTCTGACAGCTTAACCGCTTGAGATGGCCCCTGGCCACTCTGTTGCGCCTTATCAGTGGTACTTGCCACCTTTTGCTCGGACTGAGATGGCGCTTCCATAGGTAATAGAGGCGTTAACTCGTCCTGGCCATCAAGCGGTAGGCTTTTTGGCTCATGTCTGGCAATCGACTCGGGCACCTCTGGGCCAATCTCCACCCTCACCTGGCTGCCAGGTTCCGCCTGCTTGATGATAGATTGAGTAAATTCAGGATTATTCTCCATCCAATCGGCCAAGGCCTCGGCCTGCTCGTCGGGCACCATCAAGAGCACCTGGGTCTTCTCGAGCTGAGCTATCTTATCCTCGAGCAGCCCATTCTTATGCCTTAGGTCGAGATAGAGTGAGCCAGTGACTAGACTGCTAACCAACAAGAGAAAAAACAGCAACAGCACAGTGGTGCTGACGCCCTGGCGCTGCCTAGCCACGTCCACTCTCGCGTATGATGGCCTCGGCCATATCATCGAGCGCTATCGATTGACTCGAGATCCCGGCGGCGGTTACCGCCTGCGGCATACCGTAGACCACGCAGCTGGCTTCATCCTGGGCCCAGATGGTTGCACCGACGTTTTTAAGCATCCGCGCCCCTTCGCGACCGTCGGCGCCCATGCCGGTCAATACCACGGCCAGCGTCTCGCCACCGCTCAACTTAGAGGCCGAGGCAAAGGTAATATCGACACAGGGCTTGTAGTTCATATCCGCACTGCCAGCCACGATCTTAATGCGTCCATAGGTGCCGCCGCGTTCAAGCATCATCTGCATCCCGCCGGGTGCCAAATAAGCGCAGCCCGCCCTGAGTTGATCGCCATTCTGCGCCTCTTTCACTTCGATGGCGCACAGGCCTTTAAGCGAGCCGCGAAAGCTGGGGTAAAGGCCGCCGGCATATGCTGGATCAACAAGATGGGATGAGGATAATTAGCCGGTAGCTTAGTCAAGATACGCTGCAGCGCGACGGGGCCACCGGTCGAGGTACCGATCAGCAACAGCTTATATTTCTTACCACTGGCTCTGGGAAGCGGCGCACTCGGGCGCGAAGCCGGACGTTGTGGCTGAGCGCTCTCTCTAGACGGTGCAGTCCCTGTCGTGGCTGTAGGCTTTGGCGGTACACTTCGAGGCAGTATAGGACGAAACACCCGGCGACGGCCCAATGCCTTGATACGCTGCTGCAATAAAGAGATCGCCTCATCTTTATTGGTGGCGATATCTTCAAATCGTTTAGGAAGAAAATCTAATGCACCGGCCTCCAAGGCATCCAGCGTCGCCTTGGCGCCATCATGGGTGAGAGATGAGAACATCAAAATGGGCGTCGGACACTTCGCCATGATCTCACGCACGGCACTGATACCATCCATCACAGGCATCTCGATATCCATGGTGATCACCTGTGGCTTTAACTGCTGCGCCAGCTTAACCGCTTCGGCACCATTGGAAGCAGTACCTATGACCTCTAAATCCGCATCCTTGGTGACAATCTCACTGACTCGACGACGAAAAAAGCTTGAATCATCGACAACTAATACTTTTATGGCCATTCAATTTCCTATCTACAGCAGGATCCTTGCCGAAACAAGGCGTGACGCCTTAGGCATCACGCCGATCCGCTAGCTCGCTGTACCACTAACTGCTATTTCTTATTCTTGGCGTAATGTTTCAATAAGCCGGGTACATCTAATATCAATGCGATGCCACCATCTGAGGTAATCGTGGCGCCGGCCATGCCTGGGGTGCCATGTAGCAGGGTGCCCAGCGGCTTGATCACCACTTCTTCCTGACCAATCAAGGAGTCAACCACGAAACCTATCTGCATGGTACCAAGCTGTACGATCACCACGTGACCATGCTGCTTATCGCCATGCTTGAAGCTCGCGGCCTTGCGGCTCAGCCAATGCTCCAGATAGAAGAGCGGTACGGCTTTTTCTCGCACTATCACGGTTAACTGGCCATCGACAATATTGGTCTTGGTCAGATCCAGATGGAAGATCTCGCTGACACTGGACAGCGGCAAGGCAAACACCTGCTGTGCAACTTCCACCATCAGGGTCGGCATAATCGCCAGGGTCAGCGGCACCTTGATCTCCAGGCAAGTTCCCTTACCTTTCAGGGAATCGATATGCACTGTACCGTTTAGCTGAGTAATGCGCGTCTTCACCACGTCCATGCCAACGCCACGACCCGAGATGTCAGAGATCTCTACCTTAGTGGAGAAGCCTGGAGCGAAGATCAGGTTATAGGCCTCTTCGTCAGACATTCGCGCCGCGGCATCTTCATCCAGAACACCACGCGTTATGGCGATCTGCTTGAGTTTATCGGGATCCATCCCCGCGCCATCGTCTTCAATTTTGAGCAAGATATGATCCCCTTCCTGACTGGCAGAAAGGGTGATGGTACCTGTGCGTGACTTGCCGTTGGCTTCACGCTCGTCGGGCATCTCGATACCATGATCGACCGAGTTGCGCACCAGGTGAACCAAAGGATCGGCAAGGGCTTCAACCAAGTTCTTATCCAGATCCGTGTCTTCGCCTATCATACGAAGATCGATCTCTTTATTCAGGCTGCGGGCCAAGTCACGAACCACACGCGGGAAGCGACCAAATACCTTCTTGATCGGCTGCATGCGGGTCTTCATCACAGCGCCCTGCAGATCGGCAGTCACCAGATCTAGGTTGGCCAGGGCCTTAGACATGTCCTCGTCATCGCGAGAGATCCCCAGGCTAAGCAGACGATTACGCACCAGTACCAGCTCACCGACCATGTTCATGATCTGATCGAGACGCGCGGTATCGACACGTACTGTGGTTTCCGCCTGCGGCATGTTAGCGGCTGGCGCCTTGGCCGCGGCCTTCTCCTTCACCACAGGTTTAGGCGCAGGCGCCTCAACGGGCTGTGCCTTAACACTCGATTGCGCAGGAGTTGTCACTTTAGGTGCGGAGACCTCTGGCGCCTTAGGGGCCGCCTGAGTCGCAGGCTTGCTGGTCTCGCTGCCAGGACCGGCACCGGTCCCATGCAGCTCATCTAGCAGCTTTTCAAATTCATCGTCGGTGATCTCATCGGCATCCACCGGCGGCGAGCTAGGCTCTGGCACCTTGGCAATTGGTGCTGAGGGCGCCTGGAATTTACCCGAACCGTGAAGTTCATCGAGGAGTGACTCGAACTCATCGTCGGTGATGTCGTCACTGTCGTTGGCCTGAACCGGCGCGCTAGCCGCAGCGCTGGCACCCGAAGGCCCTTTTCCGCTGCCGTGAAGCGCATCGAGCAGGGCTTCGAATTCAGACTCATCTATCTCATCGATATCGCCTTCACCGGCAATGGAGGTCACGGGATCATTGCTTACCGGCTCGTCAAACAACTCGACATTGTCATCGAGCGGGGTATCAAACAGCTCGATACCGTCATCGGCCTGTGCATCAGCAGGCGCTTCATCCGGCTGTTCAGAGGCAAGCGTCTCGCCAGCGCCGCCCATTTCCGACGGTAATAAGCCACCAGAGCTCAATAATTTAAGGTTAGCCAACAGGGCATCATCGGCTGGGCTTTGCTCGACACCCGCCTGGGTCTCGGCAAACATAGAATTGATGGTGTCGACGGCCTGTAAAATGATATCCATCAGTTCGGCGGAGACACTGCGTTTCCCTGTGCGTAGCAGGTCGAAGGTATTTTCCGCTTCATGACAGACATCCACCATGGGCGTCAGACTCAAGAAGCCTGCGCCACCTTTAACGGTGTGGAATCCACGGAAGATGGCATTGAGTAGTTCGGTGTCGTCGGGGTTATTCTCTAACGCCACCAGCTGTTCAGAGAGAAGCTCAAGGATCTCACCCGCTTCAATCAAAAAGTCCTGCAGTATCTCTTCATCAACATCAAAGGACATTCATATGACTCCTACTTAGAAACCTAGACTCGACAGCAAGTCATCGACTTCATCTTGCCCTGTCACGACATCATCACGCTGATCAGCGTTCATAATAGGACCTTCAGGTTCGACGCACTTCTCTGATGCTTGGGGTTTATCCGTTGCGGGCTGCTCGCCAAATACGGTTAACATGGAGACCAGGTTACTCTCCACCTCTCGTACCAGCTCGATCACCCTGCGGATCATCTGCCCGGTCAAATCTTGGAAGTCCTGGGCCAGCAATATGTTATTGAGTAACTCTTTCAAACGGTTGGAATCGGATTCGCTGCGTTCGATAAACTGCTGAACGTCATGGCATAGCGCCTTAAATTCGTGCAGCTGAATATCGCGTCTCATCAGACGATCCCAGGAGGGCTTTACGGCCTGTACGTTTGTGGTTAGCGCATCTGCAAGCGGCAGAGATTCTTCGACGGCGTCCATGGTCTTGTTGGCCGCCTGCTCCGTCATGTCGATGACATAATTGAGGCGCTCTTTGGCATCGGGAATTTCGCTATTGGCCAGCTCCACGAGGCGACCGTCCACCTGAAAATCCACTATCGCACTGTGAAGCTGACGGGTAAGGCGACCCACCTCGTCAAACAGCTCTTTCTGAATCGGGCTGGCGATGTCGCGAATTAGCTCATCGGCCTGCTCTTGTTGGCCAGTCTCGAGTAGATCAACGAGTTGCTTGGCCTGTGCTAAATTGATCAGCCCTGAAGTTTCTGCCTGCATAGCTCAACCTTGATTAACCGAGTCGTTCGAAAATTTTGTCTAACTTCTCTTTCAATGTCGCCGCAGTAAAAGGTTTCACCACATAGCCATTCACACCGGCCTGGGCCGCTGCGATGATCTGTTCCCTTTTCGCTTCCGCAGTCACCATCAACACAGGAATGTGTTTCAGGTTGTCATCGGCGCGGATAGCCTTTAATAGGTCGATACCCTGCATCCCAGGCATATTCCAATCGGTTACGACAAAATCAAAATCGCCTTTTTGCAACATAGGCAAGGCTGTCGAACCGTCATCTGCTTCCTGAGTGTTATTAAAACCCAAGTCTCTCAACAAGTTCTTGATGATGCGTCTCATTGTTGAGAAATCGTCAACAACGAGAATCTTCATATTCTTGTCCAAGGTTTCCTCCGCGGAGCTGTTTTTATATTGCTCATGTAATCGTTATATTTTGGTCCAATGCTTGAGTTTCGCTTTGAGTCTGAGCATCGCCTGGCTGTGTATCTGGCTTACTCGGGATTCGCTGACATCAAGTACGGCACCGATCTCTTTTAAATTTAATGCTTCGTCATAATATAACGACAAAACTAATCCATCTCTTTCTGGCAGTAATTTAATCGCTTCTACGAGGGCCTCATGAAACTGTGTCTCTGCCAGAGATTCAAATGCGTCGTCCTGGTGATCATCTTCCTGTCTTACTACATCGACCGATACACCAAGATCTTCAATTCCAACTACTTTCCCGACTGAAACATCATTAAGAATATGATGGTACTCATCGAGCGGCATATCAAGTCGATCCGCAATTTCATTATCTTTTGCGTCACGTCCAAGTTCTTGTTCTAGCTCGTCAATCACCTGTGCTATGCGGCGTTGATTGCGGTGAACCGACCTGGGTACCCAGTCGCCACGGCGGATTTCGTCGAGCATAGAGCCACGAATGCGTATTCCGGCAAAAGTTTCAAACTTAGCCCCCTTGCTGCCGTCGAACTTGGCCGAGGCTTCGAGCAGGCCCATCATACCTGCTTGTAACAAATCATCCAATTGCACCGAGGCGGGCAGACGAGCAAGTAAATGGTGAGCAATCCTTTTAACCAACGGTGCATACTGTTCGACAATAGAAGCTTTGTTATCTAAACAAGTATACGCAGCGGCTTTACTCACTCGTACGATCCTCTTGATATTCTGGGCGTTGTACCAAACGTTCCACAAAGAACTCTAGGTGGCCGCCCGGCTGTTGTGGCACTGGCCAGCTAATGATCTTATTAGCCAAACCATGATAAGCAATCGACGCCGGCGACTTAGGAAACGCCTCGACGATCAGCTTTTGTTTACGAACTGACTTGCGAAGGTTTTCATCGAAGGGGATAGTCGCAACCAGCTCCAGAGCCACGTCGAGAAAACGGTCGGTTACCTTGCTAAGTTTAGCAAACAACTCCATCCCTTCTCGCAAACTTCTGACCATGTTGGCCACAATCTTAAATCTGAATACGCCGTGCTCGCGGCTCAGAATCTTAATTAAAGCATAGGCATCGGTAATAGAGGTCGGCTCATCACAGACCACGACCAAGACATCTTGCGAGGCGCGAGAGAAGCTGAGCACCATGTCCGAGATACCGGCAGCGGTATCCACGACCAGGATATCAAACTGGGTCTTCATCTCACTGAAGGCACGGATTAGGCCGGCATGCTGCGCAGGTGTCAGCTCCACCATGGCCTGGGTACCGGAAGTCGCAGGAATAATACCAATTCCCTTAGGACCACGAACGATGATCTCGTCAAGGTCGGCCTCACCGGATAATACGTGGGACAGATTGCGCTCAGCCCTTAGGCCCAACATGACATCGACGTTGGCTAGACCCAAGTCGGCATCGAGCACAAGCACTCGCTTGCCCTTCTCGGCCAGGGAGACGGCGGTGTTGATCGATACGCTAGTTTTACCTACGCCACCTTTACCACCGGTTACGGCAATTACTTTTACTTTTTCGTTATATGGTTGATTCATCATACGTAAACCGCTTGCTTGATCCCGACTCATTATATTACTCAAATGCGTAGGCCTGTTCATATGACCTTTCGTTATTCTGTATTGGTTGCACTTTCTTTTCGAGTACCGACAGGGCCTTGTTGGCTAAGGCTAAGGTGTCGGCCACTTGCATATCTTCTGGCACTCGCTGGCCATCGGTGACATAACTCAAGGGTAATCCACTTTGAATCAACACACTCAATGCTGGCGCCAAGGCCACCGATTCATCTAATTTGGTCAAAATCGCACCGGATAATGGAATCCGAGTAAACTGCGCGACGGCATCTTCAAGCACTCTTCTTTGACTTGTAGATGACAGTACCAGATAACTGCGAATAGGTAATCTGCTATTTGCAGTTAAATTATCAAGTTGCTGGAACAATCTCACATCTCTTTGTCCCATGCCCGCCGTATCTATCAATACTAGCTTGCGATTGCGGAACTGATAAAGAATTTGTTCCAACTCATTGAGATCATGAGCTTGCTTGACCGGACACCCCATTATTTTGCCATAGGTTGCCAGCTGCTCATAGGCTCCAATGCGATAATGATCGGTTGTAATTAATGCAACTTGATCTGAACCATGTTGCGCGGCGAATCGAGCGGCTAATTTTGCGACACTCGTCGTCTTGCCGACACCGGTCGGACCGACAAAGGCAACCACGCCGCCCTGACGGACAATATCATCCCCCTGGTTGTCGAGCATGTTTGCCAGGCTACGCGGCAGCGCCTTCACCAGATCTGCTGGCACATAGTGTTCGCTCAAGGCCGACAATTTAGCGGCAACCTCAGGACTAAACTCGGCGTCGAGCAGACGACTCTCTAACATGGCACCGACAGGATCCAGGCGGCTCTTCTGCTCGGTCAGCAGTGAGGTCACCTGATGGGTCAGCAGGTTACGCAGGGAGGCCAGCTCCTCACGCATGGATTCAATCTCGCTGCTGGCCGCGCCGCTCTTTTCACGCTTAGAACGATTGAGAACAGGGCTCTCCTGGTGACTGATTGCAGGGGCCTCCTCTTTAGGCGCCTTCAATCCTTGGGCCCAGGCGGGCATCTCGAGTGCTTCATTTGACTGACTTAACTGCTGACTGACGCGATTTTGTTGACGCTCAAGCAGGGCCTGCAGCGAATCGACCACGGGTGATGGTTGTTTTTTTGACTCTGCCTTGATGGGTTGGCGACCGATAGACACCTTCTCTTCGGCAAGGTCTAGAAAGCTGGGTGACAGGGGCGCGGCATCGCTTGATTTGGCCACGCTTGGCTTAGGCTCGTCGTAGTCGACCGCGGCCACAATCTCTATGCCGCCGGTGACTTTTTTATTGGACATGATCACCGCATCCGAGCCTAAAGTCTCTTTTACCTGGGCCAATGCAGAGCGCATATCTTTTGCCAAAAAACGTTTAATTTTCAATTAAATACCCTCTACTGGCCGACCGCCGATACGATGCGAATTTGTTTCTCATCGGGTACCTCTTGGTAAGAGATCACCCTTAGATTTGGAATCGTATGTTTAACAAAACGCGACAGCGTCGAACGTAACATACCCGAAGTCAGTAGGATGGCTGGCTGACCCACCATCTCCTGACGCTGGGATGCGTCGAGTAACGACTTTTGCATCCTCTCGGCAAGGCTAGGTTCGATATTCGGCCCCTCGCCTCCCGTTGCCTGCATAGACTGATGCAACATCTGTTCCAATTCCGGCGCCAAAGTAATGACAGGAATTTCCGGCTCTGGCCCGCTTATTTCTTGTACAATCATGCGTTTAAGCGCAATACGTACGGCGGCGGTGAGCACCTCGGTATCGTTACTCTTAGGCCCGTACTCGAGTAGCGTCTGAACGATTGTCTTAAGATCGCGAATGGAGACGCCTTCATTAAGCAGGTTCTGCATCACCTTGACCACAGTGCCCAGCGGCAAGACATCGGGAATAAAGCCGCTGACCAGCTTAGGCGAATGCTTGGCCAGCATATCCATCAGCTGCTGCACCTCTTCGTAACCCAGCAGCTTAGAGGCGTTGTTGGTCAATAACTGACTCAGGTGAGTGGCCACTACCGTGGCGGCATCAACGACCGTATAGCCTAAGGTCTGAGCGTGTTCTCTTAGCTCGGGTGCTATCCATACCGCCTCGAGTCCGAAGGCCGGGTCTGTGGTCTCTACACCATCCAGCTTGCCGTAGACCTGGCCAGGGTTGATGGCCAGCTCACAATCGTGACGAATATCCGCCTCGCCGGAGGCCACTCCCATCAGCGAGATGCGATAGGTGTTTGGCGCAAGGTCTAAGTTATCGCGAATATGCACCGCGGGTACCAGGAAGCCCAGCTCCTGAGACAGCTTCTTACGCACGCCCTTGATGCGGCCGAGTAGCTCACCACCCTGGCCCTTGTCCACCAGAGGGATCAGACGATAGCCCACCTCCAGGCCTATGGTATCGACCTGCTGCACATCATCCCAGCTAAGCTCTTTGGGCTTGGCATCACCCGGGGTTGCCGGCGAGGTCTTGGCGATCTCCAGGGCACGCTGCCTATCGAGATCTTTCTTACGATGCAGAAAATAGGCGCCCGCTGCGGTAATGATGCCGAAGGTTAAGAAGGCAAAATGGGGCATACCAGGCACGATACCCATGATCAGCAGCACGCCGGCGGCGATGGCCAGTGATTTGGGATTGTCGAACATCTGACTCATCACCATCTGACCCATGTCGCCAGATTCGTTTTGACGAGTCACCATCAAGGCCGCGGCGATGGAGAGCAAGAGGCCAGGGATCTGCGCCACCAAGCCATCACCGATAGTCAGCAGGGTGTAGATCTCGACCGCAGAGGAGAAGTCCAGGCCGTGCTGCGCCATACCTATGACGAAACCACCCAGGATGTTGATCACCAGAATCATGATACCCGCGATGGCATCCCCTTTTACAAACTTAGAGGCACCGTCCATCGCGCCGTAGAAGTCGGCTTCCTTGGTCACTTCGGCGCGGCGAATACGCGCCTGATCTTGGTTGAGGACCCCGGCGTTAAGGTCGGCATCGATAGCCATCTGCTTACCAGGCATGGCATCCAGGGTAAAGCGGGCACTCACCTCTGAGATACGTCCTGCACCCTTGGTCACCACGGCGAAGTTAATGATGATCAGGATAAGAAACACCACCAGACCCACGGCATAGTTACCGCCAATCACCACTGAGCCGAAGGCCTCGATCACCTTACCCGCGGCATCACCACCGTTATGCCCCTCGAGCAGTACGATACGGGTCGAGGCGACGTTAAGCGCCAAACGCAGCAGGGTGGCGACAAGCAGAACCGTTGGGAAAGCGGCAAAGTCTAAGGGTCGGTCGGTATAGATGGCGACCAGCAGGACGACCAGCGCTAGGGCGATATTAAAGGAGAACAGGATATCCAGCAGAAAGGCCGGCATGGGCAAGACGATCATCGCCAGCGCCGCAAGTACCAAGATAGGTGTGCCTATCCCTTTAAAGTTGGCGGGTTTTACCTGTTTTAGTTGACCTAAGCTTGCTTTCAAATCCATCAATCTAGCGCCTGAACTTTGACATCTAGCTAGGATTCAGCAAAAAGTACGCCAACTTAAGGCGCTCTCGGCGAGCTTGAACACAAGTGAATAACATTCGCTCAAACAACAGACCATGCTATGAGCAGCAAGGCGAGAACCTTCGTGAACTTTAGTACTTTAACTCGTCGGGGATAGGCTGATTGACTGGGATAGGCGTTGGCCGCTTACCGCCTTTTTGCTGATACTGACGCAGCTGGAAGACATAGGCCAGTACCTGTGCAACTGCAGTAAACAGGCCCTCGGGGATCTCCTGATCTATCTTGGTGGTGTGATAGATGGCCCTTGCCAGTGGCGGCGCAGAGACGATGGCCACGTCATGTTCACGGGCGATCTCACGGATCTTAAAGGCCACATCATCCACCCCTTTGGCGAGCACATAGGGCGCGGCGGCCTTGGTCACATCATATTTTACCGCCACCGCATAGTGCTCGGGGTTGACCACAATCACGTCGGCATTGGGCACCTCGGCCATCATGCGCCGCTGAGCCATCTCACGCTGCATCTGACGCACTCTGCCCTTCACCTCGGGCTGGCCCTCGGTATCTTTATACTCGTCCTTGATCTCCTGCTTGGTCATCCGCAGCTGTTTGTTGTGGTTCCAGATCTGAAACGGCACGTCGATAACCACAATAATCACGGTAGAGGAGCAAAGCACGATAAACATCCACACCAGTAGATCCAGCGCGTTATAGACGTTGCCCGGCAGGTGCCCCTGGGACAGGGTAAGAATATCGGTAAAGTAGTAGCTCAACAGCAGATAGGCCATCAGGGCCACCACGGAGAACTTGGCGATCCCCTTAGTCAGCTCCACCAAAGCCTGCACCCCAAACATGCGCTTAAAGCCACTGATGGGATTCATCTTGTTGCCCTTAGGCATGAAAGCCTTGGCCGAGAAGGTGATGCCGCCGAGCACAACATTCCCTAGGAAGGCGACAAAGGCAAGAAACAGCACGAAGCTGGCCATAGGGATCGCCAGCTCGCTGAAGACCATCATCCAGATGTTGAACATACTATTGGTGTCGTAGATCTCCGGCCTGCTCATGGTAAACAGATTCGTCATCACGCTCATCAATGACTGCCCCAGGCTCGGCCCAATAACGGCAAAGCCCACGGCCGCCGACATCAGCACGGCAGAGGTGCCCAGCTCCTTAGATCGGGCGACCTGCCCCTTCTCTCGCGCCTGTTCGCGTCGCCTGGGGGTCGCCTCTTCGGTCTTCTCCTGACTGGTATCGTTATCGGCCATCAGAAACTCCCAGCCGTACTACATTGCAGCTGCACCAGATCGCACAGCAGCAACTGGGCCGAACGCCAGACCTCGTCGAAATGCGCCATGATAGGCGTCAGGGTCAACCAGAGAATAATCAAACCACTCACCATGGTCACGGGAAAACCGATGGCGAAGATGTTAAGTTGCGGCGAGGCGCGGGTCATCACGCCAAAAGAGAGGTTGATCAGCAAGAGCGCAACGATCGCCGAGATAGACATGGTCAGCGCCGCGCCGAACATATAGGCGCCCCACTCTGCCAGGCGTCGATAGCTGGCGATACTGATCCCCTGCATCGACACGGGAATGGTATCGAAGCTCGCCACCAGCATGCGGATCATCACCAGGTGACCATCTACAGCGAGAAAGATCATGGTGGTCAGCAGCAGGAAGAAGTTACCGATTACCGGGGTCTGCTGCCCCGAGCCGGGATCCACCATGGAGGCGAAACCTAGGCTGGTCTGCATGCCGATGATCTGACCGGTCAACACGAAGGTCTGCATGATTAGCAGCGTCACAAATCCCATGGCGACGCCGATCAAGATCTGCTGCACGGTAACGAATACGGCACCTAATGAGAACAGCTCGACCTCGGTATTCACCGGCAACATGGGGGCGATGGCGAAGGTTATCGCCACCGAGAGCAGTAAGCGCACGCGGGTGGGCGTGGTGTTAGCGCCAAATACGGCCATCACCATCAGCATGCTAGACACCCGAAACAGCGGCCACATGTAGGCCGACAGCATCTGCATTATGGTCGACAGCAAGATCTCCATCTTAACGACGCCGAATCAATTGGCAGACGCGGCAATTCATGCCTAACCCACCACCTGAGGGATAAGGTTCACCATCTGCAGGAAAAACTCCATCATGGTCTGCACCAGCAGATGGCCTAAGATCATCAGGGCGAAGAGCGTGGTCAACAGACGCGGCAGAAAGCTCAGGGTCTGCTCGTTGATGGAGGTCGCCGCCTGAAACACCGCCACCACTAGGCCGACCACCAGGCCGGGCACGATGATCATCGACACTATGGTCACGATAACCGAGAGTGCTTCACGAAAGATGTCGATGAGGGCTTCGGGTGTCATAGCAGCTCCTAGATCCCAAAACTATTGGCCAGGGTGCCCATTACCAGGCTCCAGCCATCCACCAGCACGAATAACATAATCTTAAAGGGCAAGGAGACGATCATCGGCGACAGCATCATCATACCCATGGCCATCAGGATACTGGCGACCACCAGATCTAACACTAAGAATGGCACAAACAGCATGAAACCTATCTGAAAGGCGGTCTTGAGTTCGCTGGTGATAAACGCCGGGATCAGCACGCTCATGGGCGCATCTTCGGGCGATTGAATATTCTGATAACCAGAGATCTCGACGAAGGTTTCCAAATCGGTAAGACGGGTCTGAGCCAACATGAAGGCCCGTAGCGGCTCCTTACCCTTATCATAGGCCTGCTCTATGGTCATGGCCTCATCCATATAGGGTTTGACCGCCTGATCGTAGATCTTGTCGAACACGGGCGCCATGATGAAGAAACTCATGAACAGACTCATGCCGATCAGCACCTGGTTCGACGGCGTCTGCTGCAGGCCAATGGCCTGGCGCAGAATCGACAGCACCACTATGATGCGAGTGAAAGAGGTGAGCATGATGACCATGGCGGGCAGGAAGCTCAGCGCGGTCATCAGCAGCAATATCTGCATGGTCACCGAGTACTGGGTAGAGCCATCGGCACCTGTCGTTACCGTCACCGCCGGGAGTATGCCGTCCTGGGCCAGTGCCAGTTGCGGCGCCATCACCGCCAGGAGTAACAAGAATGAGGTCAAGATCCGTTTCATGATTTTCATTACATTCATGACTGTGATGACTTTGCCTGACGCAAGCGGCTGGCAAAGGAGTCCTGTTCTATGGTGATTGGGGTATCGAGTTTATCGATAAGCGAAACCTGCTGCGGCGTCACTCCCAGCAGGTATTGTTGGCCATCGACCTCGACCAACACCATCTTCTCTCTCTGTCCAAGCGGGGTGACCGCCAGGGTCTTCAGCACGCCGTGGGAGCTGGGCACAAGCTTGAGGCGTTTAACCAGGTAGGCAAGCAGGAAGATCAAGGCGATCACCACCAGCAGACCACCCAACATATTCGTCATGGTGGCCAATGCCGACTCTCGCTCACCGGTCACCTGAGTAGTCGTCGCGGCGGCCGCAACGGCCATCAAGGATGAGATCCCCATAGGCCTTCCTTATTTGAGTTTCTTAATACGCTCGGTTTGGCTGATGACGTCGGTGAGACGAATACCAAACTTGTCGTTGACCACCACCACTTCGCCGTGGGCGATGAGGGTACCGTTTACCATCACATCCAGCGGCTCACCGGCAACCCGGTCAAGTTCCACCACAGATCCCTGGTTCAGCTGCAGCAGGTTACGAATATTGATAAAGCTGCGTCCCACCTCCATCGAGATGGTGACCGGAATATCCATGATGGTATCGAGTTTGGCCGCTTCCTCTTCGGTCAGCGGCTTCGAGCTATCGGCCAGCTCGTCGAGTTCGACCGCCTGAGCCTCCTCCAGCGCCTGTTCGGCCATGGCTGCGGCCCAATCGTCACCTGTATCTTCTGTGCTCATTGATTTCTACCTTAAACGCATTCCATTAAATATTGTTGAGATCCCGAGACTTACTCTTCTTAGTCACCAGTTGCAGCTCGGTCTTTACCGTCTCGGGCCGTGGGATCTTCTCCCGAATATTCAGGGCCAGATTCTCTCGCGAACGCCCTAACTTACAGCGATAGGTGGGCAGGTCCTCGACCCGCAGCACGATATACTCAGGCATCTCCACCGGAATAATATCGCCAGCCTTAAAGCCCATCACATCCTTAAGCGAGATCTCTTTCTCGACTATGGTGGCATCTAGGCCCACTTCCACGTCCATGATCTCATCTTTAAGCGCCTGGGACCAACGCATGTCGGTATCTTGGGTATCGCTCTGCACCCCGGCGTCAAGCAATTCACGAATCGGTTCGATCATGGAATATGGCATGGTGATGTGGAAGTCACCACCGCCGCCATCCACCTCGATGTGGAAGGAACTCACCACCACCACTTCTGTGGGGCTCACTATGTTGGCCATGGCCGGGTTCACCTCGGAGTCGAGATAATCAAACTCGACATCCATCACGGGCGCCCAGGCCTCCTTATAATCTTCGAAGATGATCTTCAGCAGTAGCTGCACGATACGCCGCTCGGTCGGGGTAAATTCCCGCCCCTCGATCTTGGCGTGAAAACGGCCATCACCGCCGAAGAAGTTATCCACCAGAATAAAGACCAGACGCGCCTCCATGGTGATCAGCGCCGTCCCCTTCAGGGGGCTGAAACGCACCATGTTCAGGCTGGTCGGAACAAACAGGGTATGAACATATTCGCCAAACTTGAGCATCTGCACGCCGTTGATCGACACCTCGGCCGCACGGCGCATCATGTTGAACATGCTGATCCTCAGGTGACGCGCAAAACGTTCGTTGACGATCTCCAGGGTCGGCATGCGACCACGGACGATACGATCTTGTGATGAAAAGTCATAGGCACGCGCATCGAGCGCGTCACTCACCTCTTCCTCTTCGACGTCGTCGACACCATGAAGTAGCGCATCAATCTCGTCTTGGCTTAATAGATCACTCACAATATCGTCCTATCATACTTGTTAGCTTACAGAATACCGGCATTACTGCATCACGAAACCGGTAAACAGCACCTTCTCAACCACTTTACGTCCGGTCACCGGTTGCAGGGTATTTTGCACATTCAGCAGCGCCAATTGTCGCAACTCGTCTTTACCGGCAAGGGAGCTGAGCTTCTGCACATCGGCGCTACTAAAGGTGGTCAGCAGAGCATCTTCAATCAGCGGAATATGCTTCTTGATCAACACATCATCGTCTGAGCCCCGGACCATGAGCTGCACCTTGATCTCCACCAGACGGGAGCGATTCTGTCCCGGCAGGTTAAACAGGAAGGGCCTTGGCATCCCCACATAGAAGGCTTCACGGCTATTTGCCGGCTCGCTCTGCTCGGTTTGCTCCCCTTCGGCCATTCCATCATCGCTCGGCTCATCGCCCGATAAGAACAACCAGGCCCCCACGCCCAGCAAGATCACCAAGAGTGCCCCTACAGCCGCGAAGATAATGAGCTTCTTCTTACTCTTAGGCTCTACATTTTCTTCAAGTTCTAACGATTCTTCTTCCGCCATCTCTTATCCCTATCACGCTCGGCTTACACTCAGCATAGTCATGATTTTTTAGCGCATATCAAACGATTGGGCAATCATACCAACCTATAGGTTACCTGCTTACGCGTAATAATCTATACCCGAACGATAACTTGTTGCGTTATTCGACACTAACAGGCTCTCTTCTGCCGAAATTTCATCCATCTCAGCCAGACCATGGCCGCCTCCTTCGCCCTGCTCGCCGCTACCGTCCTGCTCTTTACCGCCTTGGGAGACATTACTGTCGGTCAGCTGCATCCCCTGCTCGGCCAAAAGCTCTCGCAAACGCGGGATAGCCTGCTCGACCAGATCCCGTGTCTGGGTCTGAGTCACATGGAACTGCACCTGAGTCTGATCGCCCTGCACCTGAACCCGTACCATCATGTGGCCAAGCTCGGGTGGGTCCAAGCGAATCTCCGCCTGTTGTACACCTTGGCTCACCATGGCGACCAGCTGCTGACGCATCACGGGGGAGAACTTTTGGATCATCTCCTGCATCTGAACCACAGGTTCACCCTGAGGCTTGATAGACATCTGATATTGCGGGATGGCCTCGCTTCTTACCCCTTGCAATCCCTGTAGCGACAAGCCGTTAAGCTTAGTATCAGGTGCAACATCGCTCATCTCGCCAACCTTTGACGACATGGCAACGGAGAGGTTAGCCTCCCTCAAGAGCTCTTGCGCCCCCTTGGCATCGCCACGGGCTTCGGCAAGTTTGCCAACGCTGTTTTGTGTCTGCTCGACGGCTAGCTTGGCTTCACTAAATTTAGACTCGCCTAACTTGGCTTCACCCAACTTAGACTCACCGAATTTGGCCTCGCCCAATATGGCTTTAGCCCCTTTGTCATCGCCCGCACCATCTAAGCCGTTCGCCTTCATAACAGAGGCTAGGCCCCCTTGGCTAGACTCAACTTGACCAAGACCTGCCTGACCAATACCAGTTTGGCTGATTTGAGAGTCACTGGCGCCGCCAGCCGTCTGTGATGGTACAACTTGAGAAGAAGCCGCCGGGGTTTGCGATTGACCGGCCAGGGCGGCGAGATACTGCTTGGCGTCACTTATTAGCGCCGCGAGATTTGCCTCATCTGTCTCTATGGCCTTGCCTTGGCCCTGAGCCAGCTTTCCTTTATCTGTCACACCATGAATAAGCCCCTCGAGCATCTGGGGCGGCAAGGCCATCAATTCATCCTCGGACAAACCCGTCTGGGCCATCACCTCATTCAGGGCTTCATCGGGAAGGTGCGCTAGGATAGCCTCGCTACCTACTCCATTAGGATTGATAACCGGCTGGATATGATCGTCCCCGGCGCCAGGCTTAAGTGACTCGCCTATGCCTTCTAACACTTCTTTTTCAGCGTCGACTCTATCCTTAGCCCCCTTTACCAAGCTAGGAAACAACTCGTTATCGGCAGAAGACTCACCATCACCTTCACCCGGCGGCAAAATGACGCCGTCGGCGGCAAACTCCACCTCATCCCCTAACTTGTTGGCAAGCTGGATCTGCGCCAGCACATTGGAGACATCGTCGCTATCTTTGTCCTGATCAGAGTCCTTAGCTTGCTTAGCACCGGCCTTGGCGACGCTATCGCCAGCAGCCAGGTTATCGGCCGGGTTTTGCGGGCGCGACTTCGCAGGTGAACTCTTCTCATCCTGACTGCTTACCTTAGCCAAAGCCTCTGAAAAACCTTTGTTTTCTGACTTTGACTCGGCAGTCGCATCGGACGAACTGGGCAACACCCCGCCTTTCTCTTTGCCGGACTCGACATTGGATAGGAGTATCTGGGTCATCTGTGGCATGCTTCCTCCAACACTCATTTGGGGCTCGCTAAGTTCACGTGCCGCCCGAGCGTCAATTATTCGCTATCGCTATGGACTCAATAGCCCTTACTAACCAAAATCTAGCAATAAAAATGCCAAGTTAATAACAACTAGGGTTAAAAAAGACGCGGTTTGATAAGAGAGGCCTAAGGGGAAATAAAGCGGCGAATGCCTCCGCAGCTCTCATGGAAGGGCAAAGGTTAACGAGTGGACTGACGGAAGAACTGCTGAGAGGCAAACTCGTCGATCATCTTTTGTTCCTGTTTAGCCTCGAATTTTTGTTTAGCCTCGGCCTTATGGCTCAACAACAACTCGACCGCCTTGCGCTTTTGTTGCTTACCCTGCCAATATTCCTGCGCCTTCACACGCTGCTTGTCGGTTTCGGCGACGGCGAATACCTGCTTGTCGATCGCCTCATCGATTTGACGAATGAACTGATGAAATTGATGATAGCTACTGGCGGCAATCACTTGCCCCTGTTTACCTTCCATCTGTTTCATGTAGTCCAAACGGTACTGCCGAAGGGCATCGAGCTGCTGCCGGCACTTGTTGAGGGTCAGCTGCACACCTCGAAGCTGAGTCGCCGCAGCTTCCTCTGCCTCGAGGGCTAACTTGAGTACTGTCTCTAAGGGGTCATGTTTTGCCATGGCAGTTTCTCTCTCGGATTAGTGCCAGGCTAGACCTGACACTGGGCACTTAACTGCCCCAGCATCAAGGCGCTGGAATCGAAGCTGATGGCCTCCTTCATGGTCTGCCTCAAGAAGGCATTCATGGCAGGCTGCAGCCGAATGGCGTTGTCGATACGTGGGTCGCTCCCCTGGGTATAGGCACCGATAGAGATAAGATCGCGGTTCTGTTGATACAGAGAATACATCTGCTTCACCCGCCGCGTCGCCTCGAGATGCGCATCGCTGATCACCATTGGTGCCACACGGCTGATAGAGGCCTCGACATCGATGGCGGGATAATGGCCAGAATCGGCTAGCGCCCGCGATAATACGATGTGGCCATCGAGGATCGCCCTCGCCGCATCGGCGATGGGGTCTTGCAGATCGTCCCCCTCGGTAAGCACGGTATAAAAAGCGGTAATTGAGCCCTGTCCTGCGCCGCCATTACCGGCGCGCTCCACCAGTTTGGGCAACTTGGCAAATACAGAAGGCGGATAACCTTTAGTCGCAGGTGGCTCACCGACCGCCAGAGCGATCTCACGCTGCGCCTGGGCGTAACGGGTCAGGCTGTCCATCAAGAGCAGCACGTTATAACCCAGGTCACGAAAGTACTCGGCGATGCGGGTCGAGGTCTCACAGGCCCTTAAGCGCATCAGCGGAGAGGTATCGGCGGGCGCCGCCACCACCACGCTGCGGGCGCGTCCCTCGGCCCCCAGGATCTCTTCGATAAATTCTTTGACCTCTCGGCCACGTTCCCCGACCAGGCCCACCACAATCACATCGGCCGTGGTCCCCCGGGTCATCATGCCCAGCAGCACACTCTTACCCACGCCGGAACCGGCAAACAGGCCCATACGCTGGCCCTTACCCACGGTCAACATGGCGTTGATAGCGCGAACGCCGACATCCAAAGGTTCGCTGATGGCGCGGCGCGCCAGGGGGTTTAACATGGTGGCGTGGCGAGTGGCTCTCTGATCGGTATGCAGCTGGCCCAGGCCATCTATCGGCGCGCCATTACCGTCAAGCACGCGGCCAAGCAGGCCCATGCCGACATTCAGCCCGGTCTGCTCACCCAGTGGCGTCACCTTGGCGCCAGGCATCACCCCACTGAGTTCCTCGATGGGCATCAGATAGAGTAGCTTGTCGTCAAAGCCTATTACCTCGGCGATCAGATCCCCTGCCATGGTGGCTATGCTGCACAGGCTCCCCACGGGCGCCTTGCAACCGGTGGCCTCCAGGGTGAGACCCACCACGCGCACCAGCTGGCCCGACGCCTCGGGCATAAATGGCGCGACCGCCTGGGTATGGTGTCTTAGCTTATCAAGTAGTCGGCTTTGACGTGTCTTCATCTGGGCTCGTCTCTTGCGGTGCATCACCAGGTATTGGCTGTTCGCCCTGCTCTACCTGTGTCGAGGTATCGACAGCGGCCTGGCTTTTAGTTTCCTCGGTATTAGTTTCCTGGGTATTAGTTTCCTGGCTATCTGTCACCTTATGGCCGCCCTGTACTGCCTCACCATGATGGGATTGAGGCTCGGGGACCTTCTCCATGGCGGCAAGCTGTTGCAACCTCTGCTGCTCCAGGCGTTCTTCACTGGCAACCAGCTTATCGAATACGGCTTTTATTCTATGCTCAAGGCCCATGTCGACCCGGCTACGGCTGTTGCTCACTATGCATTCGCCGCGGCTCAAGGTGGGGTCAGCCTCTAATTCCCATCGGTTTCTCGTCAGCTGGGCACTCTCATAGAGTCGCTCGACAATCGCCAGATCGTCGGGGTGCAGACGCAGATGGGCCCCCTCCTCTTTGAGCGGCAGCGCGTCGACGCCTTGACGCAGGGCCGCCAGAATATGTTCGGGGTGTGTCTTTAACTCATGGCCGATCACCGCCTTGGCCAGCGTCATGCTCAGTTGTACCAAGGCTTGTTCGATTTCGGTATCGAGCAATGAGAGTGGCATTGATAGCTGCTGCATCAAGGCTTCAAATTGAGCAATCGTCTGTTTCGCCTCGGTAAGGCCGGCCTCCATTCCCTGAGCTTCGCCTTGACGATAACCTTCCTCATGCCCCTGCTCTAATCCTTGGAGTCGCCCCTCTTCCAGCCCTTTAGCCATACCGGCTGCTTGGCCCTGAGCAAAGCCTTCGGCCTCGGCCTCGGCGCGGATCGATTCTATCTCTTCCAAGGTGGGCGGCATCACAGGCTCATCGACCGGCTTGACGGCCTTTTGCGGGGCGATGCGCCCAAACATATTCTCCTTGGGCTCATCCACGCTAGGGGTTACATCGGGCAGCTGCCAATGGCTAAAATCGGCTTGGGTCCCTTGTGTATCGTGGCCCTCTTGGGCTTTCTTGTCACCGGACATGGTCATTAGAGGAACTCTTCTCCACCACTACCACCTAAGATGATCTCTCCAGCGTCACTCAGGCGACGAGCGATAGAGAGGATCTCCTTCTGAGCCACTTCCACTTCGCTGATCCGTATTGGGCCCATGGCCTCGAGATCGTCTTTAAGCAGCTCGGCGGCGCGTTTGGACATGTTGCCGAGTATCTTCTCTTTGAGTTGATCGTCCGCCCCCTTAAGGGCCTTCATCAACACATCCTGCTGCACTTCACGCAGCAAGGTCTGAATACCCATGTCGTCGACATCGGCCAGGTTTTCGAAGACAAACATCAAATCTTGGATCTGCTGCGCCATCTCTTCGTCTGTCTCGCGCATGGTCTCCATTAGCTGGCTCTCGACGCCCGTATCCAGGTAGTTCATGATGTTGGCTGCCGCTTTGAGGCCGCCCATCTTCGCCGCCTGGGCACCGCCCTGACCGGCAAACTGTTTTTCCATGATGTCGTTAAGCTCTTGCAGCGCCGCCGGTTGTACCTCTTCGAGGTTGGCGATGCGCATCATCAAGTCGAGACGGGTATTCTCGGGCGCCTGGGCAAAAATTTCGGCTGCCTGATCCGGCTCCAAATATGACAATACGATGGTCTGGATCTGCGGGTGTTCGTTTTGAATGATGGTAGCGACCTGACGGGCGTCCATCCACTTGAGCGACTCGAGTCCTTTGGCGCCGCCCCCCATGATGATCTGCTCGATAAGGTTACCGGCCTTATCTTCACCCAGGGCTGCCGTCAGGGCATTACGCACAAACTCTTCGCTGTTGAAACCGATAGAGGAGTATTTCTGTACCTCCTCCAGAAACAGCTTGTGTACGCCAATCACCTTGTTTTGACCAAAGTCTTTCATGGCGGCCATCGCCATACCCACCTTCTGCACCTGCTTAGGCTCGAGGTGTTTTAAAATCGAGGCGGCATCGGCTTCGCTGAGGCTAAGCAGCAGGATGGCGGTCTTTTCGATACCGGTCAGATCTTTGGTGTTAAACTCACCACTGGCTGTGTCGATCTCTTTCTCTTTACTCATTTTCTTGTAACCATCCCTTGACGACTTGCGTAGACAACTCAGGTTCGTTGGCCACCAGTGCACGTATGGCCTTTATCATATCATCGTCTTTGTGCAGATCCGGTATCAAAATTGAGCCGTCGTCGGCGTAGCTGTATTCCGCATCGGGACGATTGAGCATGCCAAGGGTATCGGCGGCATACTGATCCTCAATTTCTGCCAACTCGTCACCCAGAGAGGGCGCATCCGGCATCTTCTGTCCATCGGGATAGATCAGGCGCTTGAGCATAGGACGTACCACGAACAGTATGAGTACCAGAATGATCAGGCCGCCCATGACCAGCTTTATGGCACGCCAGAACCAAGGCTCTTCGTAGATGGCCAGTGCCGGCGCTTCTTCAACCAGTTGGTCCATGAAAGGCACAGTCACGACTTCTATCATGTCGCCGCGCTGGGTGTTGAAGCCTACCGCGCCCTCGAGCAGACGACGTATGTTGCTCAGCTCCTGCTCGGTACGGGCGACGCGCGTCACCTGCCCGTCTTCACCTACCGGCCCGGTCTTAAAGTCGACGGCGACAGACACGCTGACCCGTCTGACGACACCCACCTGCTGGCGAGTGTGGCTGATGGTGGTATCGAGTTCATAGTTACGGGTCGCCTCTTTGTGGCTTGAACCCGGCATGCTTTGCTCCTGCGAATTCGCCCCCGTGGCTTGCTGAGGAATATTGGCTTCCATCGGCGGTTGGTTACTCAGCGCGCCGGCAATGCCACCAGTGCTAGAACCTGTAGAGTTGTTCTCGACCGTCATCTCGCTGCGCACGGCCGGTAGATCCGGGTTATAACGCTTGGCGGTCTGCTCGACAGAGGTAAAATCCATGTTCACGTCGACCTGGGCGGTGAAGTTCTCCGGCCCTAGGATCGGCATCAAAATCGATTCAATCTTGGTGCGGTATTCGGCTTCTTTCTGCTGAACTAGCTCAAGCTCGCGTCTCGCCCGCGCCGAACCTGCGGTTTGGCTGCCTGAGTTTAACAGGCGGCCGTTAGAGTCTGTCACCGTGACGCGAGTCGGCTCGAGGCCGTGTACCGCCGAGGCGACGATATCCACGATAGAATCGACCTCTTCCTGACCCAGTCCGCCACGACGAGTATTAACCACCACGGTCGCGCTAGGCTTAGAGCGATTGCGGGCAAATACGTTCTCTTTAGGAATGGCCAAGATCACCTTGGCGCGGCTAACGCTCTTTAACTCTTCGATGGTACGTGCCAGGTTTTGCTCCTGGCTGTTCTTGAGTCTGGCGGCCTCCATGCGCTGGCTGACGCCAAAGCCGCTGTCTTTTGACAGGTAGTCGTCACGACTCGGCGAGTTATCGATACCGGCACGGCTCAGCATCATCTTGACGTCTTGGTACTGATCTTCCGGCACCTTTAACACATCGACATCGATCTGATAGTTGACCTTGTTCTTGTCCAGCACATCGAGAACCTGCACCATCTCCTGGGTATCCATCTTACCCAGCGGACGGTATTCGGGCTCCTGGGCCCACAACATGACGAAGACGGCCAGTGCCAGACAGATCGCCAGCGCCAGGATCATAGTGATCTGCCTGAGCATGTCGACACCGCCAAACATTCCGCCGCTGGGCTTATGTTCTTCTTGTACGCCGCCTGCCACCATATCCTGTGTTGTGCCAGCGCCAGTTCCGACTACCATATCTGTGCTCACGATAAATACCTGCCGTTATCTTTCTTAATCTTTAGGGGATCCATGCCTAGACAGGCATACTCATGATCTCTTTGTAGGCTTCCACCAGCTTGTTACGTACCTGAACCGTGGCCTCAAATGCCACACTGGCCTTTTCTCTGGCAATCACAGTGTCGGACAGGGTCACTCGGGTATCGCCCATGTCCAGGCGTGCCTGTAAGGAGGAGGATGTGGCCTGCAGCGCACCGACATTGCCTACGGCCTCGGACAAGAGGCTGCCAAAGTCGCTGCCGCTGGTGTTAGCCACCTGCTGAGTGATATTAGGTGTGATCCCATTAGGCTTGATCTCGCCCGTGAGTGTCTGCATCTCTTGCAGTAATGAATTGGCACCTATCTGCATCTTGGCCTCCGCTATCGTCGTGAAATTGACGAAATCTATTCTCATTCAGAGCAATGCAATATGTTTGCCAAAAATAGAAAAAGCCGACAAACCCACATTTACTGGGTGTCGGCTTATGATGAAAGGTATGCCCCAGCGACAGGGCTAGGCCATATGGCTCACAACCTATCAGGCCGGGATCTGAATCCCCATGTCACGCATGCGCGCCATCTTGTATCTCAGGGTGCGGGCACTGATCCCCAGTTTTTCGGCCACCTGTTTACGGCTGCCGTTACACTGATTGAGGGTCTCTAAGATGATCACATGCTCCTGAGCCTTAAGTTCATCCCCCAGGCCTTCTGGCTCGTTGGCTTTCTCGCTCTCACCTATGGGCTCAAGTATCACATCCTGGGTATCGATAACGATATCCTTGGCCGTGATAAATTCGCCAGTTTGCAGGATGAGGGCGCGCTGTACCACGTTATCCAGCTCTCGCACATTACCCGGCCACCTGTGGCCCAATAGGCGCCTGCTCGCCTGTTCATCTAGGCTTGGCGCCACGGCTAAACCGGCAGCCTTGGTATGGCGCAACACTAAGTGCCGCGCCAGCGGCAAGATATCTGCCGGGCGTTGATGCAGCGCCGGCCAGGTCAGCGGGAACACATTGATGCGATAGTAGAGGTCTTCCCTGAAATCGCCCTTGGTTGCCATGGCCTTAAGGTCACGGTTCGAGGTCGCCAGCACGCGCACATCGAGTTTGATGGTCTTGCGGCCACCGAGACGCTCGACTTCCCGCTCTTGCAATACCCTGAGGAGCTTGGCCTGCAGCCCGAGATCCATCTCGGAGATCTCATCGAGCAAGAGTGTGCCTCCCTGGGCCTGTTCAAACTTGCCGGGACAGGCCTGATAGGCGCCGGTAAAGGCCCCCTTCTCATAACCAAACAGGGTGGCTTCGAGCATATTTTCCGGGATCGCGGCGCAGTTTATCGCCACGAAGGGCTCACCAGCCCGCTGACTGTGTTGGTGAATATAGCGGGCAAGCACCTCTTTACCCGAGCCGCTCGGCCCCATGATCATCACGGAGGCGTCGGACTGGGCCACCTTCTGCGCCAGCGCCAGGAGCGCCAGACTGCGTTCGTCGGCGACCACAGGTTGATCTTCGATTAGCTTAGGTTTGAGATAACGCGACACCTGATTAAGTAACACCTCAGGCGCGAAAGGCTTCGCCAGATAGTCCACCGCGCCAAGTTTAATGGCGCTGACCGCACAGTCTATGGTGGCAAAAGCCGTCATCAATAGGATGGGGATCTGGGCATTATGCTGCTGAAGATAATTCACCAGGCCAAGGCCGCCTATCCCCTCCATCTGCACGTCGCTGATCACCATATCGAAATCCTGCCCCTTGAGCGCGACGATAGCCGCCTCGGCCGATTCGACATCGACGCATTCATACTGTGCCAGCAACAAGGTATCCACCAGGGCTTCGCGCAGCGCCGCGTCATCTTCAACGAGTAATATCTTGGCTTCAGCCATGGCTTACCTCCAGCCTAGATTCGGCCTCAACAGCCGGCAGGTTAAACGAGGCGCGACATCCCTTTCCCGCAATACAATTGAGCTGCAGGCGGCCCCGATGATTGGCAACAACCGTCTGCACAACGGCTAAGCCCAGGCCAGTCCCTTGCGACTTGGTGGTAAAGAAAGGTTCTAACACCTTCTCCTGCATGCCAGCATCTAGCCCCTTACCGTTATCTATCACCTCGAAGGCAATAGAATCAGCCTCATCCTGGGCACTCAGCCAGATCTGACTGGCACCGGCCTCGATGCTGTTCATCACCAGATTGTTGATCGCCGAGCTCAGCGCCGCTGCGTTAGCCTTAAACTGCTGCTGAGAGTCGAGTTTAAGGTGCAGTTGACAGCCTTTACGCTCGGCAATCGGTTCGCAGTTGGCCATCACTGAGTCCACGACCTGCTGCATGTTGCAGACATCGGTCAACTCCTGCTGGCGCCCCTTGGCCATCAGCAACATATCGTCGACCTGTTGCGACAGCTCGTTGAGCCTGTCGATAAGCTTACCCTGAAAACGCTCCCTTGAGGCCTGCGTCAACTTAGGACTCCCTAAGTTAGCCGCGTAGAGCAAGGCGGCCGACAACGGCGTGCGTACCTGGTGGGCCAGACTCGCCACCATCTTGCCTAAGGCAGAGAGGCGTTGCAGATGAGACAGGTTCTTCTGCAGTAGACGGGTTTCGGTCAGATCCGTCAGTACGATCAACTGACCTGGCTCAGGGGTTAAGGGGGTGATCGCCAGCTTTACCCTGCGGCCGTTTTTCAATGATACCTCGTGGCCATCGTCATCTTGGGGCGAGAAGGCGCGATTGATGACTTGCAGCCAGCGCATGCCAGCCAGGGGCTGCCCCAGCAACTGCACGGCAACGGGATTGGCGTCGGTCACTATGCCATCGCCATTGAGGATCACCACGCCCGATGGCATGGCCTGGAGTATATGTTCCATGCGGCTGGAGATGGCATCGTTTGCCACCTCGCCGCCCACGACTTGGGAAGGAGCCAGAGCTACCTGCGCCTGCGCTGTATATGCCACCTTTGGATTCGCGGCCATAACCACTCCGTCAATAATTTGCTGCTAAGCAAGTTAATGCAGGGAGTATGCCAATTAAAAATTCATAATTAACAGTGGATTATGTATCAGAAATGACAAAGGCCCAAAAATGGGCCTTTATTAGATGAGATGAGCAAATGAGAACTGGGAGCCGAAATTAATCCTTGCTCATGCCATACTTGCGCATCTTCTCCACCAGTGTGGTGCGACGAATCCCTAGCATCTCGGCGGCGCGAGCCACCACGTTGTCCTGCTGATCCAGCGCCTGGCGAATCATGTCTATCTCAAGCTCGGCCAACAGATCCTTGAGGTTCACCCCTTCGGGTGGTAGTTCGCTAGGGAAACGGCTCTCAGGAATATCGACCGCCACCTCATCGCTAAAGATAGAGGCCAGTGCATCACGCTCCAGCTCCTCTTCACTGACCTGCACCTGATATTCAGGCACGTCGATATGACGGTATTTAAGGGGAAGGTCATTAACATCGACCAGGCCACCTGGATACAGGATAGTGAGGCGCTCGACCAGGTTAGACAGTTCACGCACGTTACCCGACCAGCTATGCTCCTTGAGCGACTCTATCGCCCGTTGGGTAAAGCGCACCTTGCCACGCCCCTCGTTGTAGACACGGCTGACCAACTCCTGCAGCAATAGCGGGATATCGTCTTTGCGCTCACACAGGGCAGGCATCTCGACAGGGAACACATTGAGACGATAGAAGAGATCTTCCCTAAACTCGCCGTTGGCGATCATGGTCTCTAGCTCTCTGTGGGTTGCCGCGATGACGCGCACATTGGTATGAATTGGTTTGCTGCCACCGACACGCTCGAAGACGCGCTCCTGTAGCACTCGCAGCAGTTTTACCTGCATCTGCAGGGGCATGTCGCCGATCTCATCGAGAAACAGAGTGCCCCCTTCGGCGAGCTCGAAGCGTCCCTTACGGGCACTGATTGCGCCGGTAAATGAGCCCTTCTCATGACCGAACAGCTCACTCTCAAGCAATTCTGGCGGAATGGCGCCACAGTTTACCGGGATGAAGGGGCCATCACGGCGATCGGAAATATAGTGGATATTGCGTGCCACCACCTCTTTGCCGGTACCCGACTGACCTAGAACCAATACGGTGGCGTCGGAACCGGCCACCTGGTTGATCAGGTGACGCACCTGGGCGATGCCTTCACTGCGACCGACCAGGCTGCGAAATAACTTGGTCTGATTACCACTGGTAGGTATATCCGGACGCTTGGCCTGCACAAACACCTGGCAAAAATGCAGGAGTTCGGTCAATTGAGGATAATTTAACGGCTCTTCGATACAACCCAATACATTGCCTGCCGACACGTCGCCATTAGAGCCTAACAACAAGATAGGTTGCCAAGGCATTGAGGTGGCAATAGATTGCAACAAGGTCTTAGATTGAGCCTCTTGTGCAATGACAAGTGCTCTATAGCGGGTATTCGACATTCGAGATTCGAGTCTGTCGACGGCAAGCAACTCTACCTGCTCACCAAGAAACTCAAAAACACAAGATAAGCGATTAATTCGCTCTGACTGATTACCGACAAGTAGAATTCGTTGATCTGTTTGCATCATTTAAGAAGGCCGTAAAGCACTCAGTGTTATTCGCATTAATTATTAGTGTTAGTTGCTTCGAAAGCGAGATAATCGTTTTAATCCAGTTTTCCAAAAAATGACTATCACACGGAATAGTGTATTATCAGCAGCACATTAGCAAGTATCAGATTCATTTTCTGACTAACTCATCTGATTTTAGAGCAAATTCTCAACGTATCAAGCATCAGGCGCCAATCGTTTGACGCCTGACAAAAAGTTGTTGTTCAGAAAGATAGTCGAGACGATTAAATTGCCTCTGTGTGTGACGCTAGATGGTGCTCATTTTGGGGAATGGCGTCCCAGCCTTCCTTGATGGTACGGATGATTTCACTCACATCATCGATCGCCTGCACATCGTTATTCATGTTGGCCTCAGAGAGCTTACGCAGCATGAAATCATAGAGGTCGCTAAGGTTACTGGCGATCTCGCCCCCTGCTTCCATATTCAGGCTGTTGTTGAGTCCGGTAATGATGCCAATGGCCTTGCCGATATAGATACCTTTACTCTCTATATCATTGTTTTCTATTGCATAACGACTCTGTGCCAATCGTTGAAGTGCACCTTCAAACATCATCTGAATGATACGGTGTGGTGAAGCGACAGAGATTTCGCTCTCTAAAGACACCTTGCGATATGACTGCAGTGACTTTCTCATAAAAACCTACCTTTCTGCATCTATAGACTTGTAAACATTAAGTTGGCGCTGACTCTTACGTCCGACATGCAGTAATTCCTGACGATGCTTTAACAGGTTTACGGCCTGCGTGGTAAAGCTGCTGGTCAATTCCAGCTGGGACTGTAATAGGGCTCTGTCTTCCTCTTTAGGTGAGGCGAGCACCTTATCGAGTAAAAGTTGACGCTGACCAACCAAGTCAAGCAAATTTGATACCAACTCATCAGCGTCTTCCTGTTCGGCAGGTATTTGTTCTAAACGCTGCATGACCTGAATAATGTCTTCATTTAGCTTATCTAAAGACTCCAATGCACTTCCTTCTTGCAACACTATCGATTAGCCCTTCTGAGAAATCACGCCAGGCAGAGAATTCAGCCCATTAACGATACCTGCAGACTGTTGATTTAATTTACCGACAACCAGGTCCATCGCGTTAAATTGCTTAAACAGACGGGATTGTAACTGTTCCATTTTCAGAGAAAAGGCTTCACGCTGCGCATCTAAGCGCTTCTTATCGGCGGTATAGGCATTGTTGCGAGAATCGATCAGGCCGCCACTCTTTACGTAACCATTGACCAAGGTATCTAACCTATTAGCCAAACCTGTGGTATCGGTTGCAAATAGGCCTTCGATACTGCTCATATCTTCGCTGATGGCTTTATCCAGCTTAGTGCTATCGACCGACAGCTTACCATAACGATCCGCCTCGATACCGATATCATAGAGGGCAACCGACTGTCCGCCACCCAGATCGATACGATTAGAGATCATGTTGCGCATCTGAGATTCGATCGAACGTATCATCGAATCCCCCTGGAGCGCCGAAGCTTTCTCTTTGTCGGCGTCATAGGACGAGACCTTGTCTATGGTGCTCATCAGGCTGTTATAGGCGTCGACAAAACCCTGAACATTTTCTTTTACGGCGTCTTCGTCTAACTCAATCTTAAGTACCGAGGTCTTATTAAGATCGGCATCGGTGAGATTCAGTGTCACACCGGCAATGGCATTCTTGATTTCGTTGGTTTGCGACTGTAGCTTCTGGCCATCGATGTAGACAATCGACTCTTTAGCGGCCTGAACTTCGCTTAAGTTGCCCGCGCCAAACATGTCGCTAAGGCCTGTACCTGTTGTATCTGTGGCGGTAACACTGATGTTGTTATCCGTCCCTTCGGTATCTGAACTGATCACCAGACGGCTGCCACCATCTGTGGTCACTATGGTAGCTGTCACCCCGACATTGTCATCGGCGCTGTTTATTTTATCGGCTATCGCCGATAGAGAGTCTCCCGCGGCCACATCGACCGAGAAACTCTGACCGTTGACCGTGAAGCCCAAGCTCCCCTCACCTACCGCAGCACTGGCATCGGCCGTGAAGGCACCTGCCACCTTGTGACGCTGGGCGAGTTGCTCAACGACTATGTTATAGCTACCCGTCTGCGCATTCTTATCGGCCGTGGCCGTAAAGTAGCTACTGTCACCGGTTGAAACCTGACGTTGGTTTAAGCTGCTGCCATCTTTGAGTTTTTCAAGCGCATCCTGAAAACTAGACAGTGCACTCTTTAGCGAGCCCATGGCAGAGACTTTCGCATCTATGGTGTCTTCTGTCTTATTGAAGATCGCTTCTTTAGGCACCTTCTCAGCATCAACCAGCACCCCCACAATCGTGTTGATATCAAGCCCTGAACCTATGCCTGTTGCTGTTAATGCCATAACTACCTCTACTCAACGCCGGCTGAAGCTTAAGCTTCAGTTTTCATTAATAATCCAGTGACTTCAGAAAGTTTCTGCGCCAACTTCAATGCTTCTTCGTTTGGAATTTGACGGATAACATCACCCGAATCAATATCCATAACGCTAACAATATTTGTGCCAGAATCTTCGTCAATCTTAAAGGCCAACCCCTTGCGCATCACAGACATCATATTTGACATCTCTTCAACCAGCTTCTGCATCGCTTCTGGCGATTGCTCTTCGGCCTCTGCCGCTTCGGCTTGATTGCTCTGCTCGACCGCCTTTATCGATCCTTTGGCTAATTCCACATCCTCTGCCGCATTTGCTTTAACAGGCGTCATGCCTATATCAATTTTAGCAGCTGTAGCATTCGATGAATTAACAGTATTAATATCCATGACCTGTACCTCTACTTCGTTAATTTATCCTTAAAATCACGAAAGGGAGATCCGTCGCCGAACCTCCCTTATCTTCATCAAACTCGGTCTAACCCATTACTCTATTAGAGTAGTGATAGGGCAACCTGTGGCAGCTGGTTAGCTTGAGCTAGCATAGCTGAACCGGTTTGCTGAAGCACTTGGTTCTTAGTCATAGCAGAGGTTTCTTTCGCGAAATCCACGTCTACGATACGGCTCTTAGCGTCGGCTACGTTAGCCTGAGTGTTAGCGCTGTTGCTGATGTTGTGTGCTAGACGGTTCTGAATCGCACCAAGTTCTGCACGCTGTGTATCGATAGTGGTGATTGCCGCATCGATAGCTGCTAGAGCCGAACCACGGTTTGCAGAAGTCGCGTTAGTCAGAGCATTAACACCTAGAGAGGTCGCATCTGAAGTGCCCACCTTAACAGTGATATCTTCGCCGTCTTGGTGACCAACCTGGAAGCTCTTACCTGCTGAGAAAGAACCATCAAGCAGCTTGGTGTTACCAAATGCAGTGTTGTTACCAATTTCGGTGATTTCTAGGGCCAGCTGATCCATTTCGGCTTTCAGAGCGGCTAAGTCATCTGCGCTGTTCGCACCGTTTTCAGACTGGATAGTCAGGTCACGCATACGTTGCAGCATGTTAGTCTGCTCTTGCATTGCACCTTCAGAGATCTGCGCGATAGAGATAGCGTCGTTAGCGTTACGCATACCAACTTCAAGACCACGAACCTGAGAGTTCAGACGGTTCGAAATCGCAAGACCGGCAGCATCGTCTTTCGCACTGTTGATACGAAGACCACTTGATAGACGCTCCATAGAGGTCGCTAGGTTGCCGCTAGAAGCATTTAGGTTTTTCTGTGCTTTTAGAGATGTTACGTTAGTGTTTACTGTAATAGCCATAATCGATTCCTCTTTATACCTGGCTTAAAACTAAGCCTGTCTACTTAAGCCAGGCCGGTCTTACTGGGTTACAGTATATTTAACGGCAGAGGGTTTTCGATCTTTAGAAAATTTTTTATAAAAAATAGGCTATTTTTTATAGCTGTTATATATCAACAGCTTAACGAATAAAAAAGTAACAAAAACGGTGCAAAAACTAGTCTGCACCGTTTCTTGTCGACTAACCCAGAGGCATTAACCCAGTAGTGACAGGGCAACCTGAGGCAACTGGTTAGCCTGGGCGAGCATGGCAGAACCTGTCTGCTGCAGCACCTGGTTCTTGGTCATGGTCGAAGTTTCTTTAGCGAAATCTACATCCACGATACGACTCTTAGCATCGGCAACGTTGGCCTGGGTGTTAGCACTGTTACTGATGTTATGGGCCAGACGATTTTGCACCGCACCTAATTTAGCGCGCTGAGTGTCAATCACCTTAATAGCCGCATCAATCTTACCGATGGCAGCATCTCGGCCAGCTGAGGTTAACACAGTAAGGCTGTTCACCGACAATACACCGGCGTTCAACGTACCCACAGAGATAGTGACATCTTCACCATCCTGGTGACCTACCTGGAACAGCTTACCGGCAGAAAACTCCCCCGTCAGCAACTTGGTATTACCAAAGGCGGTACTGTTACCGATCGCCGTGATCTCTTCTGCAAGCTGGTCCATCTCATCTTTCAACGCTTGTAAGTCGGCAGTGCTGTTGGCGCCGTTTTCAGATTGAATCGACAGATCACGCATACGCTGCAGCATGTTGGTCTGCTCTTGCATCGCACCTTCAGAGATCTGCGCGATAGAGATAGCGTCGTTAGCATTACGCATACCTACCTCAAGACCGCGAACCTGAGAATTCAGACGGTTTGAGATCGCAAGACCCGCAGCATCATCTTTCGCACTGTTGATGCGAAGACCGCTCGACAAACGCTCCATTGAGGTTGCCAGGTTTTGAGAAGAAGTATTTAGGTTCTTCTGCGCCTTCATCGATGTGACATTGGTATTAACATTAATAGCCATTGTGTTTTCCTCTTCTTGGTTGCACTGCCAAGACGTTGAGCTTGGCTAATAAATTAGAAGTTAAGTTTGTCAAAGGCCTGAGCCCGTTTAGATATAATCAAAAAGTGTCGTCGACCCGACTTTGCTAAACACACTCGATACGGCATTTAAGGCCAACTGTTGTTTCTCGAGCTCAGTTATCGCCGAGGCATAATCTAAATCTTCCAGCATTGAGAGCGCCGAACTGTTCACCAGCTTTTCTTCCACATGGGTCGAACTGTAACGCTCAATCTGCTTCAAGCTATTACCGGCTTCTCCCCGGGCAATGCTCAACTGATTGACACCACTATCGATATTATTCAACATCTGTGCCAACTCAGCTTTACCTTGGGGAGTATTCACCTTATTAGGATCTTCGAGCAGAGTGATTGCCTGGTTGATGGTATCGAAGACGCTCACCTGGGATTGCGGCGTGATACTAAAGGTATCCCCTGGGGCAGGCTGGCCATCGAGTTTCACCTCGATACCGCTGAAGCTAATGGGATCGGCGGCATCGAAACCAGGAACAGTCGTGACCAGAGCCGCGGACGAATCTCGCACCTCAAGGGTTGTACCATTCATGGTAAAGCTATATGTATCGAGTGCGGCCGGGTTACTGTTGGTAGCGCTCAGCACCCGAAAATCTCCTACCTGACCCGTCGAATAATTGGCGCTAAAGTCGCCAAGGCCGGAAGGTGCATTCATAAAGGCTTGATCGCCAGGGATATTCGTCCCTAGGGTGACGCCAGATGCCACTATGGCTTCGCGCACGCCACTGTCACCGCTGTAGACCACGTTACCAGCCGCATCGAATGCAAAGGGCTGCTTACCGGTTTCATAACCTGAAAACATATAGTTGCCCGATTCATCTTTGGTATTGGCCACCGAAACGAGCCTTCCAATGTGCCCTTAAGCTCATCGGCAATCATTTGCCGCTCAGAATCGGACAGGCTGCCATTCACTGCACGCAGGATCTGCTCTCTAACCGAGCCGGTTAGGGTTTCTGCCGTGCCCAGCTTGCTCTCGGTCAAGGCCAGACGGTTGGTGGCATAGTCGATATTCTTCATAAACTGATCGACCAGGGCGTTTTGCTGATTGAGGTTATCGATACCGATAGCAGCCACAGGGTCGTCCCCAGCAGTATTCACCCGCTTGCCGCTGGCAATCTGATCGATGATCTTGCTGGTCGCCGATTGCTTGTTAAGCACACTGTTGATGTTCTGCTGAAACATCTGCGCCGTTGAGATCCGCATAATTAAGGCTCCTATCTCACCGAACTAAAGAGGGTGTCAAAAATTTCTGTGGCCGTGGTCATGATCCGTGCCGATGCCTGATAAGACTGTTGGAAACGCATCAAATTGGCGGCCTCTTCGTCTAGGTTTACGCCCGACTCACTCTGCACCCGGGTATAGGCCTGGGAATAAACGGCCTCGGCCGAACCAAAGGCCACCTCGGCCGCCTTTGCCTTGCCGCCCACCTGCAACTTGGTATTTTCATACACATCCGCAAGGGTCGAGCCGCCATTGTTCATCAGCTTGGTTTCTGACAACTTAGCCATGGCCACCGCGTTGGTGTTATCCCCTGGGGCAAAGCTGAGATCGAAGGTAAATCTGTCTGTAGCCGGTGCGCTGCTATCCACCTCGAAGGTGAAGCCATAGGCACTGATAGATGGCGGCGTAAAGGCTGCCGGGGCGCCGAGAGAGTTGCCCGCCGCATCGAACACCTCGAAGGTATTTGCTGCGGTATCAATCTCAAAAGTCAGCTCGCTACCGGCTAGGGGAAAACCCGCTGCGCTGCGATTATCTATGCTCACCAGCTTCACCTGGGTATTGCCAGAATTAGCGGCATCTTGGGTTATCTTAGGCGCAGCGGCGGCTATCTCCTTGGGATCTGTCATCACCACCTTGATGCCGGCTGCGGCGCCCGATGTTGGACGGATCTCGAATCTGTCCCCTGAGGCCATGGCGCCAGAATCGATATTGATGCTAAAGCCGTCACCACCTGTCAACTGACTGCCATTTAAGGTAAGTGGCGTCACAGTGCCTGTATCTAGATCCTTAAGCTCATAGGTGGCCGGCGCGGTAAAGGTCAGCTCATAGCTGCCACCGGACAGGGCATTGACATCATCTATGTTTACCCTTAAGGCAGCATTGCCCGCGTTGTTCTCATAAGCACCGGCGCGGCCAACTGACATGGCAGGATCGTTAATATCGAGAAATAGGTCGCTGCCCACCTGGCCGTTCAGATCAAAACCTGCCGCCTGAGCCTGATTAAAACTGTCGGCAATCCCCAACGCCAACTGCCCCATCTCCAGCTGCGCCGGGATCAGTGTCTCGTCGCGAAATTGGAACAGAGCCCCCAGGCTGCCGCCCATCTTGCTGGGATCGACCACTAAGGTCTGATCGCCTGCCGTGGTGGTAATGCGCAGCTCGCCGGCATAAGGGTCACCAGTAGTCGATCCCATCTGCATGGAGACTTCGCCAGAGACCAACATCACGGCGCCGCCGAGCATGATACTCTTGGCACCCGACTCCAGCGGGATCACATTAACCTGAGCATATTCGCTAAGTTCCTGGATCAGCGCATCCTGCTTGTCGAGCAGCTGCATATCGGCCCCTTGAGACTTCATCAGCTCCTGGTTGATGTGGCCGAGTTCAGTGCTGATCTCGTTGATGCGATCCGTCACGGCCGAGATCTGATCGTTGGTCTGTTTCATCTGACCATCGAGTTGCGACTGCATCTGATTAAGTGCCTTGGCTATCTGATCGGCATTGCCAAGCAGGCTGCCGCGAATGCCCATATCATCAGGCAGATCCGCCAGGCTATTGAGTCCGGCAAAGAGGTCGTTAAGGCTCTGAGGCACCGCCTTGCCTATCTGTGAAAACAGCTGGTCGAGCTCGCTCGTCTTGGTCTGTGTGGTCTGCGCCTGACTCAACGCGGTCTGACCGATACGCAGCTCGCGCGCGGCATACTCGTTATAGATCCGCTTCACGTCGGTAATATAGGTACCGGCGCCATAGAAGCTGTTGCCAAGGCGTTGGGATTCCAGGCTAGACTGCTCGGCGACCTGACGGTGGTAACCCTGGGTATTGGCATTGGTGATATTGTTACTGGTTACCGCCAGCTGCGACTGTGAGGCAAGCACGCCGGTACGGGCGATATTAAGCAGATCCATCGACATTATGCTTCACCTCTTGTTGCATTTACTTCAAATTGCGCACTCATCACTTATCACTCCCCACTCATCACTTGCCAAGCATGCCGGCGCCGAGCTCTTTATTTACGGCTTGAGTTACCGTCTGCATCACCTTGATCACCTTGTCGGCGTAATTAGGGTCTGTGGCATAACCGGCATCCTGCAGGCCACGGATAAAGGCGGCAGGGTTGGCGGCCTTCTCCATAGCCTCTTGATAACGAGCGCCTTCGGAAATGAAAGAGACGAAATCGTCAAAACTTTGTTTGATATCTTGATACACCCTGAAATCGGCGCGTTGCTTCACCGCAACCCCATGTTCAAATTCCAGGGTACTCACACCGGCACGCTCGCCTTCCCAGCGACGATCGGCCTTGATGTTAAATAGGTTATTGCTGGGCTGACCGTCTGCGCGACGCACCATCTTCTGTCCCCACCCCGTCTCGAGTGCCGACTGAGCGATCAATACCTCGGGGCGGGTGCCCAGGGCTTTCGCCGCCTGCTCGGCATGAGGGTAGACAGCCTTGACGAAGGCCTCACGGCTCTCAAAACCTTGATTTGCCCCCCCGGTTGGAGCCTGGGACGGCAAGACCTTGCCGCTCATCACCTCATCGAGTATCTGAGGCATTGGCTTGTTGGCGCTGCTAGCTCCGTTAATAGCCAAAGGCTTAGGCGCCGACTGTGCAACCGGACTCTCCATGCCGCCACGCAGCACGGAAGCCGGCGTTAGCTGACTCGTCTGCGGCGAGAGCTGCTGCACCATGAGATCCGCAAGACCCAACATCCCCTTGTCCGACAGATTGACCGACATCTGTTGATCATGCATCTGCTCGTAAAACTTGGTGTATTGGCTGTTCATGGGGCTATCGGATTCAAACACCGCATTGGCATCACGCATGCTTTTCATCAACATCTGCACGAATATGCCTTCAAACTGCTGCGCCACCTCTTTGAGCGCCGCCTTGTCATCTTTCTGCGCCTTGGCACGTAGGGAGTCCAGGCCCCCTATGTCCAAGAAATGCGATGCGTTTGACAGCTTATCCATGTTGAGTCCCGATGCCTTGGCGACGACTAACTCGTCTGCGACAAAATTTAGATGATGATAAGCTCACCATGCAAAGCACCTGCCACCTTTAACGCTTCTAAGATGGCTAATACATCCGAAGGCGCGGCGCCGACCAGATTCACCGCCCTGACCAACTCATCTAAGGTGGTGCCAGGGTTGAACAGGAACATGCGATTGTCTTCTTCGGACACATCGATAGTGCTGTCGCTGGTAACCACGGTATTACCGCCTGCCAACGGGTTAGGCTGCGATACCTGGGTCGCCTCGGCGATGGTTACGGTCAGGCCGCCATGGGTCACCGCCGCAGGGAGCAGACGTACGTCTTTGCCCACCACTATGGTGCCGGTACGAGAATTGACGATCACCTTGGCCGATTCAGATGCTGGCTCCACCTCGATATTTTCCAACGTCGCCAAGAAAGAGACTCGCTGAGACACATCTCGCGGCGCGCTCACCTGCACCGAGGCGGCATCCAATGGACGAGCCATCCCTGGGCCCAGGAGATCATTGATGGCATCGGCGAGACGCTTGGCCGTCGAAAAATCGGCGCGGCGCAGATTAAAGGTCAGATGATCACCGGTGGAAAATGGCGTCGCCACGGTACGCTCGACGATGGCACCGTTGGGAATACGGCCCACGGTCGGCGTATTTTGGATCACCTTAGAGCCATCGAGTCCCTCGGCGCTAAAACCGCTGACCACCATGCTACCCTGGGCAATCGCGTAAACATTGCCGTCGACCCCCTTGAGGAAGGTCTGCAATAGTGTGCCGCCGCGCAGGCTCTTGGCCTCACCTAGGCTTGATACGGTCACGTCCAGCGTCTGCCCCGGCTTAATGAAGGCGGGCATGTCGGCACTTACCGCCACCACGGCGACGTTCTTGATCTTAGGGCGGAAGTTATCCGGCAGATTGATGCCGAAATTTTTCAGCATGGTCTTAAAGGTCTGCTCGGTATAGCGTGTCTTCTCGCCTGTGCCTGGCAGGCCAACCACCAGACCATAGCCTATCAGCTGGTTGCTACGCACCCCTTGCACGTTGGCGATATCTTTGATGCGCTGTGCCGAGCTGACGCTTGAAAACACCATCAGGGCACAGGCCAATATTATTTTCATCTTCATGGCATCGCTCCTTAGAAGGGCCACCAGTCGCTCATAAAGAACTGACTCAACCAACCCACCTTCTGCGCATCGGCAAAGGTACCTGTACCGCTGTACTGAATACGGGCATTGGCCACACGCTGAGAGTCGATGGTGTTGTCGGGACGGATATCTTGCGAGCGTACTATGCCGGTGAGCCTGACAAACTCATCGCCATTATTGATGGTGATCCACTTCTCGCCGCGGATCACCAGGTTGCCGTTGTTGAGCACCTGCATCACGTTGGCCGATATACTGCCCGACAGGCTGTTACTCTGGTCGGCATCAGACTCACGCTTGGTGTTCATGCTGTCTTTGTAGCGCAGATCGATAGGCGAACCGCTGATGGTGACGTTGCCGCCACCGGCATAGATGGGATCCAGCGTCAGATCTGAGCCCTTCTTCAGCTCGTTGTTGGCGCTCTTCTTCGCCTTGGTCGACTCTTGCAGGATCACGGTAATGATGTCGCCAACCTTAAGCGCCTTGATGTCCGAATAGAGGCTTGAGGCCTGGCTGTCCTGATACATGGAGCCCGTGGCGGCGATCTTAGTCGGCGGCGCCTCGGGATACACGGGAGCATAATAGGGATCATCGGCGATCGGCTTCTGGTTGGTTGAGGCACAGCCCACCAATGCCAGCGCAACCACCAAGACAAGTGACTTAGTCAATTCAAACTTAGTCAATTCAAACTTAGTCATATCAAACCTCTACAAATTCTGATTGACGTAAGAAAGCATCTGGTCGACGGCCGAGATCACCTTAGAGTTCATCTCGTAGATACGCTGACTCTCGATCAGGTTCACCAGCTCTTCGGTCACGTTAACGTTAGAGGTTTCGAGCGCCCCCTGACGAATAGCCCCCATGCCATCCAGTGAAGCCGTGCCCTGAATAGGCGTGCCGCTGGCACCGGTTTCCAGATAGAGGTTCTGCCCCATAGGGTCCAGGCCGCTCGGATTGATAAAGTCTGACATGCTCAGCTGGCCAACCACCTGGTTTTCCGCCGCGCCAGGGGTCTTTACCGACACCTCACCTTCTGCAGAGACGGTAATGCTAGTGGCATCATCTGGGATGGTGATGGCTGGCTGCAACACATAACCCGAGCCCGGGGTCACTATCTGCCCGGTATCGTCCAAGGTAAATTGACCGTTACGGGTATAGGCAGTGGTGCCGTCAGGCAGCTGCACCTCGAAAAAACCCGGACCTTCGATCATTAGATCCAGTGAGTTATCAGTGGTCAGCATATTGCCCTGGGTGAACATCTTCTGAGTCGCTACCACCTTGGTACCCGCACCTATGTTCAGGCCGTTGGGTAGCTTAGTGTTAGAGGCGCTGATCCCCCCCGCCTGGTTGACGGTTTGATAGAGCAGGTCTTCGAAGACGGCTCGGCTCTTCTTGTATCCAACTGTGCTCGCGTTCGCCACATTGTTGGAGATCACCGAGATATCTGTTTGCTGGGCATCTAAGCCAGTCTTACTAATCCATAACGCCGGATGCATAATCTATCTCCTAACTAATGCGCATTAATGACGAAGAGGCTTGATCCATCTCTTCGGCGGTTTTCATCATCTTGACCTGCATCTCAAACTGACGCTGCAGATCGATTAAAGAGACCATCTCGTCGACGGCATTGACATTGCTGCCCTCAATAGCCCCACTCTCCACGGCAACATTGGGATCGGCCGCGGCATTCACGCCAGACATTTGACGGAACAGACCGTCCTCGCCACGCATCAGGTTTTGATTGCCAGGGTTGACCAACTTGATGCGGCCAACTTCCTCGATCACCTCGGCGGTGGAGCCAAGCGGTCTGACCGAGATGGTGCCATCTTGGGCAATCTCGACCTTCTCGATAGGAAGCGGTAGTACGATGGGGCCGGCATCTCCCATAATGGGATTGCCTCTATCGTTTCGCAGCAGACCCGAGGTATCGAAACTCAGGCTGCCAGAGCGGGTGTAGGCTTCGCTACCATCGACGGCCTGCACGGCTATCCAACCATCGCCCTTCACCGCGATATCGAGATCCCGGCCCGTGGTCTTGATGGGGCCGGCGGCAAAGTTGGCCGACGGGTTCTCTGTCATGGAAAACACCCTTGTCGGCAAGCCTTCACCAAAGGCCTGCATGGATCTGGCCTGCTCAAGATCCGACTTGAAGCCGTCGGTATTGGCGTTGGCAAGGTTGTTGGCACGCACTGCCAGCGAATGCATATTCTGCTTGGCGCCACTCATGGCGACATAGAGTAATTTATCCACTTGCTGCTCCGTCAATGTTTCAACTAAAACTGTCTAATAACAGAACAAAGCAAACATCATGCCAAGCAATGGATTTGGTTAGGCTGCTTAAATCAAGCAGATAGAAATGAAGCGAAGGGAGGAAAGACTAAGCGGCAAGTGAAGCGGAAATGTGTTGCCGCCTGGGCAACACATTTCACTAAGGTAAATTAACGGATCTGCAGTACCGTCTGCTGCAGAGTATTGTTAACCTCAAGCGTACGCGAGTTAGCCTGGAAGTTACGCTGAGCCGAGATAAGGTCCACCAGCTCTGTGGTCAGATCCACGTTTGACTGCTCAAGCGCCGAGGAACGAATGCTACCGAAGGTACCGCTGTTGGCCTCACCCGCCAGTGCCGGACCAGAATCCAGGCTCTCCTTCCAAGCAGTGTTACCCACCTGAGTCAGTCCCTGCTCGTTTGAGAAGCGCGCCAGGGCGACACGGGCCAGCGGCACAGTTGAGCCATTGCTGTAGCTGGCGTTAATCAAACCATCGGCGCCCACTTCCACGTTAGTCAGACGACCAACGGTAGTACCGTCCTGACTCAGCTCGGTCACCTCAAACGGTGAAGCGTACTGGGTCGGGCTGTTGAAGTTGAGGGTTAGCGTTTGGCTGCCGTCTGTACCAGGGCCTAACACGTTGGCGCCACTGACCCCGAGCGTCTCTGTGGTGATCACCGCAGGATCACTACCTATATAGGCACCAGTGTCGTTGAACGACAGCACTGAGCCCTTCCAGCCGCTGGAATTAACCGCCGTGCCGGACGAGTCGGCCACACCGTCACCCGTGGTATCACGACCATAGGTGCCCGCGGCGCCTGCAAGATCGACCTGCTTACCGTCTACCGCGTAGAAGGCCACCCAGTTACTGGTGCCGGTATAGGCCGCCTGGGGTGGGCGCACGAAATAGGTGGTCAAGATATGGGGCTCACCTAACGAGTCATACATGGTGACCGAAGTCGAATTGTTGTAGGTGTCTGGGTCGTTCGGATTAAAGTTAGCCGGATCTAGAGTAGACTCACCCGCATTGAGGTTCATCTGAATGCCGATGTTATCAGTTTTCTGCGGGCTACCCGCGGTATCGGGGATCTTCACCGGCTGAGTGGTGGTGAGACTCACCGAAGTTGAGTTACCATCCTTATCGACCGGGAAGGTCTGCAGATAGGCACCGGCCGAGTTAACCAGGTAGCTGTCGGCGTCCACCTTAAAGGCACCGGCACGAGTGTAGGAGAGATCTTGCGAGCCCACTTCTGATGAGGTGACAAAGAAACCACCGCCATTGATCGCCATATCCAGCGCATTGCTGGTAAATTGCAGACTGCCCTGCTGGAACTGCTGAGCCACCTGGGCTGTGGTCACACCGCCACCGACCGTGGTCTTACTGTTGGCAAAAATAGAACTGGCATACACGTCGGCGAACTCGGCGCGCGACTCCTTAAAGCCTGTGGTGTTCACGTTGGCGATGTTATTCGCCGTGGTATTGAGATCTTTTTGCGCCGCCGCGATACCACTCAATGCAATGTTAAATGACATAAATCACCTCACTAAAAATATATTATCTGTTCTGGACCTAAATGCCCTAACGCTCTGCTTTGTCTAGGTTTCAGACACGGCCAGAACATCACCGAGTTTGATACCGCCTATGCCTCTCAAGTTGAGAATCGCGCCGGTACTTGCCGTCCCCAGCGAAACGCTCGTCACGTGAGCGTAGGTCGATACGGCTAAATCTTCACTCTTACCATCGACTTTGCCCGATGCCTTGATAGAATAATTACCACTGGCAACGGGTTCTCCATCCTTATCCAGCCCATCCCAGGCCACATCTATGTTGCCGCCATCACTGCCGTCGACGGTGAAGGTCTTAACCAACTGCCCCTTCTCATCTTCGATGCGTACCGTGATCGACTCGATCGGCTCCGGCGTACTGATCACCCCTTTCAGCACAGGCTCTTCCGCCGAAATATGCCCGGTATCCGATGGGATCAACACCTTCTGTCCCACTAGTCCCGAGGCCTGCAACGCCTGACTCGAGGTCATCACAGTATTAAGATTGACGATCTCCTCGTTGAGCTTAGTGATGCCGTCCACGGTAGAGAAGGATGCCATCTGAGCGATCATCTGGTCGTTATCCACCGGCTTAAACGGATCTTGCATCGACAACTGCTGACTGAGTAAGGAGAAGAAATCCTCCTGGGTCAGCTCCTGGCTCTTGGCCTCAGGAATCGACGACTCCTCTTGCAGGCGCATGCTGTCGAGAAAAGGATTTCCCGTGGTCTGGGTGGTTGCCTGACTACTGGAAGCCTGAGGCGCCACCGTCTTGGCGCTCTGGGTCGAACTGTTTGGCGCAACCTGAGTATTTAATGGATTAACTAGGCTCACGACTTACCCCCTAGGAATTGCCAATGCGTAAGGTTTGCTGAAGCATAGACTTTGCTGCATCGGCAACCTGCACGTTCATCTGATAGGAGCGAGACGCCGAGATCATGTTGGCCATCTCCTCCATCACATTGACATTTGGCTTATAAATAAACCCATCGGCGTCCGCTAATGGATGATCCGGCGAATACTCTTTCTGCAACGGCTTGTCACTCTCGACGATACCGGCCACCTTTACCGCCTGACTGGTCTGCTGCTGATGGCTGGCCTTAGCCAGCTCCGCCTCAAACACAGGATGGCGGGCGCGATAGGTCTTATCCACACTGCTGGAGACCGAATCGGCATTGGCGATGTTACTGGCAGTGGTATTCAGCCTCACAGACTGAGCAGACATGCCGGAGCCTGCCACATTGAAGATATTAAAAAGGCTCATGATTACGTTCCTTTAAGGGCTTTTTTCAGGCCGGAAAACTTACCGTCAAGAAAACCTAACGACATCTGATATTCGAGCGCATTCTGCATAAACTCAGACTGTTCCTGCTGAATATCCACCGTATTGCCATCACCGGTATCGGGCTGATTTGGTACCCGATAACTAATGTGTTGCTGAGAAAGCGCCGCCAAGTCGAAGTGTTTCTCGTTGCTACGGCTCATCGCCAGCCCGCCTTGGGCCGTGCGCGCCGCCTGTAGCGCCTTATCAAAATCAAGGTCTTTCGCCTTGTAATGGGGGGTATCGGCATTGGCGATATTTGACGAGATCACCTCGGCCCGCGCCGATCGTATCCCCAAGGTATACTGATGTATCCCCAATGCCTTATCGAAACTAATCGCCATAAAATTGCCTCCACACACGAATGTCATAAACAAAGCAATACTTGTGCCAATAAAATCGACTCTAGGTAACTTGCACAGATAGATGCGCGATAGAAAGGCAAGGCATAAAAAATGCCAGCGATTGCTGGCATTTGAAACTTGATAGCGAACTCAGAGAGTTAGCACTTTAACTGGCTAAACTTGCACCCTAGCAAGTGCATCAGGTCCGCTTCTGGTAATAGATACCCGGATTACACCTGACCATGTCAAACTCGTCGGTCAAACCGGCAATCGACTCGGATGCCCCCAGAAACAGTATGCCCTTGGGATTAAGGGCGGCAGCAAATTGCCGCAGTATCTTGGCCTTTGCCTCTGGGGCAAAATAGATAAGCACGTTACGACAGAAAATGATGTCGAACTTACCCAGCAAGGTATAGCTCTCGAGCAGGTTGTGCGCCCTGAAATTCACCAGACGCTTGACGTTGGGCTTCACCACCATGGAGCCAGTGCCCGTGGGTTCAAAAAACTGACGTTTGCGCTCATCGGACAAGCCACGGCCCAGGGCAAGGTTGTCATATTCGGCAACCTTACAGCGCTCTAGCATTGAGGGTGACAGATCCGTTGCCAGAATAGTCGCGCTGCCGGGCAAGGCACCAGGCTTACGCTGCTGGTATTCCAAGATAGTCATGGCCAACGAATAGGGTTCCTGCCCCGAGGAACAGGCGGCCGACCAGATCTTCAGCGGACGCCCCAAGCGGGCATATTCGGGCAAGAGGTTATTGGCTAACAGCTCGAAGGGATAGCGATCGCGAAACCACAGGGTCTCGTTGGTGGTCATGGCGTCGATCACCTCGGCACGAAGTTGCCGCTCGGTGGGCTTCATCGAATGTTTAACCACTTCAGATAATGAGGGAAGATTATATTTCCCCATCAGAGGCGCGAGTCGACTACGAACCAAATATTGCTTATTGTCGCCCAACACAATACCGCTGTGTTGTTCCAGAAATAATTTAAATTGGTTGTACTCGGCTTCGGCAAGTGATTTATTCGGCACCTTGATATCCCAATATCAAAAAAGAAAACAGGCTACAACATACACTATAGCAAGCGTTGCAGAGGTCAGCGTTATACATTAGCTAACTCACTGATACAAGCCTAAACTTACCAAATTTAGGCTCAGGCCCAACTTAGTACAAATTACAAACTAAGATGTTTATTCACCGCTGCCGCTAATTCATCAGGATTAAATTTCGCGATAAAGTCATTGGCACCCACCTTCTCGACCATGGCCTGGTTAAATACGCCGCTAAGCGAAGTATGTAACACCACCTTAATGTCTTTCAATTTCGGGTTGTCGCGGATCTCAGCCGTCAGGGTATAGCCATCCATCTCTGGCATCTCGATATCAGAAATGATCAGAGGGATCTCATGGGCCACGTTATCCATCTCGGCAGCGACTGTCACCAGTTTCTCTAACGCCTCACGACCATCTTTAGCGGTATCTATCTGCAGACTCAATGATTCGAGGGCACGAATAATCTGCTTGCGCGCCACGGCCGAGTCGTCGATCACCATGATGTGATAATGACGCTCCCTGTCTATGGTCAGCTGCTCGTCGACCTCTTGACTGATCTGGGTCTTGACCGGCGAGATCTCATCGAGGATCTTCTCGACATCGAGAATCTCCACCAACTCGCCTTCAATCTCGGTCACGGCGGTCAGGTAAGAGTATCGGCCCGCCCCTTGTGGCGGCGGCATGATGGCTTCCCAATTCATGTTGATGATGCGCTCGACCGACTTAACTAGGAAGCCCTGCACACTGCGGTTGTACTCTGAGATGATGATGAAACAACCTTCGGTATCTTCAATCGGTCTACCGCCGGTAGCCGCACTAAGGTCGATCACCGAAATCGTCTGGCCGCGAATATGGGCCACGCCTCTCACAAAAGGATTAAGCTTAGGCAGACCGGTCAGCGGCGGGCACTGCAGTACCTCTTTCACCTTAAATACGTTAATACCAAACCGTTGCCGCCCGTTTAATTTAAACAGCAATAGTTCTAAGCGGTTTTGTCCTACGAGTTGGGTGCGTTTGTTAACTGATTCAAGAATACTCGACATAATGCCTTTGCCCTGTTGTCGGGTGAATGCGAAGCCGTTCCCATGATAAATATGAGTATAGGCATACTAATTGCTTTATCTAGTTATATGACAACCAGACCTTTACTTTGTCAAATTTATGACACTCATTTCTCACAAAAAAATGGCAAAGCCTTGGCGCTTCAAACGAAGTATAGGTGTAATCTGGCTAATCAAGCTAGTCAATTCATTATGAAAGTAAATTTTGCATATTTTCTGTTTTTGTTACTCATCTCTCTGCCCTTAAAGGCGGCGGAGACGACCAGTGTCCCCTCTGTATCGACCATAGCGCGATTAGCTACAGAGGTAGTACAGGAAAAAATTATCTTACCCCAGGACGCCAAGGTCATTATTACCCCCCAAAGCCTGGATACCCGGCTAAAGCCCCCCGCCTGTTTGGGTGAGCCTAAGGCGGAAATCGCCAGCGACCGAGCCATCAGTAAAAACAACACAGTCAAGATCAGCTGCGATAGCCCAGATCTCGACTACCCCTGGCAGATCTATATTTCGGTTCGTGTCGAGGTGCTCTTCCCTGTGGTGGTCGCCAATCAGACCTTGGGGCCCGGCGGTCTCATCGAGCTGGATCAAATACGTCTCGACTATGTCGAGCAGAACCAGCTCAGGGGCCAGCAATTTGATGACCCAGCGGCGGTGACTGGCACCCGGGTGAAGCGAAGAATCCCAGCCAATCAGCCTCTGTTTGCCGGTAACCTCTGCTTTGTCTGCAAGGGAGATATCGTTGCCATCTATGCGCGATCCGATAATTTCGAGATAAAAACCAACGGTGAAGCGTTAAAAGATGGTAACCTTGGCGATAAGATACGGGTGCGCAATAGCCGCTCTAACAAGACAGTTGATGCACACGTGACAGGCATTGGCGAAGTGGAAGTCAGGATGTGATCCTGATGACCTTTGACGCGCAAAAATTTATACTGTTTTTTGAAACTTTATCCTAAAGCTTTGACCATGAGTGCCGATAGACAAGTATGTTGATCTCATTTATGTAAGTTGGACCCCACAATGCCTATAGATATTAAGCACGTAAATACAAACACTAACAACCGGGTTGGCAATGCCAGCGCGAAAGCCTCGCAGCACAAAGGTGCGACTGCTGCCACTAACGCTCCATCACAGACGGTGAAGAGCGACTCAGTCTCTATCACCTCTCAGGCACAGCAACTACAAAGCGCCCAGGCCAAGTTAAATGACATTCCTGAAATCGATATCAAGAAGGTCGAACAGATTAAGGCCGCGATTGCCGAGGGACGCTATAAGATAGATGCCGACAAACTCGCCACTAATATCGCGCAGTTTGAGAAGGAACTTCAGGATCTTAACTAATTCGTTATGACGCAGATAATCGATATCATCGCCAATCAACACAAGTTACTGGACAGCTTAAAGCAGACCATCACGGCAGAGAAGGATGCGCTGATCGCACAAGATGCGGATCAGTTGCTGCGTCTCGCCAGTGAAAAGGCCCAATTGTTAAATGAGATCAAACTAGGTGATACCGAATTAGCTGCGCATCCTGAACTCCCTAGGCTCACTCAGGAGCCCCAGCTTATTGCCCAGGTCGACAACGCCAAGCAGGCATTAGCGGAGTGTAAACAGCTTAACGAGCAAAATGCCGCGCTTATCGAGCACAGCATGGCCAGCGTCAATCGTTTCTCCCAGGCCCTTCAGGCCAGTCGTAACGCCAATAGCCTCACCTATGACGGCAAGGGCAAGACCTCGACCATCTCGACGCTCGGCAATAATCTAAAGGCCTAGCCATCCCTTAAAAGCAATCTATAGACATAAAAAAAGCCTCTTTAACAGAGGCTTTTTTATTGCTGGCGAATAGGGCCAGTTGCTCTTTCAAGTTTAATTTTTGTTCAATCTAAACGCGTTTTGCGCGAGGCGAGAGCCATGAAGCATAGTTACTCTATGTGAATGGCGAACAACAAAGTGCAGCGCGCGTTTAGATGAACCCGTTGGGCAGCGTTTGTAGGCCATTTCTACGGCGTTATCGCCAGTTTGTGTAGAAGGCTACACGACACAGGCTCTGCCTTGTATAAATCACCTTCAAACTGCTGCAAAAACAAACGGAAAAGATCAACAGGCCCTAGAAATAGGTCACTTCCTTCACCGTCTGCGGTCGATGCTGCTGTTGGTATAAGGCCCATACCTGCTGGAAGTCGAGCTCCAGCTCGGTCACATAATGCTCTCCAACCGGATAGCTCTTTACCACTTTTGCACCGCGGATCACCCCGCTCACCGACGCCTGAATGCTGTCATCGGACAGCATCCAATCCTTCACACTACTGGATGCCGATAGCTGCTGGCCATAAACCTGCTCTGCCAGCTCACGATAGGCGGCGATTTTCGATGCCTGCATCGCCATCAACACTCGCTGCGACGCCTCTTTGGCCGGCTGAGTCGCCAGCGGCGCGTAGCCGATAGCCGTCAATTTAGGAAAACTTTCTGGCGCCTGGGTTTCCCATTGAATGTACCTGTCTTGAGACGCACAGCCACTCAGGACGAGCAGCAACACCACAATTAAATATCTCATTGCTTGACTCCCTTAATCTGTACATCTGCCTGACCCTGACTGTTATAACGGATCAGCTTGCCGTCATGGGCGACCACCTTCTCAGACAGGCTAAGGTAGTCAGACAACTCGGCCTGGCTGACGCTCGCCCCTGCCACAGACACCACACGATTATTAGTAACATTAACGATACGACTGTTTACCACCAGCCCATCGGGCTTCAGACTCATGGTCGATACCAGCACATGTTCAACCGGCAGATCCGCGGGTAATTGGCGCCAGTCCCGCGTCAGCAGCAATTCGCCTTGGTCCGTCACCCTAACGTTCTCGCCCACATTAAGATCCACCAGATTAAACTGATGATCATGCATGGCCGCGATCAGTCCTTGCTGTATCTGCAGTCCCAAGGCGTTAGTCGACTTAAGATTGTCCAGCAAGACAGGCGTTGCCACCAGCAAGGGCTGCTTAGGCGTCAACTGATCGTTTTGGCGCACCAACTCATTTGCCAGCTGTTGAGTCAGGTGTATCACCGACGAGCTAGCAGGCAAACTATTGCCGCTCTGCAAGCTTGGCATGGCAGGCTCATTTGCCGCGCAGGCCCCCAACAGCAACAGGGAAGATATTATCAAAGCGTTTCGCATCATGATGTCCCATGGTTTTCGATATTGACCCAGGCCAATATAGCAACTCGGCTGCGCCATATTTGTGGCCAACCAATCCTATTGGCAATATCTCAGCAATATATATGCCATAAACTTAGCCCGACTCATTTTACACTTGCTCTCACGCTTGACGCGCTAACTTGGCAAAGTCATCAGGAAAATAGGCTCTGACCTCATAACCTTCAGGCATTTTACCTGGGGTTCACCAACTCGGGCATAGATATTGCTTTGAGCTTATTTAGTTAATGGAAACCTTAAAATGAGCGCAAAACTGTCAGCATTTTGGCACCGCCTACGCGCCAGGTAAACCAGCTCAGTCGAGACAGATACGATGAAACGAATTCAATTACTATTGCTGTTACTCGCCGCCTTTAACACTCAGGTAATGGCTCAGTGGCTCGAGGCACAAGGCGAAGCCAAGATCATCAACGGCAATATCACTCAGGCGAGAGAAGATGCCATCGCACAGGCCTTAAGCTATGTCACCCTACAATCGGGCGGCCAGTTTACCAGCGTGCAGCATACCCAAAACGGCAAACTGACACAGACTCAGTTTTCTATGACGCAACAGGCCGAGGCGGGCCGCGTCGAACTGATCAGCGAGCGCATCCAGGACGATACGCTCACCGTCAATCTAAGGGTCGATGTACTGCAAAACGCTAAGGTGCAGACCTGTGGAGCGAGTCAACTCAAGGCGGCGATTCTAGTGCCCCAGGCGCAAATTGCCGATCGCAGCCAACTTAGATATGGCAATCTCGGTAACTTCGAGAAAGCCCTGTCAGAAAAACTCGGCACCATCATAGGCCGGGAAGGCAAGGCGAGCTTTGCCCATGTCCACGCCAATGAGCGACTCGATATCGAGCAGTCCCTCATCGACATCCGCGGCTATCGTCTCCCCAGCTGGCTCAGTGAGATCACCGACAGTCAATATATACTACTGCCGGAAATCATCGACATCTCCACGGCGCCAGTCGAAGGCAGCCTGTTTGGCCTATGGGATAGCTATCCCCAACGCCAGTTTCAGCTACGCCTCTCCCTCTACCATGGCATCAGCGGCGAACAGATCTGGAGTGAATACTATGACGCCCCTGCCCCTTGGGAATTTGAACGCCAGGCGACGGTGCCGGCCCATAGCAACCGTTTCTGGGCATCTAGCTATGGTAAAAACATCGAGATGCTGCTGACCCAGGCCAGCGAAGATATCGACAAGGTGCTCGATTGCCGTCCGCTACTCGGGCAGGTGGTATCCCGCGTCGACAATCGGGTGATCATCAATCTGGGGCGTAACCATGGCGTCAGAGTGGGCGACCAGTTCCAACTGGTGCTGCAGCAAAACCTGCCGGATCGCCTGGATAACATGCGGGCGGTTGCCAGCGAATCTCGAGCAAAGATCACCATAGATCAGGTGACCCAGGAAAGCGCCACCGCCATACTGCAAGGCGCCAATGGTGCAATCAACATACAAATTAACGACATCGCGATGAAAATCTAACTTAATTAGTGCACTAATTAAGCAACTAAATCTAAAGCCTTTTCATCGCGATGAAAAACAGTATAATCACTTGCGTCTCCCTATAGCTCAACAGGATAGAGCAGTCGCCTCCTAAGCGATCGATCGGGGTTCGAGTCCCTGTGGGGAGACCAGTTAGTGAACTAGCCTAATAGATGAAGTATGACTTCGAGGGACAGTGTCAATGACTGAGCTTTTTAATGCCAATCTCAACATCATCAGCCAGCGTTGGCCTATCATTGCCTCTGCACTTCAACAAGTATCATTCGACCATCTCGACGCCGCACTCGTTACCGGCCAGAATCAAACAATAAGTGTTAACGGTATTCAGCTCAGTAGTCGCCATGACAGGCTAGCAGAAGCACAACTCTTGATTAATACCTTACCGAAAGAGACCCAAGAAGTTAACGTATATGGTATAGGTATGGGCGATGTACCGAGTCTGTTAATCGATAACCCTCAGTATACTCAGATCAACATTTTCATCTTGAACTTGGCAGTATTTGCCTTGGTTCTCTCCTATACAGATCAAAGTGAATGGTTAAGTCACTCAAACGTCAGGCTACGGATAAAACCTAATTCTTTACTGAACTATCCCTATGTTGCCATAACGCCAGAGCTCTCTATTTGCGATGAAGAAAACGCTAGAGTAAGGGATCTTTTAACCATTGAGTTAAATCAAGATTTTGCCAATAAAAAACATCAGCTTGATGATCCTTTGACACAAGAAAGATTCAAATGCAATGAAGAACGAATAGTCAATGATCCCGATGCCGCCTCACTAATTAATACCTTGAGGGTAAACGAGGTGATAGTGATCGGCTCAGGTCCCTCTCTTACAGAGCACTACGAGTATTTAAAAACAGTAAGCCAGCAACCCAATAAGCCTCTGATGATTGCAGCCGATACGGCACTCAAGGGGCTGCTCCATCATGGCATCAAACCCGATATTGTCATAACCGTTGACAGCCTTATCGATAGCTACCATCTGCCACTTGAGGATACAAATGGCATTAACCTGGTATATTTCCCCAAGACAAACCCAACGGTGCTAGAGAACTGGCAGGGCCCCAGATTTGTCGCCTATGGCCAGGATGCCCGATATAACGAGTTGGCTAAGCGATACCCTAAATTGAGGCTCTATATCAGTGGTAGCGTCATCCATCCCGTCGTAGACTTAGCTGTCAAAATGAATCCCAAACAGATCACGCTATTTGGCTGTGACTTCGGTTATTGCCATAACATGAGCCATGCATTTTGGAGTACAGCTCGAATTAAACCTGAGGATGAAGAAGCTCGCGCCTGGGTTAAGGCCATTGATAACAACAGGAAAAACGCTCGCCACTGGGTATTAGATGGCCATGGCAATCGAATCACAACCGATCTGAATTTAAGAGCCTATCTAAGATATTTAGAGCTTTATATCGCCAGGCACCCGGAAGTGGCCTTCTATCGCGCAAGTCTTTCAGGTGCAAATATACAAGGAACTCGTTACATGGAGCCAAACGCATGAGCCTAGCTGCGTCTCTTATCAATACTGCGCATCAGTTTCGATTAGGTCACGAAGCAGAAGCCTCTTTGCTACTGCGCCAGTGCATCGATGAGATAGAGAAAGATCACCCTGAAATCATTCAGCAGTCAGAATTTGGCCAAATACTCTCTCCTATGTTGCAAGCGCAAGAGAGGCAAGACTGGCTTGCACTGGCTGATTATTTAGAATATGAGTTACCTCAACTATTTTAGTTGTAACACGCTAATTAAAAAAAGTTATTATCAAGAGTTACCTTACTAACCCTAACCAAAATAATTGTGGACAATTATGACAACACAAGCACCTTTATTCATTGCTGAGGTGTCCAGCAATCATCATAGAGATCTGGACAGGTGTTTCGAGTTTATCAAGGCGTCGGCAGAGATAGGCTGCGATGCGGTAAAGTTTCAACTATTCAAAATCGAGCAGTTATTTGCCCCCGAAATACTCGCTCGAAGTGAGATGCATAGAGCGCGCAAGCAGTGGGAGTTGCCCGTTGGTTTTTTACCCGACCTTAAACGATGCTGTGACAGTTATGGTATCCAGTTTTCCTGCACGCCTTTCTATTTGGATGCCGTCAAAGAACTGGCTCCCTATATCGATTTTTATAAAGTCGCCTCCTATGAATTGCTGTGGGACGACTTACTTATCGCCTGCGCTAAAACTGGTAAGCCAGTAGTTATCTCTGCCGGCATGGCCAATTTCGATGAGATAGATCATGCCATCTCAGTGTTGAAAGATTCAGGTTGCCAAGACATCACCCTATTGCACTGCGTATCGGCCTACCCTACTCCGAAATCTGATTGTAATCTCGCAGTCATTGGCGCGTTCCGCGACCGCTATGGTGTCAAGGTCGGCTGGTCGGATCACAGTGTATCGCCGACCGTCATTCGCCGCGCGGTTAATCGTTGGCAAGCAGATTGCATTGAGTTCCATATTGATCTCGATGAACAAGGAGCCGAATATGCGGCCGGGCACTGCTGGCTACCGCATCAGATACAGCCCGTGATCAGCGAATGTCGTGATGCGACGACCATAGACGGACGTGCAGATAAGGTGCTGGCCCCCAGCGAAGCTCCTGACCGAGACTGGCGCGCCGATCCTAGTGACGGTTTAAGGCCGCTTAAACACCTTAGATAATTAAATATACAGATAATGAACCATTTCTAAGAGGCCATAATGACATTTAGACCTTGTATTGTTTGTCAACATTCTCAATCTACCGAGGTATTTAGTAAACCATATCATTTGACCGATCTCGGAGAGGTGGCCCTGTGTATCACAGTATGTGATAAATGTGGTGCGGTATATCAAAATCCACTGCCTGATCTGCAGAAGATCCGCAAGACCTACAGTGAAATGTCAAACTACACAAATCCTGGTCGAGACGGCAAACCTTCAGCCACTAAAATTGCCGCCCTCGATAGACAGCTTGCCTATTTGTCAGAATTTTTAACGCCAAAGGGCCGCGCATTTCAGATTGGGTGCTCCGATGGGTACACCCTACACAGATTTCAATTGGCAGGTTGGGAGGTCGATGGTATCGATCCTTCTTCACGCGCCATTTCACTAGCAAAGAGCCAATATAATCTGGAATTAAATAATGGCTTTATCGAAGACTTCGATAGCAAGGGGGCCCAGTATGATCTTATTATACTCACCCATGTACTAGAGCATTTTGTCGATCCTAAAGCGGTGTTGCTAAAATGCCTTGAAATGCTGAAAGACGATGGTCATATATTCATAGAAGTCCCCTCTCTCATCGATCAAGACACCTGGCCGACAAGTTACTTCACCTTCGAACATCTTACTTATTTCTCTCCACTCTCCATGACTAACCTTATGCAAACTTGCGGCATAGAGCCTCTAGGACCTGTGGTAACAGATTTAAGTGAAAAAGATCCTTACCCAATACAGATGTGTCATGGCCGCAAAGGTGAAACCATTAGGGCTATAGAGAAGGATGACCAGGCTCTGCCCATGTGTCAGGCATATGTCGCTCGAGATGTAACTCGCTGGCAAGAAATAAATCGTAAAATTAATCATGGTACAATGAAGGCAAAAAGCATTGCTATCTGGGGTGGCGGTGTGCATACAGCACAATTACTAGAAGAAACCAACATACTGGAACACTGTGTACCAATCACCATTGTCGACTCCGATCCACAGAAATGGCAAAAGACGCTATACGACATTTCAATTGCCGCTCCTGGCTCCTTAAACCTAGAAGATCCTGAACTTGCTATAGTGATATCCTCATTTGTATTTGAGCAAGAGATCAAGCAGTCACTAGAGATGAATCCCAATCTAAATGCCCGCATCATTACTCTGTACAGCTAGCTGCCGATGAACAAATCCACATCACCAAATTCGATGGCACGCAACTGGGCCCTTTGTCTAGGCGGCGGAGAAGCCCAACTCCCCCTGATACTTGCGGCCAAACAAAAAGGGCTTTTAGTTTGTGTCGTCGACAAAAATAAGCACTGCATTGCTTCCCCTCATGCAGACAAATTCATTAAGGCCAGCACCTATGATGCAACGCCTCTTCTGAGCATACTCGACAGCATCGAATTGCCCATAGTTACGCTTCTGGCGCGAACCTCTGGACCAGCCCTGTATACCGCCGCTGCCATCGATGAGAAACTCAAGCGATTTGGTCTGAGCCAACAACTTGTCTCTTTGTGTACCATTAAGTCACGACTAAGAGATTATTGTGAGGCGAGTGATATCCCTGTACCTAAAGGTACCGTCAGCGATAATACCAACCTGTTCCCTGAACTACCTGTCGTTGTTAGACCCGACTACCCTCTAAGTGGCAAGAAAGCCGTTACACTTTGCACCCATAAGCATCAGCTTAAGCCAGCGGTCGAATCGGCCAAGGCAGCATCCGCCGATGGAAAAGCCGATGTTGCATGTTTTATCGATGGGAATGACATTAGCTTACTCGCCCACGTTAGACAGGGAAGCGTTACTCCTATAGCTTGGTGGGAAGAGGTCAATCAATTTAGCAATGGAGAATTAAAAGCGAGCGGACTCCTGTTTCCCGCACAGATCACACCAAAAATCAAAATACAGATAATAAATGCAGCAACACAGTTTTCTAATAGTTTCAGCAACTTAAATTACTTACTAGCATTTAGTTTTCGGCTCGACAGGCAGCAACAAGCCAGGCTCATCGAAGTCCATGCAGATCTCACAGGCGACTTGATTCTCGATCGTTTATTACCCGCCGCCACCCAATGTGAGGTATTGCCAGAAATCGTCCAAGGCTTACTAACAGATCACTATCCCGATTACACCCAAGGACAGCTAATACCCACTGCAATACGTTTTGATGAGGGCGAAACCAGACTCCTCCAAGCAACCGACTTTTCAGAGCTTATCAAGCAATTTAACAACACTAGGGAGTCCTCGTGCGATGAGTAACCGTCCTCCAGCCATTCTTATTATTGGCGCAGGCCATATGCAGCGCGAACACATTCGCTGGGCTCATTCTCTCGGTCTGGCAACCATAGTCACAGATTTTCGAGATGATGCACCAGCAATTGAAATGGCCGATGAGTACTACCAGATAAGTGGTAGTGATGAAGAGGCGCTCTCGGCGCTAGCCAGTCAGCTCAATAAAAAGTTCAACCTCATCGGCGCCTATTCAGGCAGCGATTTTGGCCTGCCTGCCGTTGCTAAGATCCATCATCAATTAGGACTCCCAGGGTGCCCTCCTGAAGCCGTCAGCCTGTCACTCAACAAATCAGCCGCCAAAAAGGTTTGGCTATCCCAAGGACTACCGACACCGCAGATGGCCTTATGGAAAGAAGCTCCAGCCAAACTCGACTTACTGAAATTAACCTACCCTATCATCATAAAGCCGCTTGATGCTTGTGGTAGCCAAGGAGTGACTTCTGTCAGCACACCAGATGGCGTTGCTGACGCCGTTACATTAGCTAAACAATATGGCGAACAGGTACTGATGGAGGAGTACTTCGATGGTTATGGCATAGATACTATAGGCATCATGTGGCAAGGAAGGTTCATTCCCTGTGGCATTGGCGATCGCTATTTTTCCAAGCCCCCTTACCATTTTCCAACCCATGGTTTTGCCCCAAGCGCCCTGCCAAACTGTGATGTCGAACAGGCCTATCATCTAACAGAACAAGCCTGCCGAGCTTTAGGCATTGATAACACCCCAGTAAAAGCAGATTTACTCTATAAAGAGGGAAAATTTACCTTATTAGAGGTCTCACCACGCTTTCATGGTGATGTGTTTACTACTAAACTAATCCCTTTTTCAAATGGTCAAAGCCCTGTTCTTCAATGGTTTTCGTTGCTCAAAGGTACAGATGTTCATACCTCTAGATCAAACTCCACCCCAGAGAGAATCGTAATTTGGAAGGCACTATTTCCATTAGCACCTGACATTGACTTTGCCAAGGTCGAACAGTTTTTGAGTGAGCATTCTGACTTGTTAGAATTTTTTTATGAACCACGACGCTATAAGAAGCACCAACGACATAGCGACAACACCAGTCTGGTCGGTTTTTTCTGGATAGCATTTAATAACCGCCAAGATGCAGATAGCTTTTTAACCATTTTTTCGAATCGATTTGAAGGCACATTACTATGATTAAGTTTGATTTTGATGGCAAAGTGGCACTCGTCACAGGAGCCTCCAGAGGGATAGGTAAAGCGATCTGTCATGCATTACTCGAATCCAACTGCAAAGTCATAGGTACCTACGCAAGCAATGACGACGCGGCAAACGAATGTCGCGAGGCTTTCAACATCTATGGTAACCGTTTTATCCTGGTAAAAAGTGATGTCAGCTGTCGTCAGCAAGCCGCTGAATTGTTCACTCAGGCAGATTTACACTTTAACCAAAAAATTCAGCTACTTATAAATAATGCCGGCATTTTACAGCAAGGCGACTTTAATCAACTCAGTGATGAACAGTGGGATAATACTTTCGCCGTCAACCTGAAAGGGCCCTTCATACTCAGCCAAGAATTATTGCGACGTACAGAGTCAGGAGCGGCCATCGTTAATATCTCGTCGGTGGGAGGACAAACAGGTGGCAATAAAGCACCCGATTATGCTGCGACAAAAGCGGCATTAATCAGTCTAACCCGTTCGGTTGCCAGGCTTGGTGCGGAGAAAAATGTGCGCTCAAATGCGGTAGCACCAGGTTGGATTAAGACAGAAATTTTCAATGAACAACAATTAGAAACATTACAACAACAGGCCGAAGCCGTGATCCCTCTTAAGCGAATGGGCACACCCGATGAGGTCGCAAATAGCGTGCTATTTTTGCTATCGGACGCAGCCTCTTATATCACTGGCCACTGCATAAACACTAATGGCGGAATGTACTTCGGATGAAACGATTAGACGCAATAAAGCAACCACATGACATCAAGCAACTTACCGAGTCTGAGTTAGTAGAATTAGCCTCGGAAATCAGGCACTTTCTCATCGATAGTGTTAGCCAAACCGGAGGTCATATTGGAGCAAACTTAGGGGTCGTTGAACTCACCATTGCACTCCACCACGCATTCAATATTCAATCGGGAAAATCTGATGGCGACCACATACTCTTTGACGTAGGTCACCAAGGCTATACCCATAAACTGCTCACGGGCCGCAAGTCTGCCTTCGACACCTTGAACCAAATGGGCGGTATGTCGCGATTCGTATCACATCATGAAAGCGAATATGACTTAATGGAAGCATCACATGCGGGAACAGCAATTCCCATTGCTTGCGGCCTCGCCTATAGCAAGATGCAAAATACGCAGCAAGGAAGCGTGATCGCCTTTATCGGTGATGGCTCCATGGTAGAAGGTATGGCTTTCGAAGGATTAAATTTTTCAGCCGAATATCCCCTGCCATTGTTTATCGTAATCAACGATAACGGCATGAGTATTCCACCCAATGTCGGAGGCTTACACAACCTGTTTTCAGCACCAGATTGGCAACAACGCTGCGCAGATTGGTTCGAAGGTATGGGCTTTGGTTACGTATCGGTCGATGATGGCCACGACATGACTAAGCTCTTAGAAGGAATGGCAAAAGCCCAAACGGCGGCTAGTTACTCCCATACAGGCCCAATAGTCATTCATGTCAAAACAGAAAAGGGGCGTGGACTCGCGCTGGCGGACAATCATCCTTATAAATTGCATTTTTCTATGCCATTCAATCCTGAAACGGGCGAAGGTGTAGCTGCCACACTAACCGGAACAACCTTTCAAGGTATAGTGGGCAATACTCTGATGCAGCATATGGAAAAAGACAAAACTGTCTATGCCCTAACGCCAGCAACGCCCTATGCGTCAGGTGTGGAAGCCTTGATGAAGACTTTTCCCGATCGCGCAATTGATGTTGGTATGGCCGAACAACATGCTGTAGGCATGGCCGCAGGACTCGCCATGGCAGGAAACAAAGTATTTATGTGTTTCCAATCTACCTTCATGCAGCGCGCCTGGGACCAACTATTTCACGACATCTGCTTTCCCAAGCATTCTGTCACAATAGTCAGTGCTCGCTCGGGGTTTGCCGGTTTCGATGGTCCTACCCATCATGGTATCTATGACTTTGGTCTACTTCGCACACTACCCGATATAAAAATCTTCTATGCCGGCACAGCCCGCGATCTTCAGGCCATTATGCAGACTCGCTTGGCCGATACTAATATACCTATCGCCCAAGGCCCTATGATAGTACTACACCCCTATGAAACAGTACCGCAGAATGAAGAGAACTACCTACCAAGTGAACTCACGCCATTGGAAGATGTGGAAGTCGTGCGCTCTGGCGACGATGGCTTGATCATCGCGGTTGCAAATCAGCTACAAACTGCAATCGCCTTGCGCGAAAAAATTAAGTCACAGCGTCAGCAAACCTTTAAGGTAGTAAACCTCAGATGGTTAAAGCCCTTGCCTTTTAAGAGCCTAATTCCACTTCTGCAAAGCCATGCCAAAGCAATTAGCCTTGAGGAGGGCTTAAAAGATACGGGTGTTGGTACCGCTATTAATCAGCTTATCAATGATCAACAACTTGATTGTGATCTTTTGGTCAGCGCACTAGAGCAAGGCATATTACCCGCCGGCGATAAACAGACTCTGGCAGAAATTGGCGCCATTGATACTGACAGCATCTATCAGCAAGCTGCCAAACGTTGGGAGTGGCAGGCATGAGGCTGCATAAGAAAGCACTGTTAGTTTTGGGCGCAGGCTCAGATCAATGCTTTATGATACAAACTGCGCAGCAGATGGGATATTACGTTGTCGCCGTCGATGCTAACCCACTGGCGCCGGGTCTGGCGAAAGCCGATTGTGCTCGCGCAATCGACTTTTCCGACCTATCAGGAGTCATCGACTACTGCCAAAAACTACTCGACGAGGGCATCAAACTTAGTGGTGTATCCACTATGGGAAGCGACATACCACATATTCTAGCCGCTATCGCTAAACATTTTGGTTGGCCAGGTCCCACCGAGGAAACGGGTTATTGGGCAACCCATAAATTGGCAATGAAGCAACGCTTCGAGAAAATGGGCATCCCGATCCCTCCATACGCCCAGGTTGAAAGCGAAGCCGATGTCATGGCCAAGTGGCGAGAGTGGGGCTGCGACAAACTCATTATCAAACCAACCGACAGGGCAGGCTCAAGAGGGGTGCGTATTATTCGCCAAGAGGAAGAGGTCCGTGCGGCGCTCGCCCACGCCAAATCTTTCTCGCTAAACGGCGAGATCCTATTAGAAGAGTTTATCGACGGCCCGCAAATCAGCACCGAAAGCATCATCGTTGGCGAGCAAGCGGCAACCCCGGGTTTCGCCGATAGGGTGTACGAAGGAATGGAGTGCTTCTGGCCCAATATAATGGAAAATGGTGGTTGGTTACCGACTCGTCACCGCCAAGCAGACCAGGCTGAAATTTCAGCCTTGGCAGAACGTGCAGCCAGGGCTCTCGGCATAGAAAGAGGAGTGGCAAAAGGAGATATCGTGGTCTGTCCCACGCGCGGCGCCATGGTTATCGAAATGGCGGCACGCCTTAGTGGTGGCGATTTTTCTGCCAGCCTGGTCCCCCTATCTTGCGGTATTAACTATGTAAAAACTGTCATCAATATTGCGTTAGACAATCCAGTTGATCTGAGTACTCTTACACCTCAGCATGAACTATGGGTGGCAAATCGTTACTTTTTCCTTCCTCCCGGTCAATTGGAGGCCATTGAAGGATTAGAATGGCTTGAGACACAACCCTTCTGCCAAAAACTTGAGTTCTATCCCTCTATTGGCACTCAGTTACCCCCCATCTTGTCTCATGCGAACCGCAGCGGTGTCTTTGTATTGACAGCAAATACATTGCCACAGCTAGAACAACAAATAGAGGCAGTATATAACCAAGTACGATTTAAAATAGAGAGTAACTGGTTCTCGGGCCGCCCAACGTCCATGCAAGAAACTTCCCGTAGCCATTTATGCTTGGGCGAAAAAGGACAATCAAATGACCAGTGAACACATAGGTCGCAAGCTGGGTGCAAAAGAAGGCTATGACATCATAGAGTGTGAGGCATGCGGTTTTACTCATATCTCACCGCTCCCTACATTTGAAGCGCTCGACAAGTTCTATAAAGAAGAGTTTTACGTGACTGAAAAACCAGAATTCTTCAAACAAAAACAGGAAGACGAGGCTTGGCTAAACCTCCAGTATTCTGATAGATACGACACCTTTGAGCAATACTTACCCGTTACCAGACGCACGCTGTTAGACGTCGGAGCCGGAGCCGGTTACTTCTTAAAACATGGTCAACAACGAGGATGGACAGTTAAAGGAATTGAGCCTTCTCCCCAAGCCGTGGCTTATGCACGCGAAATGGGGGTTGATGAAATAATAGGGTACCTCACCGCCGACAGCAGTAAAGCACTCGGCAAATTCGATGTCATTAACGCCAGCCTAGTGCTAGAGCATGTTCCCAACCCGAGCGAATTGATTGAGCTCATGTATGACATGCTCAACGATGGCGGCATCTTATGTATTAGTACACCAAATGACTACAACCCATTTCAACAAACGCTTGCCGAAGTAGAGAACTACCGGCCTTGGTGGGTCTGCCCCAAACACCATATCAACTATTTTTCCCCCGATAGCCTGCAACGGCTACTTGAGAAACATGACTTTAGTGTTGTCCATAAGGAAACCAGCTTTCCATTAGATATGTTCTTGCTAATGGGTGACAATTACATTGATGACGGCAATTTAGGTCGAAGCTGCCATCACAAACGTGTTCGATTCGAGAGTAAGCTTGCACAGGCTGGTCGAAACGATCTCAAACGTGCCCTCTATCAAGCCTTTGCCACACTTAATATTGGCCGAGAGATTTGCATATATGGACGAAAGTAAACCTTGACTGAGACATTATCGAAGCAGAGCAACATCATGCATTCTTCCACTTATCTATATACTGTCTTTCATCTCAACCTAGCGTTTTCTTCCATTGATAGCGCCAGCCACCCTCAGGTTGTCACTTCCTGTTATTGGCCGCTACTCGAAATAGCCGACTCAGGCATTCCACTGGGTATTGAAATGACTGCCTATACGCTGGAATCAATCCAAGCAGTCGATGAAGCTTGGGTCGAAAAATTTAGACAACTACTGCATCAAGGCAAGTGCGAGTTAATCGCCAGTGGCGACAGCCAGATTATTGGCCCCTTGATCCCAGCGAATGTGAATCAAGCTAATCTGAGACTGGGTCAAACCACTTATCAGTCAATATTAGGAATTACACCTAAGATAGCCTACCTCAATGAGCAGGCGGTCTCCGCCGGATTATTGGATATTTACATAGATGCAGGTTTTGATGCTGTTGTCGTCGAGTGGGATAATCCTTACTCTCACAACAGTGACTGGCAAGCCGAACGACTACACAGGCCTCAAACATTAAAGGGTGCCAGCGGGCGCAGAATTAAGGCTATCTGGAACCATGCCATCGCCTTTCAAAAATTTCAGCGCTATGTCCACGGTGAGCTAACCCTCACTGACTACGACCATTACCTTGAGAAAGTGCTACAGCCAGATACTCAGGCATTTCCAGTCTATGGCAGTGACGCAGAGGTTTTCGACTTTCGCCCTGGCCGCTACCATACCGAGGCGGAGCACATAAGCGGCGAATGGCAGAGAATAAAACAACTCTTTAGCTTTCTAGCGGGCAAAAAAAAGTACCACTGGAATACACCTTCACAGATATTAACGCAGTGGCGTAACGATGATCCACTAGCGCTGACCAATGCCCAACACCCAATCTCGGTCAAGAAACAGGCAAAATACAATATATGCCGCTGGGGGATCAGCGGCCGAAATGATCTTCAGCTCAATACCTTGTGCTATCAGAGACTAAAGGAATTAGAATTAAAGCCAAATAATGACGACCAATGGCGAAGCTTATGTCGCCTCTGGGCCAGCGACCTGCGCACTCATCTAACCCAAAACCGATACGAGGCATTATCGCTGCCCCCAATCGAAAATCCTGCCCCCGTTTTTGCTCCTTGGAAAGTCCAAAAAGATATCAACATTCAATACGATTCTGAACGCCGCAGGCTGCATATCACCACTCCATGGATAAAACTGACCCTAAACGGTCACCGCGGGTTGGCCATCGACTCTCTGGCATTTGCCTGCCACCAATTTATCCCGGTAATAGGAACATTGTCCCATGGTTACTTCGATCACATCAGCTATGGCGCCGATTTCTATAGTAATCATCTGCTCCTGGAGCGCTTTCGAGATCGCGACAGAGTAGCTGATCTAAACCGGGTGGAATATCAGTTAGGTGAGCAAAACGGCTGCCTAGTCATCTACTGTCAGCAGACGCTTAAGAGTGGCAGCATAGTAAAATGGTATCGTCTCGATGGGGAAAGCCTACACACAGGTATTCATTTCGGCGATACAGAAAGACCCGAAGCCTCGATTCGACTTGGCTATTTAACTCTGCTCGATTGCCAGCAACGCGCTTGGTATCAGACACACCTCGGTGGCATGACTACAGAATTTTTCCAGCTTTACCAAGACATAGATCAAGGCGCGCCAATCTCCTCTATCGTATCCAGCAGCAGTGCCCTAGGAGCCACAAAGGGGGTTATTCGCTTTGGCAACCAAAATCGAGCAATACAAGTCAGCTGGGATCCAGCCCTTTGCGCAGCCTTGCCCATGATCTCATCGAAACAGATAGATACTCAGTATTTAAACCGTCTATGGTTCTCACTCGCCGAAGCCGATGAAACCCTTAAACCTGGCGGTAGCTTGCTCGACCTCAACTTTAGCATCACCCCAACAAAGGAGCCGCAACTGTGACAAAGACTCTCGCCCTTGTCGGTGCCCGGCTTAATTCGAGTCGCCTCGCAGGAAAGCACCTATTGCCTTTATACGGCGCCCCTATGATTGCCCACATCTGGCGACGTCTGGCACTCTGCAGCGAAATCGATTGCAGCGAACTGGCAACCACAGCCGATAATTTCAATCAGCCACTTGTTGACTGGGCGCGCGAGCAGCAGATCGATTGCCATCCCTTTAACGGAGACGTTAACAACCTGATGGCGAGGCTTGATACCATCATCCAAAGGCAAAACCCAGATTATATTCTCTACATATGCGGTGACTGTCCGCTAATCGATCCGGAATTTATTGATCATGGTCTAAAGGCCCTAAAAGAGTCTGGTAAAGATGCAGTGATATTAAAAGAGGGCACTAATACCTTGCACGAGGGACTCTCTTTCTATAGTCGAAATGGTTGGAACAAGTTGATGGCGGCTAGCCAATGCAAGATGTCGCAAGAACATGTAGGTTACGCCGATAAGCTGACGCCAGTACTCGATAGAGTAGTCATTAATGATAGTGATGACTATGGCCGAGTAAAACACCGGATCTCTGTGGATACTCAGGCTGATTATCACTTTATGGCAGAGGTATACCGTCGTTGGTATACGAGTCATGAAGCCGAATCTATTGTCAGCTTGGCTTGGGTACAGCAACAACTTTTACATGATACCCAATTGGCCAAGATCAATGCCCATGTCACCCAAAAAGCCGCTGATAAACAATACGCTAAAGCCAGCCTTTACTGCCACCTTGGCGGAGATATCGGTTTAGGGCATTTCAAACGTACAGTGCTCATTGCCGATGCAATGCAAGAGTATTTAGGCATAGGCTCCACCATACATGCATTATTTGATGGCGAACCGCTAACTAATTGTTCGACCAAAATTAATTGGTACCGCACAGAGGAAGCACTGTTAAACGCCATGACAGAGGATAGAAATCCACTATTATTCCTCGATTTTCATCCAGACTTTATAGCGCCTATTTTACTAATACAGGCCTTAAAAGGCCCCAAACAGAGCGGCGCTAAGCTTGTTGGCATAGATAAGTTATCTCCCTTGATTGACATTCTTGACTGGTTATTTATTCCAAGCTTTTATACCGACTTAACAGACGAAATAGTCTCTAATGGCTGGCAAAATTACCTGTTTAACATCACGCCGAAAGAAGAAAAGCAAAGACAAATTTTAGTATTAACCGGGGGTAGCGACGCATTAGGCTATGGTGAGCTTTTACCTGCCATGCTAACAGAATTACAGTTAGACTGGCCGATAACTTGGATACAGGGACCTTTGGCACCCACGCCCACTATTCCGCCAAATAGCAATATCACCCTGTTACAAGACCCACCGGAATTAGATAAATTAATAGCCAGCTCCGAAGTGATCATAACATGCTATGGTCTTTCATTATTTGAAGCCATCTATTCTGGCGCCGCAACCCTATTGCTACCACCTCAACATCTGGTTAATGCCAATGAATTGCAGCAACTTGCAGTGGAAAAATGCTGTCTCATCAGCAACTCACTAGAGCATGCCTGCACACAACTAACTGACTTAATTGCACGCAAGCCGTTAAGAGAGGCATTACAAAATCAAACTAAACGTGTCTTTGAAAATCATCAGGGAATAATACGGCTAGTGAAAGAGATAAAGGAAATGATGGCCGATGGTTAATTATCGGTGTTAAAGAATCAAGCTAATCAATTGGTTGTTTCAAGAAAATAGAGTTAATCGGCGAACCTAAGCAAAAGCCTGGCAATTTATGCCAGGCATGCCGCTAGCTCGTTTATCACCCTTTGTTGATCGCTGGATGCTAAGGTCGGATAGAGTGGCAGGGTCAAAATTTGCTGATAGAAAGCCTCTGCGGAAACAAAGTCACCTTCCTTAAAACCACGTCCCAGATAATATGGCTGTAGATGCACAGGAAAATAATGTACGTGTACCTGAATTCCCTTGGCACGCAGGATGTCGAAGATCTCTCGTCGCCTTTCGCTCTGATGTAAACGTATCATGTAAAGGTGGCGTGCACTTTGTGAGCCAGTTAAGGGGTCTACTGGCGTAACAGGTAAATCACTGCAGTAACTGTCATAGATAGCCGCCAAACGATTACGTTCTGCGACAAAATGATCTAGCCGATTCAGTTGCGACAAACCAAGCGCCGCATGCAGATCCGTCATGCGATAATTGAACCCCAGCTCATGCTGCTCGTAGTACCAATCTCCCTCGTTTGGTCGCAACATAGTATCAGGATCCCGGCGAATCCCGTGACTGCGAAAGAGCGCCAACTTATCGGCCAATAATCGACTCCGGGTCAGTGCCATTCCACCTTCGGCACTGGTAATTATTTTTACCGGATGAAAACTGAAAACCGTGATATCCGAGTACCCACAGCTCCCCAGTTTATGGCCCTGATAACTGCCGCCGATGCCATGAGAGGCATCTTCAATGATCTTAAATCCATACTCTTTACCAAGCTCGAATATGGCAGCCATGTCACAGCTGTGGCCACACAGGTGCACGGGGATCACAACCTTAGGTAAAGCTCCCTGGCTCTTTGCCTGAATAAGCTTGATTCTCAATGCCTCTGAAGACATGTTACCTGTGCTGGGGTCTACATCGACAAAGTCAACTGTGGCGCCGCAGTATAGTGCACAGTTAGCTGATGCCACAAAGGTGATAGGCGATGTCCACACCCTATCGCCGGGGGCTACACCAAGCGCTAGGCAAGCGATGTGTAAAGCTGACGTAGCACTGTTTACCGCTACCGCAAACTTAGCGCCGCTATAGTCACATAAAGCCTGCTCAAAAGCGGGGATATTGGGGCCCTGAGTCAACCAGTCGGATTGCAGCACCTCAACAACTGCATCGATATCATCCTGGCTGATATCCTGTCTGCCGTATGGGATCATGCGTCAGCATCCAATTTAACGATATCTTCCCCCGTCAGGAAATGTGAATTGGTTCCCGAGTTGTATTCAAACCCCATGGCCACAGGCTTCCCTTTCTCGCCAAGGCCATTGGTGCAAAAGTCTGTTTCCCGTCCAAAGAAGCGAATACTCGGCGTAAGACGAAGTGATCGTCAAACTCTAGGGTATGATGTGAATCATCGGCAGGACACATGATTTCATGCATCTTCTCACCGGGGCGGATACCGATAATGTCATGATCTAAATTGGGCGCGTAGGCCTTGGCCAAATCTGTAATGCGAATCGAGGGGATTTTTGGCACAAAGATCTCTCCACCCTGCATTCGATCGAAGTTCTTCAACACAAAGTCGACACCATCTTGCAAGGTTATCCAAAACCGCGTCATATCTGGATGAGTAATGGGGAGTGATTGAGAACCTTCAGCGATCAACTGCTTGAAAAAAGGCACAACAGAGCCACGGGAACCGACAACATTACCATATCTCACAGCCGCAAAACGTGTCTTGCCGCCCCCAACAATATTATTAGCGGCAATAAATAACTTGTCAGAAGCCAGTTTGGTGGCGCCGTAAAGGTTAATCGGATTGGCTGCCTTATCTGTCGATAACGCTATCACCTTAGCGACATTGTTGGCGATTGCCGCTCGTATGACATTCTCGGCGCCATGAATATTTGTCTTGATACATTCGGTGGGATTGTACTCGGCAGCGGGGACTTGTTTAATCGCAGCAGCATGGATGACATAGTCGACCTCTTTAAACGCCTGCATCAATCGGTCGCCATCTCTCACGTCACCAAGAAAATAACGCATACAAGGGGCGTTAAATCTCTGTTGCATCTCATATTGTTTTAATTCATCACGAGACAAAATGATTAACCGCTTCGGCTTGTATCGCTCTAATATGGTCTTAGTGTACTTCTGACCAAAAGAGCCTGTGCCACCTGTGATCAGGATAGATTTATTATCGAACATTAACGCTCCATATTCGCATTAAACTCAGCATCACTAAAATAAGAAGTTATTAAAGCAAAGCCTTTGGTTACGAGCCCATGGCTTAATTTTAATCGTCAAAAAGGTAAGGCAAATTTCGTACCATAACAGCTAGCTCAGATATTCAACCGACAATTGTCTCAAATTGCCACCACCGATCAATATATAATAAACATCTTTAATCTTAGTAACTTAATATCTAATGTCTAACCTTATTTTTCAACAAGTCCCTAAGTGGTCTCATTTTGGCTAAATTTTAATCCCCTTCTACTTCAAATACTTACTATAGGCTGTCTGGCATAAAATTCGCATACATATCGGATTAATCCCAGATTAACATCGCGCTTGTGTCGTATTTGAGTCAGACTCTAAGCCATGCAGCGATTTAAATCGGCAAAAGTCGGCCAGAGTGTCAATAAATTGTCTACAAACATCGAATTGAGGGTGCAATGCAGAACATTCAATCTGAAATAACCAATACCTTTGCCGTCAGCCAGTTTGGTGAATGTTACCTGCCAAGCGTCAACCGCAACACCTTCGAAAAAATCGATTCGACGACCCTCTTCGACAATAAACTCAAAAAAGCGTTATCAACCCCGGATACGCTGCATATCATTGCTGGGCTAGACTCTGGCCTACTGGCAAACTATGTGATGGAGCAACCCATCCCCACAGGTAGCAAGTACATCTTTGTCGAACTCGATGAGATCTTATCTCTACTCTCTATCGAGATCCCCTCGCCTCTTTCTGATGCTATTCAGGTCGTTCCCCTCGAACAGTTTTCGACGTTAATTCAATCCTATGAGAACAATTTATTCATCGTAAAGCAGCAATTTAAATTACATAGATCCGTTGCGGCTGACGGTAACTATCTCGATAGCTATAGCTGGCTACACGCCCAAATAGACAACGCCGTCAGACAGGCTTATTTCGAGAATAGCATAGGCTTCACCCAAAAAATCTTCGTCAAGACTCAACTAAAGAATGTCGCGGAAACCCTCAGACCGGCATCGATTTTAAGGGATCAATTCAGAGGCAAGAGCTGTATCATCCTAGGGGGTGGCCCCTCGCTGGATAACCATGCTCAATGGATAAAGGCAAATAGCGATAACTTGGTGATCATCGCCGCTTCTCGCATCATAGGCAAACTCAACCGACTGGCCATCAAGCCTAACATTATCGTCTCGGTCGACCCTCAGTCCGTCAGCTTCGATGTCAACAAGGATATGATGTCACTTCCCCATGACACCCTGCTCACCTGTTCATACCATGTGACGCCGCAGATCTTGGGGCAGTGGCGTGGCGCCTGCCTATACACAGGGCCGCGCTATCCCTGGAATGATTTTGCCAAAGACAAGAATATTCAATCCATAGGTCCGACCGTGATCAATAGTGCGATGGAAATTGCACGGGAGATGGGATTTAGCCAGATATTGCTCAGCGGCGTCGACTTCTGTCATTCCCAAACGGGCGCCAGCCACACCTCGGGCACCTATGCTGCTAGCCTTGGGCCAAATTTGGGCGCCGTCATGGAATGGGTTGAAACCTATTCAGGAGAGATGGCCGAGACCCCAATGCAGTTATTGCAGGCCATCGGCGCGACCGAGGATCTAATCGCCTCTCACCCCCAGCAAGCTAACTATATCAATCTATCCGCCGATGCAGCCAAGGTAAAAGGTATCCAACATCACCCGGCAGATACTATCGCCCTCACACAGATAGATGCTGTCCAGCGACATCTACTCGCACCAGAGGTACACCTTGCGAACGATGCCGAGTGGATGGCGCATTTCACTCGTACTCTCAAAGAGTTGACCACAGCTCGACAGGCTTTAATACAGCTCAATAGCAAGAATAATGACGCGCTGGCCATCATTGGTAAACTGGAGAAAGAAAGGACAAATGAGCGCATCGCGCAACTCGCCAACAAGCTGGAAAGCATCGAACAGAGCATCAATAAAGAACACAAGGTGCTAGCAAGCCTCATTAAATTCTATGGTTACTACGAATTCAGTCATTTCTTATCTACCCAACAATCCGATGACTGGTCCCAAGAAGAGATCAACAAGCGCACGCGCATCTACTACAGCGCCTTCAAAGAGATGAGCGAGCAGCTCCTGGACCAGGTTCAATCGGCGATCGAGAGAACAGAGTCTCGCCTAGCCGAATATCAACAGAAAGTCGACGTAGAGGCACTGTGCCAAAGATGGGCTCAGGATAAGCAGTGGGGCCGTGCGTTACTTTGGCAGGAGCGACATCCCCAGCAGTATCAAAAGCTGTCAGCCGCAGAGCGAGAAATGCTTACCGAGTGCCAGAAGACCTTTGATGCCTTGTTTGTCGTCAAGGAATACATAGATCATTCGGCTGAGCGTACCGCCCCAATCATGGATAACGCCTTTAAAAAACTACAGTTACTCAGGCAGCAAAAACACCTGCTGGGCATCACTAAGATGGTGCAATATACGGCGCCTCATATTGATGAAGATCCCGAGATTGCCCGTTTATACAACCTGGCACTCAGCTATCGTTACCTACTGGAGAATCAATTACAGGCCTCACTCGATGCCGTGCTGAAGACCCCCTTAGCCGACCGCCAAGAGGAGGAGCTAAAACAGATCATTCAGCTTTCCCTGCAGCTCAACCAACTGCCGCTGGCCCTAGAGCACTATGCCAAGATAATCGCCTACAGCGACGAATATCTGCCGCAATATGCCCATGCATTGAACTTGAGTGGCGATCCTCAGGCGGCGCTGGGTATCTACCTGGATTACCTGGACAAGTACCCGCAGGACATTCCTGTCATGTTGAAATTAGGGATATTTCTGGCCCAGGCGGGTCAGATCGACGGCGCCGCCTCCTGTTTCGAAAACGTCCTCATGCTGGATGAGCATAATCAGGCGGCGCTTAACTATCTCAATCAAATAAAGCCCTAAGGAATATTTAGGCGCCAAAGGTTCAATTATCCTGCGGCGCAGTTTCCCTTGCCCGGTGGCAGGCCGTATAATGTCGGGCGTTAACAACTTACTGCCGATAGCGAGGCCCTGTGGCGCACACCTATATCCCACTCGAACAATACAAACGCAAATGGATCTTTAACCATAAAGATCTTCCTGTCACAGATGAAGACAAGGCCTGCATCAAGCCCCTGGATCAAAAATCATCCATGACGGTGTGGAATCAGTGGGTGAGCAACAAGAGCAGCCGCAGCGAGCAATTTACCAAGGGCGACTGGGCCGCCAAGGGCGATGCCTGGCAGGAAACCGACCACTGGCAAAGCGCCTGGGACAGCGACTCCCCCGCCCTGCCCGAGCTGTTTCAGGGCCACTTCGATTGGAGTGATGATACTCAGGTCTATTTCTGCTACGACAAGTACCAGATCATTGAGACCCGCTGGGACATCTTCGTGCGTAACTGGAAGTGCTTTCTCTTCTTCGATGACGGCCCACTACTAATCGCCCCCAAGAAGAAACAGGCGGCGCTTTTCCACCAGAGCGGTCAATATCAGCTAGGTAAACGCGGCTAGTCCAACTATTACAATATTGATAAGAGGTTATATGAAGTCCCTCCTACGCCAACTACTCCTGATGACAGCCGTGGTCAGTGCTCCACTTACCGCCGACACACTGACCAGCAACATGCTGGCCGACGTGCCACTCGCCGACGAGGTAAACCTAAGCGGACAGCCTTTGGCCCTCAACGGCGCCGGCATTCGCAGCAAGTTTTTCATGGATCTCTATGTGGGTAGCTTGTACACCACCAGCCCAAGCCAAACCCTCGATAGCGTGCTCCAGGCACCGAGCGTAGCGATTCGTTTAAATATCGTCTCGGGAATGATCACCTCAGAGAAGATGCAAGATGCGATCATCGACGGCTTCGACGACGCCACAGACGGCGAGCCTCAGGCGATTCAGCCCCAGATAGATGCCTTCATGGCCCTCTTCTCGGCGCCGATCATCGAAGGGGACCAATTTACCCTGGAGGCGACCAAAGATCTCGGTGTCACCGCCTATAAGAACGGCGAAAAGCAGGCCACGGTTGAGGGCGAAGCCTTTCGCCAGGCGCTGCTGAAGATCTGGCTAGGCGATAAGCCAGCGCAGAAGAGCCTCAAGCGGGCAATGCTAGGCGAATAAACAATAGCTGGGGCTAACTGAAAGCTAAATGACAGCTTAATGAAGAATCATAAAAAATGGCCTGACGGAATGTTCAGGCCATTTTTGTATGCATCACATTTTCTGATTCATCACATTTTCTGATTCAACATTAGCATCCTAGAATCGATACTGGGCGGAAAATGCCAGTGCCAGCTGATCCTCAAGCGACACCTTTGTTTTCGGCGAGGAGAGCTCTAGTTCGCCGCTGAAAAAATACCCCAGGTAAGCGTCGAACTTCAGTGGCTCGCTTGCCTGCCAGCCCGCCCTGACAAAGCCGACCCACTCGTCGATCTCCAGCGTCACATCCTCATCTTCCACCAGAAAACGCTGGGTACGCTTAGAGCTGCCAACGCCCACATCGAGCGTGTCATACCACTGGTAACTCAGCTCCAGGCCGGCGGGACCGCTAAAGCCCGCCGAGAAGGGGTTAGCCAGCTTCAGCTTGTCGGTTATCTGCCAGTTCACCGCCAGATAAGGCAAGGTGCGCACCTCGGAGATGTCATTGAGGTAGGCCACCCCAAGCCCCAACATGTTGCCGCCATTGAAGCGGTACATGCCCGATGCCACCACACCATAGCTTTGGGCATTAGACGCCGAGGCGCCATCGGCGTAGGCATATTGCAGCTTGGGCGCCAGCAGGAACAGCCAACGATCGTTGGGGCGATAGCTGAGCCCCACACCCACACCATATCTGTCTACGTTAGACCAGGGGGCAAGATTACCATTCAGTAGCGAGCCGCGGCCGCTCCAATCATAATCCAGCCTGTCGTAACTAATGTTGGCACTAAGCGACCATTGCCTGTTTAGGGCAAAGCTGGTCTTCGCCCCAAAAAGCCAGGTATCACGCTGCAACGCCAAGCCGCCGTCACCCACATCGACCTCACCGACGCCGATACGCGAAACCGACAGGGTCAGCGGCGATTGATGTCGCTGTCCGCCTTGGGCCGCCTCGGCTGCGATGGGTGCCAGGCTGGCAAACGCTAAAGCCAACGCGTTAATCTTCAATAAAAATGTAAGGCTATGCTTCATACCCTCTCCCTAGGGAATATTCAGACCGACTAAAATATCGACCGGCTTGGATGTTATCCCCTCAGGCCAATTAACAATCTTCAACTAAATAGGTTAAAGCTTAGTACGATGAAACAGGCTAAAAGATCACTCTTTACTCAGGCTTTGCTCAAAGTTTTTTGCCCAAGCTCTTGGCTTAAGCTCTTTGTTCTAGCTCTTGGCTTAAGCGCTTTGTTCTAGCTCTCTACTCAAGCTTTCCCCAAGCTCCTTATTTAAGCTTTCCCCGCAACTAGCCTCCACGGGCAGCATTAACAACGATAGGCGCGCAAAAACATACTCACGGTATCCTTGATATAGGCGGGGCGCCTTGCAACTAAATCATCGACCGGCAAGCCTAGCTCTTGTTTCAGGCGCATCTCGCCAAACAGCATCATACATAGCCTAACCGAGGCATTGCGCAGATCGCCAAAATGATACTGACCTAGCTTCTCCACCTGGGCGAAATAGTTTTCTAAAAGGTTCAATAAAAATTCAGGCCCGGCATTAAAAAACAGCGCCGATATTTCCGGGTGGGTATCGGCCTGGGCGACACAGGTCTTAAACACCTCGATCGCCTCGGGCGAGACGATCATCTCACCAAAATAGTTACCGAAATGTAGCAGCGCCTGCTCGGGTTGCTCCGGGCTGGTAAACAACTCGGCCGTGACCTGATGCACGACACACTTAGATTCGATAGAGGCAACGAACAGATCATCCTTGCTGCCAAAATGCGAATAGACGGTCTGTTTAGAGACGCCCGCCAACTTCGCGACCTCATCCATGCTGGTATTGGGAAATCCTTGCCCACAGAAGAGCTCTATCGCCGCATTTAAGATCTGCGCCTTCTTCTGTTCACTGCGGCTAAGGTGTGTTTGTACCATTGAAACTTCCTATAAGGTCTTCATTTATATCACGACATATTTATACACAAACTAGACTAGACAGTCCAGTTTCTGCAAATTAGACTAACAAGTCTAGTTTAACGATTTTTTCACCAACTGTTAACCACGGAAGCGTATCAGTATGACGATGTTTACCGCCAAATCCCTCGCCAGGGTGTTGTTATGGAGCAGCCTTAGCCTAGTGGCCAGCGGTTGCCAGCAGGCCCAGTCTCCGGAAAGTGCTCAAGGCAGCAGCGAACACTTTCCCAAGGTCTCGAGTCAGCGCCTGATACGCTCGACGAGTTATGACACGGCCCAGGTCTTTACCGGCAGCATACGCGCAGGTAACACCACGGCTATCGGCTTCGAGCTGGCGGGTAAGATAAAGCACCTGGCGGTCGATAGCGGTAATCATGTTAAACAGGGCGACCTCTTGGCCGAGCTGGACACCTCCCTGCTTGAGGCCGAGAAGCGCGAGCTGCAGGCAAGCCTTGCCCAGAACCGCGCCGACAAGGAACTGGCCCAGAGCACACTCAAGCGTAGCCTGGCGTTAAAGAAACAGGGCTACGCCTCGGCCCAGCAGCTCGATGAACTCAAGGGACAACTCAGCAGCCTACAGGCGGCCGAGCAGCGACTGCGCGCCGCCATCGACGCCAACGCGCTTAGGATAGCCAAATCCACTCTGGTTGCCCCCTTCGACGGTGTTATCGCCAAACGCAACAACAACTTAGGCGAGGTGGTGGCCCTGGGCGCGCCCCTGTTTACCCTGATCCAACATAACAACCCCCAGGCAATTGTCGGCGTCCCCGTGAGCCTGGCGCAGACCCTGGAAGACAGCCAGCAGCTGACCCTGACGGTGAAAGAAACGCCCTACCTCGCTACCGTGGCGGGCATAGGTGCCGAGGTCAACCTGGTGACCCGCACAGTGCCGGTGCGCCTGACCCTCCCCAAAGATGCCAAGGTGATCAACGGCGAGCTGGCCTACCTGCATTACAACAAGACAGTAGATAGTGCCGGCTTCTGGGTGCCCATCAGCTCACTCACCGACGGCCTGCGCGGCCTGTGGAACCTCTATGTGCTGGTAGAACAGGCGCCAGAACAATATCTTATCGAGCGGCGAGACATAGAGATCCTCTACACCCGTGGCGATCAGGCCTTTATTCAGGGGGCGGTGAGCGAAGATGAACGCTTTGTCACCCAAGGGCTGCACAAGGTCGTGGTGGGCGAGCGCGTCATGCTCAACACCCAAGTGGCGACGAGGTAAGTCATGATTAGAGCCTTAGTCGAAAATGGCCGTCTGGCCAGCCTGGTCATCGCCCTGCTGATCGTGGCGGGCCTAGGCGCCATTACCAGCCTACCCCGCATGGAAGATCCCAGCATCACCAACCGCTTTGCCTCTGTGGTCACCCAATATCCCGGCGCCTCGGCGGAGCGAGTGGAGGCCTTGGTCACCGAGGTGCTGGAAAATCAGCTCAGACGCTTAGAAGAACTCAAGCTGGTGCAGTCCACCTCGCGTCCGGGGATCTCCGTCATCCAGCTTGAGCTCAAAGACAGGATAACCGATACCGATCCCGTCTGGTCTCGGGCCAGAGATCTGGTCAACGACGCCAAGGCACTGCTGCCCCCCGGAGCGCAGAATGCCCTGCTCGACGATCAGCTGGGCTATGCCAATACCGCCATCTTAGGCCTGGTATGGAAAGGGGCCGGTGAGCCTCGCCAGGATATCCTCAACCGTTATGCCAAGGAGCTGCAGAGCCAACTCAGGCTGATCCCGGGCACCGACTTTGTCAAACTCTATGGCGCCCCCACCGAAGAGATCTTGGTACAGATCGACGCCCAAAACGTCAATCGCATCGGCCTGAGCGCCGCTGCTATCGCCCAGATCCTGGCCAATGCCGACACCAAGGTGTCCGCCGGCGAGATCACCAACGACGCCTTTCGCGCCCTGGTGGAGGTCTCTGGTGAGCTAAACTCGGTCACCCGCATCAAGCAGGTGCCGCTCAAGGTGGATGATGACGGTCAGATCATCCGCCTCGGCGAGGTAGCCAACGTGCAGCGACAACCCAAGACCCCGGCCGCCAGTATCGCCCTGATAGAGCAGGCTCAGGGGATCATGGTGTCTGCGCGCATGCTCAACAACACCCGGGTCGATCTCTGGCTGCAACAGGTGCACGGCGTGGTCGAGAAGGTACAGGGGGATCTTTCCTCCAACGTGGAAATTCAGTGGCTGTTCGACCAGGAGGGCTACACCACTACCCGCCTGAGCGACCTCATCGCCAGCCTGCTGCTGGGCTTCATCATCATCCTGGTAGTGCTCATGCTGACCCTGGGGCTGCGTAACGCGGTGATCGTCTCACTGTCGCTGCCGCTGACCGCCCTCTTTACTCTGGCCTGCATGAAATATGTCGGCCTGCCGATTCATCAGATGTCGGTCACGGGTCTGGTGGTGGCGCTGGGGATCATGGTGGATAATGCCATCGTCATCGTCGATGCCATCGCCCAGCGCCGTCGTCAGGGGCTGGATCGCATCAGCGCCGTGGGCGAGACCCTCAAACACCTCTGGTTGCCGCTGGCGGGCTCCACCATCACCACCATGCTGGCCTTTACCCCCATCATACTCATGCCGGGTGCGGCGGGAGAATTTGTCGGCGGCATCGCCATCTCGGTGATCTTCGCTCTGCTGGGCTCCTATCTTATCTCCCATACGCTGATCGCCGGCTTCGCGGGCCGCTTCGGCGCCGAGGGCGATGCCAGCCATTGGTATCAGCGAGGCGTCAACTTCCCCGTCATCGCCCGCGCCTTCAGTGCTACGCTACATATCGCTCTCAAACGCCCCCTGCTGGCAGGCGTGGTGATAGGCATTTTGCCGATAACCGGCTTCATCGCCTCGGGGCAGATGACGGAGCAGTTCTTTCCGCCCTCAGACAGAGACATGTTCCAGATAGAGGTGCACCTGGCGCCTCAGTCCAGCATAGACAACACCCGTGCCCTGGTGAGTCGTATCGATGCCAAACTCAGGGCCACAGGTGAGATGCAGAGGCTCGACTGGGTGATCGGCGGTAATGCGCCCTCCTTCTACTACAACCTGCTGCAACGCCAGCAAGGGGCGGCCAACTATGCCCAGGCAATGATCAAGGTCGCCGACTTCGAGCGCGCCAACCAGTTGATCCCCAGGCTGCAAACCCAGCTGGACAGCGAGTTTCCCGAGGCGCAGATCCTGGTGCGCAAGCTTGAGCAGGGCCCGCCCTTCAATGCCCCGGTGGAGCTGCGTATCTATGGCCACAACCTGGATACCCTGAGGGAGATTGGCGATGAGGTGCGGCGAATTCTGATCACCACAGAGCACGTGCTACACACCCGTGCCACCCTGAGCGCCGGCGCGCCCAAGGTCTGGTTTCAGATCAACGAAGATGCCAGCAAGATGAGCGGCCTGAGCCTCACCGACATCGCCAACCAGATCCAGATGGCCACCACGGGCATCAACGGCGGCAGCATACTCGAGCAGACAGAATCCCTGCCCATCAGGGTACGGACCCAAGATCTGATGCGCGAGCAGCAGACCGAGCTGTCGCAGATCAACCTGCTGTCAAACAATGGCGTCGGTATTCCGCTCTCGGCCCTTGCCAGCAGCCGTATCGATGTCAGCCTGGGCGCCATCCCGAGGCGTGACGGCCAACGGGTCAACATCATAGAGGCCTACCTGGAGAGCGACGTGCTGCCCCAGCAGGTGCTCGACCAGGCGAAGGCGAGAGTCGACGCCCTCCCCCTGCCCGCCGGGTATCGTATCGAGGTGGGCGGCGAGAGCGCCAAGCGTAACGAGGCTGTGGGTAACCTGCTGTCGAACATAGTCCTGGTGATCACTTTGCTGCTGGCGACCGTGGTGCTGTCGTTCAACTCCTTCCGCCTCACCGGCATCATACTGCTCAGCGCAGTGCAGTCGGCGGGCCTGGGGCTACTGGCCGTATACCTGTTTAACTATCCGTTCGGCTTTACCGTGATCATCGGCCTGCTGGGCCTGATGGGGCTGGCGATCAATGCCGCCATCGTGATCCTGGCGGAGCTTGAGGATATGCCAAATAAACGTGAGGCGAGTATCGAGGCCATCGTCCAAGTGGTTAGCAGCTGTGGCCGCCATATCGGCTCGACCACCATCACCACCATAGGCGGCTTCCTGCCGCTGATCATCGCAGGCGGCGGCTTCTGGCCTCCCTTTGCCATCGCCATCGCCGGCGGTACGGCGCTCACCACCCTCTTGTCCCTGGTCTGGGTGCCGACCATGTATCAGCTACTGATGCGCAAACGCCAGACGATGACCGCGCCCGAGCTTCAGCACGGCTAATGTTTAAGCAGCACTGGATCGCCCATAGTGAGGTGAGTGATCCAGTGCATATTTAGACTAATTGCCAACATGGCGCGCATTTTTTCGTTTACTTAAATAGACCTACGTCAAAACAATCTCATACCACCTTAGTTACATTGGCTGGAGTATAACCATAAGGTGGATGACCAAAATGAATTATAAGAACTGGACTATCGCCAAGCAGATAGGCGCCCTCGCCCTGATCCTCACCATAGTTGTTTTTGCCACTCTCAGCAGCGTCTCCTACCTCACCGCCGCCGACGTGCTGGAAGAGAAAGGTAAAACGGCCGTTAAGGCGCAGATGCATAACACAGCCGATCTGGTTGAGCTCGAATACAACAGCTTCCTCAGCCTGGCCAGGCGCAACGCCGACGTGCTCAGAGCCATGTACCCCGGGCAATTCTTTAAGCCAGACAAAACCGTTAAGGTGATGGGTAAGCCCACCCCCGCCCTGGTACACGAGCGCGAGCAGATCAACGCCTCCAAGAGTAAAGTGGATCGCTACTCTAACCTTACCGGCGGTAACGCCACCGTCTTCGTGCGCGATGGCGACGACTTTATCCGCATCTCCACCTCACTGAAAAAAGCCGACGGCAAACGCGCCCTTGGCACCTATCTGGGTAAGCAACACCCAGGCTACGCCGCCCTGATCGCGGGTAAAGAATATGAAGGCTATGCCAGACTGTTCGGCAGAGACTATATGACCGTCTACCGCCCCATCAAGGGCCCCCAGGGGGACATCATAGGCATACTCTATATCGGCTTCGATATCTCAGACGCCCTGACCGAACTGCAACGCTCGATGAACCAGCTCAAGCTGGAAGAATCAGGCTACTTTACCCTGATCCGCAACGTAGATAACGCCATCATCGCCCAGCCCAACCAGGAACCGGGCACCATACTGACCGAGGCGATGCTCGACGGGTTAAGTCTGGAGCAGGCCAAGCATGGCGGAGAGGAGAGCGAATACCTCAACCACGACGGGCAGCCCATGTATGCCTACGCCGTCACCATCCCAGGCTGGCAATGGACCCTGCTTGGCCAGGCCAAGAAGCGTGAGCTCAACGAAGAGAGCCTTAAGTTGCTGAGCATCAATGCCGGTGTCGCCGCCGTCGGTGTGCTGCTGATCACCCTGCTGCTCTCTATGGTGCTGATTAAGACCCTGCGCCCGCTGCGTCAGCTGCAACACCAACTCACCGCCCTGGGCGAAGGCGATCTGACCCAGGCGTTTGCGCAGATCAGCCCGGACACAGACAATGAGGTCGATAAGATCACCCACGCCGCCCGCCAGATGGCCATGAGCCTAAGAGAACTGGTCGGCGCCCTGCGCGTCTCGGTCAACACCCTTGAGGAGCAGGCCGCCAGCGCCCAGGAAGTGGCGCGGCTCAACGGCGAAGAGGCCCAGTCGCTGATGGCACAAACCGACCAGATAGCCACCGCCATCGAAGAGATGTCCACCTCGGTGCGTGACGTCGCCAACCATGCCAGCGAAGGCGCGATGCAGAGCCAGCAGGTCGACAACGCCTCACGCGACGGCCACCAGCAGCTGGATCAGCTGGTACAGGGGCTTGGCAAACTCAGCGAGCAGCTTGACGCCAGTCACCAGAGCGTCGAGAGCGTCAGCAAGGAGAGTGAGGCGATTAGCCAGGTCACCGAGGTGATCAACAGCATCGCCGAGCAGACCAACCTGCTGGCACTCAACGCCGCCATCGAGGCCGCCCGCGCAGGCGAGCAAGGCCGTGGCTTCGCCGTAGTGGCCGACGAGGTGAGAACCCTGGCGCAGCGCACCCAGACCTCGATCTCTGAGATCAGCCAAACCATCACCGGGTTGCAGCAGCAAATAAAGGTGACCGCCGAGCAGATGGGTCAGAGCCACCAGCTGGGCACCGCCTCGGCCACCCAGGGTGAAGAAGCCGCCACCAACCTCAACCAGATCACCATCGCCATCGGCGAATTAGCCATCGCATCGAGCAGCATCGCCAGCGCCACCGAGCAGCAGAGCGCGGTCGCCGACGAGATCACCCGCAACCTACATGAGATCACCGAGCTGGCCCGCGACGGCGAGCAGCGCGCCGGCGACACGGTCGACGCCGCCCAAAACCTCTCCACCATCGCCGCCGACATCAAACAACAGATCAGCGTGTTTAAGTCGTAAACACTGGCTAACGCTCATCTCAACGAAAAAAGCCGCTTCAAAGCGGCTTTTTTATGTCTGTTAGGCTCAGCCATTTCGGCTATCTATGTGGTGGTCTGTAGTGGTCAACTAAAATTGGGCAGAATCTCACTTCCGTAAAATTTTGAGAGCAAAAGCTATCTAACATTCGGCCAAATTCAGTATTGGCAATGCAAGCCGTAACCATGGCTTTATGGTGTATCAATTGCCTGCCGCAGGCCTTATGTGCAAACACATTTGTGACACGCTGCAAGCACCTCCCTGTGAGCTCTACCTCGGCATCCATGCCTCGAAAGGTCACAAATGTGTTTACACCGAGTTATCACTCTCTTCGATTTGACCTGGTGCGAAGCTTTAAACATTCTTGAGATAGAATTTTAGCCCTAACCTAATGAGTGAGATTCGGATTAAAACTGCTATAGGCTAAGGCCGCGTTAAGTAACAACGCGACCACCTAACCAAAACCGTTATGCCGTAACCGCTAAAGCTAAATCAAACTGAAAATGCCAAGCGTTGTGAATCTGTCTTGAACGCTTTGTTATGTTACTGTATACGATTGCTTTGTATCTATTTTAGCTACAGCTTGAAAAACACCAATTTTAACATTTACATCCTGCCTCATTGCCATATATACACTTTCATCAGGATTATTTTTATTCAATAGTATGAATTGATTTACAATGTCAAAGAGTTCACTTGCTTTAACACGAACATCATCACTGCCAATGACTTGAATATGGTTGTACGACTTCAAATATGCGAAATATTCTGGAGTATCAAAGGTACTACTTACGTGAATATGCTCATAAACTAGTTGATGTGATTGCGATAGAAACTCAACATACATAGCTTTTTTCTCTTCATTTATAGCATAAAAACGTTCTCGTTTTTCTTTATCTACAGCATGAGAGTTTGTTTTACAAAGAACCACATAACCCGAAATTGCCGAGATGAAAGCACCTAACCCAATTTTGATCGCTGTATCAATAACATCAAGATAAGTAAGCAAATTTCCTCCAAAACTCGATTGCAACATAACGCCGTGCTCTGGGGCAAACCGAAGCGCAGCATAGGTTTGTCCCTAGCAGCACTTTGTTAGGCATTGTTTGCCTCAGCAGCAGCAATCGTTTGGTTTCCAAACGGACTCACTTCTAAGCCCGAATTATTGATCTCGACAATTAGTTTGGCAACGGCCTTAAAAGTTGACCGTATTTGTTCAACCCTTACATCCTGACCATCCAATTTGTCTATATCAAGATCCTTAAAAGTATTTTCGATTCGAGAAATCCATTTAGAAATTTCTGGGTCATTAGACTCAAGCATCGATTCAAACTCTTTAAATCCAATAACATCAAAATCTCTTGCATCGGATTCCGACTTACGAACCATCAACTCCCCGATTCCCGCTTGCCAGTCTCGATATATCCACGCCTCACGAATAGAAAGTCGTCGGGCAGACTGTTGCATTGTTTCCTTAATCAATTCGTCTCGAATTTGGTTACAACCAAGCTGACCACATAAATAATCTGCACAGTCCTTACAAAGATCGAATAAGTCTTGCTCACCAAGCTCTGTGGCTAGAGTAACACTCTTACTTTTAAGGAAGGATTTGTGCCTTTTTTCTAAAGCAATTGACAAATCAATAGATTTTTGGGGAGAGCATTCTAGCGACCATAATTCGACAAGACGTGTCAGCCTTTCAGTTTCCACATGAGGACCATCGGCAAGGGCAGACTCAAATACACGCATGGATTCTGATATAGATGCCTGTGACACGGCACCAACAGGCTTCATGTAAGATTGTTCTTTTTTAATCGCATAAATCCAGCCGATAAGAGATGCCAACCGATACAGTGTACTTTTATATTTGTAATCTTCGAAACCTGTTATTATGTCACTTCTTATTAAGAAATGAGCCCGCCCCTTAACATTAAATATTTCATTGAGCCTCCAAAACATGCTTTCGGCTGCGGCCGCCAAGGGCTCCGCATATTTTTTATACACATCTTGCGTACTTTTCGATTGATCACGTTTCTCCTTTAATTTTTGAAAAACGAAATCCTTCAGAAAAATTCCGAGCAATGTCACAATTGATGCTATTAGAGCGGCTTGTATTTTTACATCCAATGTTTGAATCCAACTCATTATTTATGTATGCCTAACGCTTATTAGCGAGAATGCCGCCTATGCAAATCACTTCCTACTAATGTACATCGCGGCAATTTTTTTAACTATCTGAAATTTATATCAATAACAGCATTACATAACAAGGAGAAAATAAGCAGCCCGAAAACAAAGCGAGAATCGCAAGATTACATAGTAGGAAGCGAAAGGGGCGCTTTTTTTCAATATCCCATTATACCTCCATAGATGCGCAGTCTAGCGAGTAGGGTTTGGCAACCTGCCGAACACTCACCTAGCCCTCCTACTCACATCAAATGAGGCCAAATCGAAGAAACGTTAGATACCGAGTGTAGATACGCCAGTGAGCTTCCGTGACAGGGCCGCTCTTTAACATCCATGTCAACGCGGCATTCGTGAGTCCTTTCAAATCAGATGTTTCGGCAGAGCCTAAAGGGACTTATTCACGGCGTCTCACAGGCGTATATACACATCCCCCGCCGGGCAGGCGTTAGATAACCATGAAGGTGTGACTTTCATGTCCATAGTAAATACCCAAGCAGCCAAACGCTACAACCCGAAAGCATTCCCACATTTCCCCCGCTGGGTAGACACTAAGTTACTATGAAGTAACATCCTCTAGCTGATTAGCTACTCGTATCACATACCGCTAAATCGAAGAGACGTTGGACACCCAGTGTAGATGCATTTGCGGACGTCGATGGCAGGGATGCCATCGTCGAGCCTCCACGGATGGATTCACGGCGTGTAGCAAATGTATCTGCACATAAGCGAGCCGCAGGCTATAGGTAGCCATGAAAGTGTGACCTTCAATGTACTAGCCAATACCAATTACTGCCATACGCAAATACCACTCCCCCCCGCCGGGCAGGCGTTAGGTTGCCATGAAGGTACAACCTTAAAATGATCTCAACAAACGCCAATGAAGTCTGCGGCAAGCACTAAACATCAACAAAAGTTCGACCTTCAAATCCCCAGCCAACACAAATACCACCAAACGCTAAACCACTGTCAATCCAAAACGTTAGCCCGTGCGCCTAAACCACGGGCAATAAAAAACCCCGTATTCTCATACGGGGTTTCTCATCAATCGCGATTCATGGCTTAATCGTTAAGCTCAGAATCCCTATCCATGTTCTCAGTATTCTCTAACCACAAGGCGTTGATGATACCGAAAGAACACGCCAGCAAAATGCCTAATATCCAAGCAAAATACCACATAGTGTCGGCTCCTGTTAGTAAAGTGACGTCTTGTTGTCTTCGATGTAGCTACGACTCAGGCGGCCAAACATCTTGAAGTAAGTCCAAAGGGTGTAGCTTAGCACGATAGGAACAAATATCGCCGCCGCCCAGGTCATTACCGTCAGTGTCATGTGACTCGCGGTCGCATCCCACATGGTCAGACTCACATTTGGCTCGAGTGATGATGGCATCACGAACGGGAACATGGCCGCACCACAGGTCAGGATCACCATGGCTACCGCCAGTGAGCTGAACAGGAAGGCAAAACCAGAGCGATTGAAACGACTCGCCAGCAGCGCCAGTACAGGCATGGCGATACCCAGGATTGGGAACAGCATGGTCACTGGATACTTGTCGTAGTTGGCCAGCCAGGCACCCGCCTCTACCGCAACCGTCTTAAGGGCTGGGTTAGACGCGCCGTGGGTGTCGATAGTCGAGGTCACCACATAGCCGTCGATACCATTAGCCAGCCATACACCGGCCAAGGTAAAGAGTACGGCTACCAGCGCCGCAGCTACCTGAGTCGCCGTCGCCGCACGCACACGCAGCTCGCCTTCTGTCTTCATCTGTAACCAAGAGGCGCCTTGCATGATGATCATCGATACGCTCACCAGACCGGCCAGCAGACCGAAGGGGTTTAGCAGGCCGAACAAACCACCGTGGTAGGTCGCACGCAGGTACTCGTCGAAGTTAAACGGTACGCCTTGCAGCAGGTTACCAAAAGCAACGCCTATGATGAGCGGCGGAACGAAGCCACCCACAAACAGCGCCCAGTCCCAGGCCTTACGCCATCTTGGATCTTCGATCTTAGAGCGGTAATCGAAGCCCACAGGGCGCAGGAACAGGGCAAACAGCACCAACATCATGGCCACATAGAAGCCAGAGAAGGAGACCGCATACACCATAGGCCAGGCCGCAAACAGCGCGCCACCTGCGGTGATCAGCCACACCTGGTTACCGTCCCAGTGCGGGGCGATCGAGTTGATCATAATACGACGTTCGGTATCGTCCTTACCTATGATAGGTAACAAGGCACCCACGCCCATGTCGAAACCGTCGGTGACGGCGAATCCGATGAACAGCACACCAATGAGCGCCCACCAGACAAATCTTAATATTTCATAATCAAACATAATCAGATCTCCGGTTTAAGCTTCTAGGTTTTCAAAGTGATAACGGCCCGTCTTGAGACTGCTAGGTCCCTTACGTGCAAACTTGATCATCAAGAACAGCTCGATCACCAACAGCACAGTGTAGAACAGAGTGATAGAGATGATACTGAACCAGAGATCCGCCGCGCTTAGGCTAGAAGCCGACATGAAGGTTGGCAGCACCTCGGAGATGGTCCAAGGCTGACGGCCGTACTCGGCGACGAACCAACCACACTCGATGGCGATCCAAGGCAGTGGCAGGCTGTATAGCGCCGCCTTAAGTACCCAAGGCTTCTCTTCGATCTGATGACGTGTGCTCTGCCAGAAGGCCGCCGCAAACACGAACAGCATAATGACACCCAGACCAACCATCACACGGAAGCTCCAGAACATAGGCGCAACCGATGGGATTGAGTCCTTGGCGGCCGCCTTGATCTGCTCCTCGGTGGCATCAACCACATTGTCTGTGTAACGCTTCAGCAGCAGGCCATATCCTAAGTCGACTTTAGCTTCTTCGAAGGCCGCACGAAGCTCTGGGGTTTCGTTACCGGCGCGCAGCTCGGTCAACATGGCATATGCCTTCATGCCGTTGCGAATACGCTCCTCGTGCTCGACGATAAGGTCACGAATACCGGTAACCTCTTCATCGATAGAGCGGGTCGCGATGATACCCATGGCGTATGGGATCTTGATGGCATAATCTGTGTGCATGGTTTCCTGATTCGGGAAACCCACCGCAGTAAAGGCCGCAGGTGCAGGTTCTGTGTGCCACTCGGCTTCGATAGCCGCCAGCTTAACGCGCTGGGCCTCACCCACCTTATAGCCTGACTCGTCACCCAGTACGATAACCGACAGGATAGACGCCATACCGAAGCTGGCCGCGATGGCAAAAGAGCGACGGGCAAACGGCAGGTCACGCTTCTTTAGGATGTAGTATGAGCTAATCGCCAGTACAAACATGGCACCGGCCACATAACCAGACGCGACGGTATGAACAAACTTCACCTGGGCAACCGGGTTAAACAGCACCTCGGCGAAGCTGGTCATCTCCATACGCATGGTTTCGTAGTTGAACACACTACCCACAGGGTTCTGCATCCAGCCGTTGGCGACCAGGATCCACAGCGCCGACATGTTTGAACCCAGTGCCACCAACCAGGTGACCGCCAGGTGTTGACGCTTACTGAATCTGTCCCAACCAAAGAAGAACATACCGACAAGGGTCGATTCCAGGAAGAAGGCCATCAAGCCTTCGATAGCCAGCGGTGCACCGAAGATGTCACCCACATAGTGAGAATAGTATGACCAGTTGGTTCCGAACTGGAACTCCATCGCCAGACCTGTGGTAACACCCAGGGCAAAGTTAATACCAAACAACTTACCCCAGAACTTGGTCATATCTTTATAGATCTGCTTATTGGTCATCACATAGAGTGATTCCATAATGGCCAGCAAGAACGCCAGCCCCAAGGTCAAAGGTACAAACAGGAAGTGATACATAGCTGTCAGCGCAAACTGTAAGCGCGAGAGCTCTACAACCTCTTCAACAATCATCAGTGACTCCTTAGGTGGTGCGATCATTCTTCAGGGTTAGATCCCCATCAACCCGGAAAAATGCCTAATTAGGAATTTTATTATTCAAGTAATTTGTCAGACCTGAATCTCACAAACCGCCAAATTTTAACTTTTTGCCTCTCTCAAACGTCCTTGACGCCCAAAAAGGCCCTCTCGCCCCGGTTTTTGAGAGGTGGCTCACAAAACCGTTTGGTTTTTAAGCTCACATCTCATAAAACGGCAGAGAAAATCAATTTAAATCATTTTTTTCAAAAACTTATAACAAGGCATATCAAACGTACCCTAGCCATTTTATACCATTCAAAATTGATTCAAATCAATCAATCACGGCGCGGATAGTGGGTTTTGCGGACGGCGCCACACTTCACCCGACAACAAGCTTGCCAAAACATTACACATATGATAGGAACGCCTTGAATTTTGATAAAAAGGCTATTTTTACCAAACTTCACCAAACATCAGACAAAAAACAATATTTAACAAATTTTAACAAATCAAGGGTTAGTATTAATAACCCAAAACCAACAAATAAAAACCCACAAAAGCACATAAAAACAAAAAGATATAAAGCGCAAACCCAATCAAATCGATTAAAAAAACACAAACAGCATTAAAAATACTAATGCGATACTGGAATTTTAATCGTTTGTCGTCGAGGCGGTATTTGCTTACTATATCCCTGTGTTAAGGAGACGGCCCAATCAACCCGGTGAAGTTGCCCGGCAAGCCACACTCCGCTCACATCATTAATCACTGTGTGGAGAATCCGTTATGAAAAACCTATTTGAACGTCTAGTTAACAGCTACAAGCGCACTTTTGTTGAACTCTATACTGCAAGAGAGCTGTAAATAGCCCTTAACCCCATCATTACTTGAAGTTTTGTTAGCGCAAAACGGCCACCGTTTTCTTCTCGAAGGCGGTGGCTTTTTACTTTCTAACGACTCGGTTTAGATGATTTCAGGCTAGTTTAGCAGATACTAAACAAACCAGTTCGCCTTTTAGCCATTTTCAGGGCTGATCCCATTAAGCATTATTTGCGTGAATTAAGAGTGAAAACCGGCAGTATGGCTTCTTTATGCCTATTTAGCAGTTCAGGATGTAATAAAGTAAGACTAAGTGCATGTATATGTAAGATTTTAAGTTAACCCTTTATGGGTATAAAAAAAGGGCCTCGAAATTTCGAGGCCCTTTTTGCATCCATCAAGCTGACAAGCTCAGGTTAACCTAATTTAGCTCTGACGTTTCTGAACATTCTCATCCATGGGCTGTCTTCACCCCACTCATCAGGATGCCATGAGTTGGCAACGGTTCTAAATACGCGCTCAGGGTGTGGCATCATGATGGTGACACGACCGTCGCTGCTACAGATACCGGTTAACGCGTTTGGTGAGCCGTTAGGGTTCTCTGGGTATTGCGTCGCTATCTGACCATGGCCATCAACAAAACGCAGCGCGACTGTGCCAGAGGCCTCTGCGGCCGCCAGCGCCTCAGGCGATGCGAACTCGGCGCGACCCTCACCGTGAGACACGGCGATTGGCATACGTGAGCCTTCCATGCCTTCGAAGAAGAAAGATGGACTCTTCTGCACTTCTACCAGGCTGAAACGGGCCTCGAATCGCTCGGAGCGGTTACGCACGAAGTGTGGCCAGTGCTCGGTACCCGGGATGATATCTTTCAGGTTAGACAGCATCTGACAACCGTTACATACCCCGAGGGCGAAGCTGTCGCTGCGCTCGAAGAAGCGGCTGAACTCTTCACGGGCACGGCCGTTGAACAGAATCGACTTAGCCCACCCTTCACCTGCGCCCAATACGTCACCGTAGGAGAAGCCACCACAAGCCGCCAGGCCCTGGAACTCTTCTAGGCTGATACGGCCGGAGAGGATGTCAGACATATGCACGTCGCGGCTCTCGAAGCCGGCACGGTCGAAGGCGGCAGCCATCTCAAGATGAGAGTTAACCCCCTGCTCACGCAGAATCGCCATCTTAGGCGCCGTTCCCTTGAGGATATAAGGCGCGGCGATATCTTCGCTCGGGTCGAACTTAAGGTCGACGGTCAGGCCTGGGGCATCTGCCACCTGCTTAAGCTTGAACTCTTCCAGCGCACACTCTGGGTTATCACGCATCGCCTGCATGCGGTAGGTGGTCTCGGCCCAGATGGTACGTAGCTCGGTGCGTGACTCGGCTAACACCTCGGTCGCTGCGTCGCGGATGATGATGCTGTCGCCAGCCACCGGCTTGGCAACCGCGTAGCAGGCCACGCCTGCCGCCTGGTACTGCGCCTTGATCGCCTCGCTGTCACCGGCGCGCACCTGGATAACCGCGCCCAGCTCTTCGTTGAACAGACGCTCGAGGTGAGTACCGCTCAGCGCGCTGAGATCCACATCCAGACCCGTGTTACCGGCAAAGGCCATCTCAACTAAGGTGGTGAACAAGCCACCGTCGCTGCGATCGTGATAGGCCAGCAGCGCCTTGTCGGCCACCAGCGACTGAGTCACCTCAAAGAAGCCACGCAGCAGGGCCGCATCGGCTAAGTCTGGCGCCTTGTCTCCCAGCTGGCCGTAGACCTGGGCCACACAGGAACCGCCCAGGCGATGCTCGCCCTGGCTAAGATCGACCAATAACAGCTCGGTTTCACCCTTGTCGCTTCTCAGCTCAGGGGTAACCGTCTTGCGAATATCCTGCACCGCGCCAAAGGCAGTGATCACCAGCGACATAGGCGAGGTTACCGTCTTATCTTCATTGCCATCCTGCCAGGCCGTCTTCATCGACATGGAGTCTTTACCCACTGGGATGGTGAGATCCAGCTCAGGACACAACTCTTCGCCCACGGCCTTGACCGCCTCGTACAGACCCGCGTCTTCACCCGGGTGACCCGCCGCAGACATCCAGTTGGCCGACAGCTTGATACGCTTGAGTGAGCCGATATCACTGCCGGCGATGTTCATGATAGATTCGGCCACCGCCATACGCGCCGAGGCGCCAAAGTCCAGCAGTGCCAGCGGCGTGCGCTCGCCCATCGACATGGCTTCACCGCTGTAAGAATCAAAACTAGAGGCTGTCACGGCGCAGTCGGCCACAGGCACCTGCCAAGGACCCACCATCTGGTCGCGATTGACCAGGCCGGTTACCGTGCGGTCACCAATGGTGATCAGGAAGGTCTTCTCGGCAACGGTAGGCAGACGCAGCACGCGGCGCACCGCCTCTTTGAGTTCGATAGACGCTTGCGCCAATGCAGGCGAATCCGCCTTTTGCGACACCACGTCACGGCTCATCTTAGGCGCCTTGCCTAGCAGAACTTCCAGCGGCAGATCGATAGGCTTGTTGTCGAAGTGCTCGTCTGACAGGGTCAGGTGACGCTCCTCGGTTGCCTCACCCACCACGGCAAATGGGGCGCGCTCGCGCTCACAGATGGCGGTGAATAATGCTAGATTTTCCGGCGCCACAGACAGCACATAACGCTCCTGAGACTCGTTACACCAGATCTCCAGCGGACTCATGCCCGGCTCGTCTGATGGCACGTTACGCAGCTCGAAACGACCACCGCGTCCGCCGTCATCCACCAACTCAGGGAAGGCGTTTGACAGACCACCCGCGCCCACGTCGTGGATAAATTGAATTGGGTTAGCCTCGCCCATCTGCCAGCAGCGATCGATCACCTCCTGACAGCGACGCTCCATCTCTGGGTTGTCACGCTGCACCGAGGCGAAATCGAGATCTTCGCTCGACTGACCAGAGGCCATAGAGGAAGCCGCGCCGCCGCCAAGGCCGATGTTCATCGCAGGGCCACCCAGCACGATAAGCTTAGCGCCGACGGTGATCTCACCCTTCTGCACATGCTCTTCGCGGATGTTACCCAGGCCACCGGCCAGCATGATCGGCTTGTGATAACCACGTACCTCGACGCCGTTGTGGCTCGAGACTTCCTGCTCATAGGTACGGAAGTAGCCCAGCAGCGCCGGACGACCAAATTCGTTGTTAAAGGCCGCGCCGCCCAGTGGGCCTTCGGTCATGATATCCAGCGCGGTAACGATGCGATCTGGCTTACCATAATCGCCTTCCCATGGCTGAACGAAGCCTGGGATCTTGAGGTTTGATACGCTAAAGCCGGTGAGGCCGGCCTTTGGCTTAGAGCCGCGACCGGTTGCGCCTTCGTCGCGGATCTCACCGCCAGAACCTGTCGCCGCACCTGGGTATGGGCTGATGGCTGTCGGGTGGTTATGGGTCTCCACCTTCATCAGGATATGCATCGGCTCTGTGTGATAGGCATAAACCCCGTTTGGCTCGGGGAAGAAACGACCGGCGACAGAACCTTCCATCACGGCGGCGTTATCTTTATAGGCAGATAACACGTGTTCAGGGGTCTTCTCGAAGGTGTTCTTGATCATCTTGAACAGCGACTTTGGCTGCACCTCGCCGTCGATGGTCCAGTCGGCGTTGAAGATCTTGTGACGGCAATGCTCTGAGTTCGCCTGGGCAAACATCATCAGCTCGACATCGTTAGGGTTACGACCCAGACGCTGGAAGTTCTCTACCAGGTAGTCAATCTCATCCGGCGCCAGCGCCAGACCCAGCTTAACGTTGGCCGCTTCCAGTGCCGTCTTGCCTTCACCCAGTACGTCGACACTGGTAAAGACCGCAGGCTCGGTGCGGGCAAACAGGCTGCTCGCCTGCTCGAAATCTGGCATAACCACCTCGACCATACGGTCGTGCAGCAGACCCAGCAGCTGTTTTTGCTGGGCTTCATCCAGATTATCGGCCTGAACATAGTAGGCGATACCACGCTCTAAGCGCTTTACCTTGTTCAAACCACAGTTATGAGCGATGTCGGTCGCTTTAGACGACCATGGAGAGATGGTGCCCGGACGCGGCGTTACGAAGTACAAATTGCCTTGGGGCGCATGTGCTTCGATCGCAGGTCCATAGGTTAACAGTTTGGCCAGCTGCTGGGTTTCACCAGCATCCAATGCCTCTGTCAAATCGGCTAAATGTATGAACTCAGCATAGATATCTTGTACTGGAAGCGCCGCACTCTGACAGGCCTCCATTAGTTTTTGGACTCTAAACGCTGATAATGCAGGGGCTCCGCGGATGATCTCCATCACGTCTTTTCACCTTATTATTTATAATTGCAGGGTCAGATCTGGCGCTATTATAGGGAAATGTGGGGCACAAATCATCCGTAGCATGGCTTCAAAACGGCGTTTCCTTCGATTTATTATCACCATAGCGCGAAAACAGCTTTACGTTTTAAAGAAACTGGCGCGGCGCTAAATTCATGCCCCATACTTAAGTGGGCTAAACGCCAAAATCATCCATAGACCAACAAACAATTTCAGCCGAAATAATCGCCATTATTGCCTTTGAACAGCTTGTGATATAATCGTCAGCCGATTTTTATAAAATGGATTAAAAAATAGTAACTTAATGAGAACTCTCCTGCTGATTCTATACTGTGTATCGCTACTGACGGCTTGTCAGGGCGAGCGCGTGGAACCAGCAAAAGTGGTTGAGACCCAGCCCAAAACCCAGCTCAATGTCGGCACCCTCTACGGCGCGCAGATCTATGTGACCACGGGCCAGGGACTCGCCGGCTTCGACTATGAGATGGCGGCGCGTTTTGCCGAGCATCAGGGTCTCACGCTCAACATGCTGCCCTACCCCACCATAGGCGATCTCTACCAGGCGATGCGAAATGGTGAGATCGATCTGATCGCCGCCGGACTGGCTGATACCCAGAGCCGCCGAGAACAATTCAGGCTTGGCCCGCCGCTCTACTATGTTAATCAGGTACTGGTCTACAAGCAGGGGGCCAAATACCCGACGGACGTGAGTCAGCTGGAGGATAACATCACCGTGGTTTCAGACTCTTCCTTTATCGAGACCCTGGCCGAGCTGCAAAAACTCTACCCCGAGCTGGTATGGGATCAGCAAGGCGACAAGGACAGCGAAGAGCTGCTGGCGATGATCGCCCGCGACGAGATAAGCTACACCATTGCCGATTCGACCACCTTCGAGATCAACCGCCGCTACATGCCGGAACTCAGGGCCGGCCCGGTTCTGCGTGAAGGTCAGGCCGTGGTCTGGCTGCTGCCCCCCAACGGCAGCGATCAGCTGATGAGCGACTTGCTGAGTTTCTGGCACCAGGAGAAGCGAGCCGGCACCCTGGCCCATCTCAACGAGAAGTATTTCGCCCATGTGAAGCGTTTCGACTATGTGGACACCCGTGCCTTCCTAAGGGCCATCGACAGCAGGCTGCCCAAGTATCGCGACAACTTTGTCGAATACGCAGGTGACCTTGACTGGCGTAAACTGGCGGCCACCGCCTATCAGGAGTCCCATTGGAATCCCAACGCCCGCTCTCCCACCGGGGTGCGCGGCATGATGATGCTTACCCTGCCCACGGCCAAGCAGATGGGGATCGACAACCGTCTGGACCCAGAGCAGAGCATACGTGGCGGCGCCAAATACCTGAGCGACATCCTCAATCGCCTGCCAGAGTCGATTCCCGACAATCAACGCATGTGGTTTGCGCTGGCTTCCTACAACATAGGCTATGGCCATGTGGAAGATGCGCGTAAGCTGGCGCAGTCTATGGGACTAAACCCAAGTGCCTGGCGGGATTTGAAAAAAGTATTGCCCCTGCTGCAGAAGCGCAAATACTACAAGCAGACGCGCTATGGCTATGCCCGCGGCAGCGAAGCCGTTCACTATGTAGATAACATCAGACGCTACTACGACACCCTGGTTTGGATTGACAATCAGAATCAACAGTTACAAGATGAAATGGTGGAAACGCAACAAACGGCCGAAAAACAATCACAAAGCGAGGTTTCAGCGAGTCAACCCGATTAATGAGCTAAAGCTTGTGATAGAGATAGCGCAGCGGCCTAATGGAGGTTCATTATGAGAAAAAAAGCCTTAAATAATCTGTCTTCACGTAGAAGAACCCTGCTTAAAATACGCCACCAGCATACGATTAACAGGCAGAAACAGTACTTCACTTTTATTAAGCATCCCGATAACGACAATCAACCGGGCTAAAAAATTGAGTGACCGACAAATAAAAACAAGGGCTATTGCCCTTGTTTTTTTTCTGCCATCTTCAGCGCCTTCTTCTCCTGACGCCGCCGACGAAAGAAGGCGCTGAGCTGCTCGCCGCACTCCTCGGCCAACACGCCTGAGGTCACGGTTAACTGATGATTGAAGGCGCTGCTGCGCACCAGATCCACCACACTCCCCGCCGCGCCCGTCTTGAGATCGGCCGCGCCATACACCAAACGCGCGATCCTGGCATGCACCATGGCACCGGCGCACATGGCGCAGGGCTCTAAGGTCACATAGAGGGTGGTATCGAGCAGACGATAGTTCTCCACCGCCTGACCCGCGGCGCGAATGCACTCCATCTCGGCGTGGGCACTGGCATCATGACGACAGATGCTAAGGTTAAAGCCTGTGGCTATCACTCTATCGTCTTTCACCAATAGCGCGCCCACGGGGACCTCCCCCCGCGACTCGGCCTCGGCGGCCAGTGCCATCGCTTGACGCATATAGGCTTCATCTTTTACCGCCTGCTGCTCCAGGCTGGCTTGCTCTTCTACTGCCTTACTCATCTGCTCTCTATTACTTAGGTTCACACGGCCATTTTTTAAGGATGATGTTTTTACCTGGGCCTACCGGCCAGGCCAATAATGTCACTCAAATAAAAAGGGCATATCGCTATGCCCCTTTCATCAATCATCTCAACCTATCGCGAAATTATTCCCACTCGATGGTTGCAGGTGGCTTACCTGAGATATCGTAAACCACGCGAGAGATGCCGTCGATCTCATTGATGATACGGTTTGAGACTCTGCCGAGGAAATCGTATGGCAGATGTGCCCAATGGGCCGTCATGAAGTCGATGGTTTCTACCGCACGCAGCGATACAACCCAGTCATACTTACGACCATCACCCATCACGCCTACACTGCGAACCGGCAGGAAGACGGTAAAGGCCTGGCTCACCTTGTTGTACAGGTCGGCCTTGTGCAGCTCTTCGATGAAGATAGCATCGGCGCGGCGCAGCAGATCACAGTACTCTTTCTTCACTTCACCCAGTACACGTACCCCCAGGCCTGGGCCAGGGAATGGGTGACGGTAGAGCATGTTGTAAGGCAGGCCGAGTTCTAGACCTATCTTACGCACCTCATCCTTAAACAGCTCACGCAGCGGCTCGACCAGACCCAGCTCCATATCATCCGGCAGACCGCCGACGTTATGGTGTGACTTAATCACGTGCGCCTTGCCTGTTGCACTGCCCGCCGATTCGATAACATCCGGGTAGATGGTGCCCTGTGCCAGCCACTTGGCGTTAACACACTTGCGCGACTCTTCGTCGAAGATATCGACAAACACCTTACCGATGATCTTACGCTTGGCTTCTGGGTCGGCCTCGCCTGCTAAGGCATCGAGGAAACGAGATTCGGCATCGACGTGAACTATGTTAAGACCAAAGTGATCGCCAAACATCTCGAGGACCTGGTCGGCCTCGTTCAGACGCAGCAGACCGTTGTCGACAAACACACAGGTCAGCTTGCTGCCGATGGCGCGGTGTAGCAGCATGGCCACCACCGAAGAGTCGACACCACCTGACAGACCCAGGATAACCTCGTCATCACCCACCTGCTCCTTGATGCGAGCAACCGCGTCTTCGATGATAGAAGCCGGCTTCCAATTAGCCTCACACTGACAGATATCCAGGGCGAAATGCTCCAGCATACGCTTGCCCTGACGGGTGTGGGTCACCTCTGGGTGGAACTGTACGCCGTAGAAACGCTTCTCTTCGTTAGCCATGGCCGCATAAGGACAGGTATCTGTCTTAGCAACTGTCACGAAACCTTCTGGGATCTCAGAGACCTTGTCACCATGGCTCATCCATACGTCCAGCAACGCCTTACCGCTGTCACTGACCGCATCTTCGATGCTCTTGAACAGCTCTGAAGCCGCCTGAACTTCAACCTGGGCATAGCCGAACTCACCTTCGCCAATGCCTTGAATTACCTTGCCGCCCAGCTGCTCTGACATGGTCTGCATGCCATAGCAGATGCCGAGTACAGGCACGCCGGCGTTAAACACATATTCAGGGGCACGAGGCGAGTTGTCGGCGGTGACGCTCTCTGGGCCACCGGCCAAAATAATACCGTTAGGCGCAAAGGCTTTGATCTGCTCTTCAGACACATCCCAGGCCCAAAGCTCACAGTAAACACCGATCTCACGGATACGGCGGGCAATTAATTGCGTGTACTGAGATCCAAAATCGAGGATAAGGATCTTATGATCATGAATGTTGCTCATGCTTTACCTTTTATCTTTCAGATTTTTCGCCAATGTCATTTATTAAGACCTGGCTTAAGAAAAGGCAGTGTATTTTTCAATGACACTGCCTGATTTCAATAATTAAGAACCGCTGCGATAGTTAGGGGCTTCTTTGCTGATGGTCACGTCGTGAACGTGGGACTCACCCATACCCGCCGAGGTTACCTTCACAAATTCCGCCTTCTCATTAAGATCTTTAATGGTAGGACAACCTGTGAGGCCCATGCATGAACGTAGGCCGCCCATGTACTGGTGGATGATCTCCTTCAGCTTACCCTTGTAAGGTACGCGACCTTCGATACCCTCGGGTACCAGCTTGTCGGCAGCGTTATCGCTTTGGAAGTAACGGTCAGAAGAACCTTGTGTCATGGCGCCCAATGAGCCCATGCCGCGGTATGACTTGTAGGCACGGCCGTTGTATAGCTCTGTCTCACCTGGCGCCTCGTCGGTACCGGCAAACATAGAGCCCGCCATGATGCATGATGCACCGGCTGCCAGCGCCTTAGCCAGGTCACCAGAGAAGCGGATGCCACCATCGGCGATAACAGGGATATCTAAGTGCTTAACCGCAGCGGCCGCATCAGAAACGGCGGTGATCTGCGGTACGCCCACACCGGTAACGATACGGGTAGTACAGATAGAGCCAGGACCGATACCCACCTTAACCGCGTTCACACCGGCCTCGACCAGTGCCAGGGCACCTTCGGCCGTGGCCACGTTACCGCCCACGATCTGAAGATCTGGGTATTTGGAGCGGGTGTCACGAATACGCTGCAACACGCCTTCAGAGTGACCATGAGATGAATCGATAAGCAGCACGTCGATACCGGCTTTTACCAGCGCATCGACACGCTCTTCGTTACCGGCACCTGCACCTACAGCCGCGCCCACACGTAAACGACCTAACTCATCCTTACAGGCGTTAGGCTTACGCTCGGCTTTTTGGAAATCTTTAACTGTGATAAGGCCCTTGAGACGGAAGTCGCCATCGACAACTAGGACTTTCTCGACGCGGTGAGCGTGCATCAACTTCTGCACTTCATCCAGCGGCGTGCCTTCAGGCACTGTCACCAGACGCTCTTTCGGCGTCATTACCTTGTCGACGGTGCGAGACCAGTCGGTGATGAAACGTACGTCACGACCCGTGATGATACCCACCAACTCATTGGCTTCGTCAATCACTGGGTAACCGGCAAAGCCGTTCTTCTCCGTAAGCGCTTTAAGCTGCTCAAGTGTCGTATTAGGCGTGACCGTTACAGGTTGCTGAACGATACCCGCTTCATAGATCTTTACCTGGCGAACTTGCTCGGCCTGCTGCTCTATGCTCATATTTTTATGGATGAAACCAATACCACCTTCCTGTGCCATGGCGATGGCAAGGCGCGCTTCAGTCACGGTATCCATGGCTGCAGACACGATAGGCATATTGAGTTCGATCTTCTGGGTTAAACGAGTCTTAAGAACGGCAGTGTTAGGGAGTACGGTCGAGTGTGCAGGAACAAGCAACACATCATCAAAGGTTAGTGCTTCTTTTTTTAAACGTAGCATGGCAACATCTCCCCATGTAGGTGATATAAGAGGTAAAATATTGCGGCGGGATTATACCTTGCATATTGGGTGTGGTAAATGGAAAATAGTAAAAAAGTCGCTTTAGTAGCAAAATATCTATGAAAATGCCGAAAAATAATGTTTACACCGTATCGCGCCTCAATGGAGAAGTGCGGCAATTACTCGAAGGTGAACTGGGTAAAGTCTGGCTCGAAGCAGAAATATCCAATTTTTCGGCCCCCAGCTCAGGCCACTGGTATCTCACCCTAAAGGACAATTACGCCCAGATCCGCGCCGCCATGTTTAAGGGGCGCAATCGTGCGGTCACCTTCCGCCCGGCCAATGGCCAGCAGGTATTGGTCAAGGGCGCCATCAGCGTCTATGAGCCCAGGGGCGACTATCAGCTGATCATAGAATCCATGCTCCCCGCCGGCGATGGTTTACTGGCTCAGCAGTATGAAGCCCTCAAGATGAAGCTGGCCGCCGAGGGCCTGTTTGCCGCCGACACCAAGCGCCCGCTACCAGAAAACATTCAACGCATCGGGGTGATCACCTCTGCCACCGGCGCCGCCATCAGAGACGTGCTCCATGTCCTGCAAAGACGCGACCCTTCTATCGAGGTGATCATCTACCCCAGCCAGGTACAGGGCGAACACGCCGATAAGTCACTAATCCATGCCATCATGCAGGCCAACGACCGGATGGAAGTGGATGTGCTGCTGCTCACCCGTGGCGGCGGTTCCCTAGAAGATCTCTGGTGTTTCAACAGCGAGGCCCTGGCCCACACCATCTATAACAGCGCCCTGCCCGTGGTCTCGGCGGTGGGCCATGAGGTAGACACCACCATCAGCGACTATGTCGCCGATCTACGCGCCCCTACCCCTTCTGCCGCGGCTGAACTGCTCTCTCAGGATGCGCTCAGCAAGGCCGATAAGCTCAAGATGGCCATGACACGCCTCAAGCAGGGTTGGCAGCACTATGGGCTAAAACAGGCCCAGCGTTTCAGCCAGCTGCACCATAGATTAGAGCGACAAGATCCCAAGCGCCGCCTAGAGCAGTATGAGCAGAGATTCGACGAGCTACAGCTTAGGCTCAACGCCGCATTAACCGCCAAGTTGCACAAGTTAGAGCGTCACCAGCAATCCCTGCACGCCAGATTAAATCAGGTTTCCCCCAGTCATCAGCTCGCCCTGGCATCGAGCCGCCTGAGCCACCAGAGTCAAAGGTTGCACGGCGCCATGCAGGCCAAGCTCAAGATGGCGGAAAAGTCGCTGCAATATGCCGCTCACCAACTGGAAACCGTCAGCCCACTGGCGACCCTGAGCCGTGGCTATAGCATCACCCTAGACGCACAGGGCAAGGTGCTGCACAGCACTCAAGATGTCAGCACAGGCGATCGCCTCACCACTAAGCTGGTCGATGGCGAGATACAATCGACGGTAGTTTAAAAACTCACATAAAAAACGCCCTTGCGGGCGTTAAAATGAGTATTTAGCAAAAAATCCAAGGCCTATTTTCTCGGGCCAACCGGTACCATGATGTGCGCGTAAGGTGTGCCCTTCCACATCACGTAGGGGCCACCGGCGTAAGGGTCGGTTGGCAGACTGTCGAGCAAGGCAGGATCCGGCATGATGATCATCAGGTGCGGCCCCTCGACAATCCACTGATTATCGGCGGTTTCGCCCTCGGCATAGGGATCGGTATTGCTCGCGCCACCATCACCGGCCAGCATATAGGAAATACCCACAGCCTTGGCCTGAAACGGCTTCTTATTCATCCAGGCGTCGGCCCACTCCATCCAGGGCCCATCCATACACATAGGTGCCGTGCCTTGCAGACTAGGCGGGGTCGGGAAACAGGTATAGTCGACACTACCCTTTTGCAGGACATTATTGTCCCAGTCCATCACTGTAACCTTATCCCTCAGGGTCGGCGGCGCCGCATTGAGTGCGTCTTCGAGTAAGGCCTGTTTATCTGCAGCCTGGGCGGCACCAGCCAAGAGAGCCAGCGTGGCGGCAAGCAGCAGGGGTTGTTGGTGTTTCATAACACTATCCTCAGGTGAGTTAAACTACCTTAATTACTGCACTCTTGAGTATAGTCGGCATCGCTATAAAGGCTCGGCTTGCTTGTAATAAGCAGTTTATAAGACCAAATATGGGAGAGTGAGCAGGATAAAACACCGAGATAACAAAAAGGCCAGCACTAGGCTGACCTTTTTAGTGAGACAGAGAAAATTATACCAATCACAGTAAATATGTGATCAGAAATAGCGCAGGAAAT